>CAIQQO010000354.1 GCA_903873965.1 uncultured bacterium
CACCAACGATACTGGCAACTGGCCGAGGGTACTCGACTTTGAAGTGCACTACCGCCGCATCATCGAGTTCACGATATCGAAAGGCATCGTGCCAGTGTTGGAAACGAAAGGCGACGATCTGGAGAGCACGCGGTATGGCGGGCCGAGCGGCACCATCAACAACATCATCACCAAACTGAGCAGCGAGTATGGCGTGCCATTGCTTGACCTACATGCGGTCGTCTCGCGCCTGCCGAATGGCGGATTTGGCACCGATGGCTACCACTACAACGTCCCGCCGGATGCGCAGACAGCCAATTTCACGGGTACGCACATGAACTACGGCTACACCATCCGCAACCTGACTTCGTTGCAGGCGCTCGACGCGGTACGGCGACTGGTCATCGGCAACTAGACAAACTGGACGCGCAGGGCCTGTTAGCCTCGCACAATCGTTTTACAATGCAACGCATGCGACGCCGCAACAGACTGTTGATATTGATCGGAGCCGAGCTTGGGGGCATTGTCCTGCTGGGTTTACTCTACCTGCTTTTCCGCATCCCGTCTTCGCCCCTGAACTCCAATCAGGCAGACACACCACCCCTGACGCAGACCGCCCCGGTTGTGGCAGACGCGACTGTGAACCCGCGCGCCGATGCCACCGAATCAACGGCGCATAATCCGATCATCACGCCAACGGTTACAACCGCCCCCGCGCCAACCATCGCGGCGACAACACCTTACACGGTTCAAGAGGGCGACACGCTGTGGAGCATTGCTGTCAGTTTTCAACTCACACTCGATGAACTGGTAGCCGCCAACCCGAAGATTGACCCCGACAGACTGTACCCCGGCGATGTAGTCATCGTCCCAACGCCCGGCAGCACCGACATTTCGCAAATCACGCGTCAACCCACCATCGAGTCCAGCCAGGGGTTGACGCTGAGTCAGCGGCTGGCTGCGGGTTTTAACGCGGAAGTGAAGCTGGATACAGGCGGCCTGCGCCTGCGCAAAGGGCCGGGACTGGACCAGGATGTGATCACCAAATTGCCCGACGCAACGCCTTTGAAGGTGCTGGAGCGCACGGCAGATAGCGTATGGCTGCACATCAGTCTGTCTGATAAAACGCAGGGCTGGGTCATGTCGGGGTATGTTGCCACGATCGGCAGCCTAGATAGCATCGCGGTCGCCACTGTCGCGCAGAAAGTTGCTGGAGATAGCAACGCCACGCCCAACGCCACCGTTGCGCCGCAATCAGTCCCGCGCGATGAACCCTACATCTCGGGGATCAGCGCCCACGCCGCCGCCATCTTCAAGGCTGGTCAGGCCAAAGGCAACCGCGCCAGCGCCTTTGCCTTGATCGGCGACAGCAACACACAGAATCCCGCCTTTCTGCAACCCTTGGACGCCGGCAACTACAACCTCGGCGACTATGGCTACCTGAAAGACACGATCCAGTTCTTCAAGGGGTCTTTCGCGCGCAGCCAGAGCAGCCCGGCGGCCGTGGGTGGATTTAACACCACCAAGGTGCTCGATCCTGCGAACACACCCGGCTGGTGCAATAAGGGCGAGACGCCGCTGTCGTGCGAGTTGCGCAGCACCCGGCCGAGCGTCGCACTGATTTTGCTCGGCACCGGCGACCAGCACACGTGGCAGGGTTTCGAAAAGCGTTACAGAACGATTGTCGAGTTCACTCTAGCGCAGGGCGTCATCCCCGTGCTGATCACCAAGGGAGATAGCCTTGAATCGCGCGACAACAACGCCACGCCGGGGTATATCAACGCCATCATAGCGCGCCTGAGCCGCGAATACGATGTGCCGCTGCTCGATCTGCATCAAGCCATTGCGCCGTTGCCGAACACCGGTTTCAACGCCGATGGGTTCCACTACAACACGCCGCCGGATAACAAATCGTGCTATTTTCTCGGTGACGCGCTGCACTATGGCTATACCATTCGCAACCTTACGGCGCTGCAAATGCTGGATGCCATCCGAAGACAGATACTTGACTGAGGCACGGGATTCCACTGCGGCGGCTTCCCGTGCTCGCTTTTATCGCTTCACGCGATGCGCGTTATGACGCGATGCGCGTTATGGGGTCGGTGTGGCGTCTTCTTCGACAGGTTCATCCACAATCTGCAACGGGCTTGCGTCGGCGGGCGGCGCTATCGTGATGGCGGCATTGAAGTCATACAAGTGCATCGTCACGACAAAGTCCGTTTTCTGATCAGCCTGTTCCTTGCCAATCGAGGTCACACTCATCAGCACTTTGTGGAGATAGCCATCTTCACAAAGTGAAAACTTCACATCGGCTGCAGAGATGGCAGATTGATCGTCAACGCCGGGGAGTGCGCCGGGAGTCAAGGCTGAGACCACCTTCTTGGCCTCACTCACAGTGCTGCCAAAGATATCGCACTTCTTTGAATCGAGAGTTTCCGCGCCGACCTTCTTAAACGTGGTCAGGTCGGCATTGCTATTGCCTAGTGAAACCAGGAAGTCGTTGACGAGGAAGGGCGGCGTGATGGCTTCGCTCTGATCAGATTCCAGCACATACCACTTGTCATCGCCGGCGCCGAGCAAGCCGACAGGGCCATGCACATAAGCCTTGTCGCCAGTCAGCATCGCCTCGATGCCTTTGTCAACATCAACACCCAGCAGCGTGGTTAAAAAGCCCTTCAACACATAGTGTGCCTCGGTGCCTTTGAAATCGCCTTTCAAATTAAAAAGCAACGTCTCAGGATCAGGTTTCGTGTCGTCGCCCGACAATCCCAGAAATCCCTTGCCTTTCAGGTCCAGTTCTGCACGAAAGGTATTGGCGGCAACCACTTTTTTGATAGCTGTAAACAACGTGCTGGCTTTGGCGGGTTCTATGAGGGATGGCGCGGCTGTCGGCGCGGTCACGGTGCCGATCACAGTCGTTGCCGTCGCTTGCAATGCAGGTTGTGTTGGTGGCGTAGTGGCAACAGGCGTACTTACAACAGGCTCCTGCCTTGTGGAAGGCGTTGCAACACCAACCGATTGACTGCTGGTACAGCCGGCCAGCAATGCCACGGTCATCACGAGTGGAACGAACGACATCAGTTGTTTACTCTTTTTCATATTATGGCCTTTATTTTTTGCACGATTCCCACTTAACGGCTTTCAATTTCCACCAATCTGCCAGATAGAGCGGCATGTTGGGCGAGTCAACCAAATCACCCGCTGCCAGTGTGCCAATCCCGATCTTCTTGAGATACTCAACATCTACCGACAGGGGCGATGTCGCATTACCCCAGCGCGTGATCATGAATGGCGCCTCGTCTCCCACATTATTGATGTTGAGCGTCAATGTGCTTACTGCACCCGTATTCAATCCATACACAATGTTACTGCCGTTAAGCAGTGTGTTGACCTCGCCTGATGGTTCAAACAGCCAGGCAGGGTTATTCACCAGAATGACATTTTTGGAACGATAACCGCGCGCCACATCCACCAGCCGTTGCGCGATGCTCTTCTGGCGCGTGATCGGTACGTCCTTCATGCCGTCATAGACGTCGAACCACACGCCCGTGTTGTTGTTCAAGTAATCAATCTCCAGCCGCACCCAGTCCTCCGCGTCATCGACCATGGCGTCGATCGGATCGGTGATGATGGCATCCCACGACAATATCACGATCATGCCCCGATTGTTGGCTTCACGCACAAAGGGCACCACTTTGGCCGGTACAAATGTCGGCGTCAACTCCTTGACACTCACGGCCAGGCGCACCACGCGCGCGTTCATATTGGCCAGATCGCTCAGGCGGGCTTCCCACTTATACCCGCTGCCTTCCATGGCGGTCAGTGTAGGCAGATTCGCGCCATGCAAGACCACTTGCCTGCCATTCGGCAGGCTGATGCTGTTGCCTTCAACCGTCAAATCGCATTGCCAACCGACGGGTTGCGCTGTTGTAGGTACAGCCGTAGCAGAATTTGACTCAGGCGTTGCCGCCCCTTTGCGGCTGCAAGCGCTGATTGTCACCACAAGCACCATCAGGACGGTCACTGCCAATCCTTTTCTCGAATGTTGCATAGGCCCTATTATCATCCGACCCGCGCGTCGTTGCCATTTTCTGCGCGCATCAATGCTGTCGCACAGCCTGGGTGTCGCAAAGGAATCAGCATGCGGAAATTACGGCATGAGAAAACTCTCATGCCACTTCCATTGGTTTATCATCAGCGCGTGACATACTCACGTTAGAGAACCCCCAATTCTCGAACTCTCTGAAGGTATTCCAAAGTACTGTAAAGAGAATACAACGCTCCTGGATGGCGGTCCGGGAGCGTTTTCTTTTGATTTTCATTTGACGGCGCGGCAAATTTTTACTATAATAAGCCAACTGGTTGAGATGCCGGAGTGGCGGAACTGGCAGACGCGCACGACTCAAAATCGTGTTCCGCAAGGAGTGAGGGTTCGACTCCCTCCTTCGGCATATCTTTACCTTCATCTGCGCTATTGATATCCCCTGTATAGTAGACTCTGGCTGACACTGCGTCAGCGCACCAGCGGTTCCACGACGTAACACAAACTCGGTTGTTGTAATAGCACATCCATTTTCAATATCTTGTGCCACGTAAAGGTATTACAATATTCCCTTCTGTATTGCCAGAATGTCATAAAATCGCGTGTGTAGATGGTAGATCTAATGGACAACGCAGGTACACAGTCGCTCGGACGAGGTCAACAGCATTCACATGCGAATGAGAATAGCGGTCAAAACATCGGTGTGCTGGAACGCCGTGTTGCCGATCTCACGGAACAATTGGCGGATGCCTTGCATCAACTGCAATCACAGGTCGATCTGCGCCGGCGCATTGAAGACGATATGCGTCACAGCGGTCAGAAAGTGCGCGACATCTTCGACAAACACAAAGCCATCTTTCTCCTTGTCGAGCCAGGTTCCGGGGCGATTGTGTACGCCAATAAAGCGGCAACCACGTTTTATGGTTATACGCAGGATCAACTGCAGCGCTTGAGCATCGCTGATATCAATGTGGCACCCACTGAAGAAACGACACTGCATCGCCATCATGGCATGGAACATGACGAAGATCATTTTTCGGCTACGCACAGGTTGGCCGGGGGAGACTTCCGCACTGTAAAAGTCCATTCCTCGCCGGTCGAGATCGAAGGACACACGCTGCTGTTTTCCATCATCCATGACATCACGGATCAGGTGCGTGCTGAAACATCGTTGCGTGAAGCGGAACTGCGCTATCGAGGCATTGTCGAGAACGCCGTGATGGGCGTGTTCCAAAGCTCACCGATCGGGCGCTTTCTGGCTGTCAATCTGGCCATGGCGCACATCTACGGTTATGCGACGGCCCAGGAAATGATCGAATCCGTCGGCGGTGAGATCCAGTATCGCATCCATGTAAGCTCCGAAAAGCGCGCCGAGTTTCGCCGCATTCTGGATGTGGACGGCACCGTGCACGACTTTGAGGCGCCGAACTACCGCAAAGATGGCAGTGTCATCTGGACGCGCACCTCCGCGCGCACGGTGCGCGATGCTTCCGGCGCCGTCCAGTATTACGAAGGTTTTCTGGTAGATATCACCGAACAGAAAATTGCCGAAGAGAAAGTTAACCGTCATATGGCCACGGCGGCGGCGCTCCTGCGAACGGCTGAGCGATTGAATGCCCAGCTTGACCTGGATTCAGTGTTGAAGCTTGCCTGTGATGAAGCATCGAGCGCGCTTAATGTGCCAGTGGCCTGGATCAGCCTGTATGAACCTGCCAGCGACGCCTTTGAATTTGCGCATACGGTAGGTCTGCCCTCAGACTACGTCGGTCACTGGGCTCCTTTGCCGCGCAGCATCATTGAGCGCAACGGCATTTATGCCAACGGTTTTTATTACACACCGGACTTGCGTGAGCGCACGGTTCATGATGCGCCCAACCTGGTTCTGCTCGCACGCGCCGATGTGCGCAGTATCATCAGCGTCATGATGATGCGCGACAATCAGTTGGTAGGTCTTTTGAGCGTCGCTGTGACAGGTGAGAGTCGGCAGTTCACGGATGAGGACAAAGCGCTGCTGAAGGGTCTGAGCGACATCGCGGGGCAGGCGGTGGCTAACGCGCGCCTGCACATGGACACGCAACGCCGCCTGCGCAACGAGATGGCCATGCGCACGGTTGAAATGGCCATTGCCTCCAATGGCGATCCGCATGCCACCCTGGTGGTCATCCTTGATCAGCTAATCCTGCAACTCAATGTGGACGCTGCCGATATCATGTTGATCGCGCCAGGAAGCACCGTGTTGCAATTTGCTGCCGGTTATGGCTTCAGCACAGAGTTGATTATGCATGGTGTTGTGCCTTTGGGTCAGCAATACGCCGGCCAGGCTGCATTGCACAAGCAAACCATCGTCAGAAATGGCGACGCCCGTGCTGCAGATGAGGATCTCACCACTGGATTCCGAGAGTTCCTGAATCGCGAGAACTTCCAGACGCACATCGTGACGCCGCTGGTTGTGGACGGCGTAGCTCGCGGTGTGCTCGAGGTGTTCAACCGTAAAAAGCTGAAGATTGATGCGGAATGGCTGCGCTTTCTGGAAGCCTTCGCCGGGCATGCCGCCATGGCGATCGTGAACGCCTCACTGCTTGAAGGACTGCGCCAATCCAATGTGGACCTGGCCGAAGCCTACGATGCGACGATTACCGGCTGGTCGCGCGCGCTGGACCTGCGTGACCGCGATACGGAAGGGCACACCCAGCGCGTCGCAGATGCTTCCGTGGCGATGGCGACAGCCGTGGGCATGGATGAGCAGGAGATTGTGACCATTCGTCGCGGCGCTTTGCTGCACGATATCGGCAAGATGGGCGTGCCTGATGAAATCCTGCTTAAGCCCGGCCCATTGACCGAACAAGAGTGGGTCGTGATGCGCCGCCATCCTGTCTATGCCTACGAGTGGCTGAAACCCATAACGTTCCTCGGCGATGCCATCGCCATTCCGTTCTGTCACCATGAAGATTGGGACGGCAACGGCTATCCGCGCGGTTTGAAGGGTGAAGAAATCCCGCTCGCGGCGCGCATCTTCGCCATCGTGGACGCATGGGATGCCCTGAGTTCCGATCGACCTTACCGTAAATCCTGGTCCAAAGAAAAAGTAGGCTCATACCTGCGTGAACAAGCGGGTAAACGCTTCGATCCTGACGTTGTGGAGTTGTTTCTTGCACGAATGTGACGATAATTCAGTATTCATAACAACGAGAGTTCCTTTTTCGTCACCTGACAGATCATGAGAGTGCGACGCGCTGATTCATCCAGTTCAGACTATGTGAGTAAACGGTTCACGAAGCGCCGGAGGCTGACGGCGTCACGTCACGCACTTTCCACACTGCAGGCGCGCTTTGAGCACCGTTGTCACATGCGCGAACTGGCAGGCGTCATTTCCAGCCGCATGCTTGGCGTTGATGCCGCGCGTCTTGAGGACGAAGTGCTGCATACGCTGGCGGATATCGGGCATGCCTATGCGGTCGACTGCAGTTTTATCCAGTTGCTGGATCAGGATGGCGCCACGATCAACTACGATAAGGTGTGGCTTACCGATGAGTTTGGGGTAAGAAACCGAACGATGGTTGCCCGTTCTCTGTCACAGTTGCCATGGATGCAGTCTGAGCTGGAACATTTCAGGGTCATCAACATAGCTTTACAGCCCGGTGAGAATCTGGGGGCGTCAGAAACAACCCCTTTCGCCCCGCGAGGTCAGCAATCGGAAGAAGCCGAGTCCATGCGCCGGTTTTTCGGCGTCCATCCTATTCAGGCAGCCTTGTGCGTCCCCCTGGTCATCGATAACAAACTGGTTGGCCTATGTGGCCTGATGAAAATGGCGTGCTGCCCAGGCTGGGAAAGCAACGATGTTGTCATCCTTAAATTGATCGGCGAGATGATGGCCGGCCGGATGATTCGCGCCCGAGTGGAGGCGCGCCTGGCAAGCGAGCGCAGCCTGTTGCGCTCACTGATCGACAGCGTGCCAGACATGCTCTACGCCAAAGACCTGCGTGGACGCTACACGGTGGCCAACCGGTCCGCCGCGGCACTGATGCAACACTCACCACAGAGCATCATTGGACTGACAGATTCTGATGTATTCGACCCGACGCTTGCACAGGCTCATGCGGATGCCGAGTACGCCTTGATGCAGACCGGACTCGCACAGGTGGAGCACGAGGAGAGTGTTCCTGATACTCAAGGCGCCGCGCACTGGTTCTCATCAACCATGGCGCCACTGCGCGATGTTCATGGGCAAATCGCGGGCCTGGTGGGTATCGGCCGTGACATTACGGAACAAAAACGCAGCATAGAAGCCCTGCGCGAAAGCGAAGCCCGCATGCACGCGCTATTCAACGGCATGACTGAGGGCGCTGCGATTCATCAAATGGTATATGACGACGGCGCAGCCTGTAATTACAACGTCCTCGATGTCAATCCGCAGTTTGAAGCGATCCTCAGGATTTCCCGCCAGAATGTCGTCGGCAAGCCGGCTACCGAGGCCTACAGCGTGGCGCAACCACCTTATCTGGCCGAGTTTGCCGCTGTCGTCGCAACAGGGCAGCCATATCACTTCGAGACCTACTTCGAGCCGCTGGATCGGCACTTCTTCATTTCCGCTTCCAGCCTGGGCGGTAATCGCTTCGCCACGTTCTTCTTTGACATCTCGGAACGCCGCCGCGTTGAGAACCAGCTCCGCGCCGCTGAGGCAAACTATCGCGCTATTTATGAAAATGCTGTGATGGGCATCTTCCAGAGCGCACCATCCGGACGCTACCTCAGCGCTAATCCAACCATGGCGCGCATCTATGGCTTCGATTCGGCACAGGCGATGATCGATGATGTGGGTGATGACATCACACGCGTGTATGTTGATCCACAACGCCACGCCGAACTGCGCCATGTCCTCGATACAGTCGGCTTCATCAGTGACTTTGAATCGGAGAACCTGACGCGAGACGGCAAGACCATCTGGACGCGCTTGAATGCGCGTACCGTGCGGGATGCCGCAGGTCACCCTGCCTACTACGAAGGATTCCTGGAGGATGTGACGGATCGTAAGATGACGCAACGCGCGCTGCGCGAAAGTGAGGAGCGTTTCCGCATTCTGGCCAAAAACAGCCGCGACATCATCTGGGCGATGGACGCCAATTACGAGATGACTTATTGCAGTCCGGCGATTCGTCCTATGCTGGGGTTTGAGCCTGAAGAGGCCTTCAAAGGATTGACGGGCGCGATATGGACACCCGAATCCATTAAGGCTATGCAGGCGCTGCTTACCCAGGAAGCAATCGATTATCAAGCCGGCAACCGCGACAGTGTGTATCACATTGATGTTCAGCATCGGCACCAGAATGGGTCGATGGTCTGGGTCAACATCATCGTGCAACGAATTCTGGCTGACACAGAGTCAGCGGCTGACACAGAGTCAGCGGCTGACGCAGAGTCAGCGACTGACGCAGAGTCAAAGGCTGGCACAGAGTCCAAGAAAGCGCGGTATCAGAAGATCGGGTTATTTGGAGTATCGCGCGACATCACAAGGCGGAAACAGGCAGAGGATCGCCTGCTCTACCTGGGTACGCATGACGCCCTCACCGACTTATATAACCGCGCCTATTTCGAAAGCATACTGGCGCGCATGACGGCTGACGCAGAGTCAGCGGCTGACACCGAGTCAAAGGTCAACACCGAGTCAGCCAGCTCCGGCCTATTTCCAGTGACCATCATTTTGGCCGATATCGATGACCTCAAATGGATCAATGACCATCACGGTCACGCGGCGGGCGACCAACTCTTGCTTGGCGCAGCGCAGGTTCTGCGTTCGGCTTTCCGCGCTTCGGATGTGGTTGCCCGCATTGGGGGAGACGAGTTTGCCGTGGTGCTTCCCAACACGACCGAGTCGGCCGGTCAGAATGCCATGCAGCGTATTCGCAATGAGATAGCGCGCTACAGCAAGGAACACGCTGACATTAGTCTCAATATCGCGCTGGGCGCGGCCACGGCATTGAAATGGCGCCACCCGGATGAACTGGTCAGCCTGGCTGACGCACGCATGTATGAAGACAAGCGCAGCCACGTGCGGCATGGGCGCGCAGCCCATGGCGCGTAGTTTGTAATGATCATGAAACACAATCGTCGATCAGTCCATCACAAGCAACTGCTACAACAAATGCAGCGCCATGCGCAGCTCGAATCGCTGGCCGAGTCCATCTCGGCGCGCATGCTTGGCGTGGAGGCGGGTGTTGATCGCGTCGCTCAGACTGACTCTGCGCCAGACGAGACAACACGCGGGTCGTCGCCTGCCGGCATTGTGTCATCTACTATCCGTCAGGCGTTAAGCGACGCAGGCGCAGCCTTCGGCGCGGATTACTGTTTTCTACATCTGCTTTCCAGCGATGGCGCCTTGATCGAGAGCGGCTATGAATGGCGCGCCGACGGGCAGACGCCTACTGCCGAGAAGCTGGTGGGGCAGCCAGCGGTGCTGTTTCCCTATATGGCCGATGAACACCGCATCAGAAAACCGGATGGCTCGATCGAGGCGGCCGATATATTTCTGTTCCCCGATATCACGACTGAGCCAGATGAAGTGCGCGACATGCTGCGCCAGAGTGGCGTACAAGCCGTGGCGTTTATATCGCTGCACATCGGTGCAAATCTGATTGGCTATTGCGGGCTGCGCAGCCGCGTGATTGACCCGAATTGGTCAGCCGACGATCTGAAACAGTTGAAGCTGATCGGCGAAGTGATGGCCAACGCGCTGCTAACCCTACGCGCCAAAGAGGCGCTGGCCAATGAGCGCAACCTGCTGCAATCATTGATCGATGCCGTGCCGCACGCACTGTATGCCAAGGATGTGAATGGCAGGTTTATCGCCTGTAACCACGCTTCAGCGGCATTGCAGGGACACACGCCGCAGGAGACGATCGGTTTCAGCGACTATGATATTTATCCAGCCCATGTGGCGCAACGCTATTTTGATGACGAGATGCAGGTGATCCATGGCGGCGTACCGTTGATCAATCACAGGGAGATGGTCGTCGATCACGCTGGCGCTGAACGCTGGTACAGCACCACCAAAGTGCCGCTGCGCGATGAGAACGGGACCATACGCGGTATCGCGGGGCTGGGGCGTGATGTCACTGATGACGATAGAACCCTGCAGGCGTTGACCCAGAGTGAAGCACGTTTTCGCGTTCTCTTCGAGTCTTCGTCGGCAGGTATTGCCATCCTGCGCGCTATGACTTCACCACAAGGCGACATTGTCGATTACGTGTACGTCGATATCAACCAGCACTACGCATCCATCATCATGCAATCGCGCGACCAGACGATAGGCAAGCACTTCCATGATGTTTTTGGTTCTACGGCGTGGGATTACGTGCAGGTATTTGGCCAGGTACAGAACACCGGCGTGCCCTATCGCAACGAGCGCTATGTCAGCAGGCTGCACAAGCATCTGTATCTATCGGTCTGCCAGATGGATGTGGGGTACATCGCCACTATCGTCATCGATATCTCCAATGCAAAACGCCTTGAGGATGAACTGCGCCAGGCCGAAGCCGGTTATCGCAATATCTTCCAGAATGCCATCATGGGCGTTTTTCGCAGCACGCCTGATGGGCGGTTCTTGTTCGTCAATGCGGCCATGGCGCAACTCTATGGCTTTGTTTCGCCTCAGGACATGCTCGGGGGTGCCGCAGTCGCGCAGGCTTCCGATCTGTATGTCGACGCCAAACGCCACGCGGAATTCACCCGCCTGTTGAACACGACGGGAACGGTAACGAATTTTGAATCACAGCATCGGCGCAAGGACGGCAGTGTGATCTGGACGCGCGCTTATGCCAGCACGGCGTGGAGCGAAAACCATGAACGGTTGTACTACGATGGATTTGTCGAAGACATCACCAGTCGTAAAGAAGCCGAACACATCATCGAAGAGCGTGAAAGCCAATTCCGTTTTCTGGCCAATAACCTGCGCGACGTCATCTGGACGATAGACACGGATTATCACTACACCTATGTCAGCCCGTCGATCCGCCTGCTGCGCGGGTTTGAGCCAGAGCAAATCATGCGCGAAGATTTCATGGATGCCTATACGCCGGAATCACGTGAAACAATGCGCAAAGCGATCGCGCAACGAAGCAGCGCCGAATCATCCGGCAACATGGATACAGTGACCTATCTCGAACTGCAGATGTATCACGTGAATGGCGGCCTGCGCTGGGTGGAAGTGTTGACGCAGGCGCTGTTGGATGAGGGCGGGCAGCGCATCGGTTATCTGGGCATCACGCGAGACATCACCAAGCGCAAAGAGGCAGAAGCCGCACTGCAATATGCCGGTATACATGATGCATTGACAGGTCTGTATAACCGCGCCCACTTCGAGTCTCAGTTGAACCGCATGTGCCAGGAAGGGCCGTTCCCATTCAGCATCGTTCTGGGCGACGTGAACGGTCTGAAACGCGCCAACGATCAATTCGGCCATGCGGCCGGCGACGAGTTGCTACGCCGCGCGGCGCACGTATTCACCATCGGCTGCCGTTCAGACGCGCTGATTGCACGCTATGGCGGTGACGAATTTACAGTGCTCCTGCCCGAGACCGATGGCGCTGCTGCATACGATACTGCCAAGCGGCTGACGCAAAGTCAGCGGCTGACACAGAGTCAGGATTCCACTACCGCGCCGCTCAGTATTGCGATTGGCGTTGCCACCGCTACACAACCCATGAATGCTGATGAGTTGATGAGCAAGGTTGATGAACGCATGTATGTGAATAAGCGCGCCAACAGATCGCCGATCGCATTAAACGACGCCCATGTCGCCCCACCCAGTGTTGACGCGCCATAATCGTAGATATTTGGTAGCATTGACCACGTTGGGACAGTAAAAGCCGGATAGTCAGTTGTATTGATAAGGAGAATGTGAATTATGCTATCTTATAAAGTACTCGTTGCTGCTGCTGCCGTTCTCGCATTGACAACATCAGGATGCGGTGCGGTCAACAATCTCGTCCAGTCCAAGGTGAATGAAGCGAAGAGCACGGCCGTGTCGGCGCAAGGCACTGTTGTCTCTGCGGTCAACGCGACAGTGGCGCCTGAAGTGACAAAAGCCATAGCAGCTGCGACAAAGAAGGCCAATGTTAAAAGCACGAACACACCCGAAGCCCCTTCAGACGAAGCGACTCCGGAATCAAACAGCGGCGGCGATAATGCGATCAGTATTGGCAATCTGGATCAGAACCTGAACAAGCTGAAGAGCTATCGCGAGCATGTGGTCTATGCCTTCAGCAGCAAAGACGAGAAGGGCAATCCGACCAACTCCAGTCTGGATCTGCTGCAGGAAGTCATCGTAGCGACCAAAGATCAGCACATCAAGATGACCAATTTGGACGCTGCGTCAACCAGTGATGCCACCAAGAAAGCGCAGGCCTATGAAACGTTTCAGGTTGGCGGCAGCATGTATATCTACAACAACACCGGTGGATCAGACAGCAGTTGCACCAGCTTCTCAACCTCGACCAGTCAGGCAAGTGATCCAACCGCCATGTTCAAGCCGAATGATTTTCTCGGCAATCTGCAGAATGCCAAACTGATCGCCAAGGGCGAGATGGTGAACGGCATCATGACCGACCACTATCAGGCTTCGGACAAAGACTTTGGGATGGCCGTGTTTACATCGGCCAAAGGCGAGATATGGGTGGCGCAGGACGGCAACTGGGTGGTGAAGTATGTCGGCGAAGCCTCCGGCAAGAGCGCTATGTTTGGCAATGCGTCCGAAGGCAGCATCAAGTGGGAGTACAACATCGAGGAAGCCAACAAGCTGGCGAAAATAGTACTGCCGGCCGAATGCGCGGCCTCGAAACCGGCTGACGACATCCCGGTGCCTGAAAACACGACCGAAAAAGGCAACCTTGGCAGTATGATCACGTTCAAGAGCCCCGACGATGTCAGTGCGATCACGACGTTCTATCGCACCAAACTCACCGCGCAGGGCTGGAAGGAAGCTGAAGGTGGGCTGGAAGGCATGATGTCGTTCACCAAGGAATCGCGATCATTGACGATTCTCATCAGCAAGGAAGACGGCGGCGGCAGCAATGTCGTCATCACGGATACCACGACCAAATAGCCTCCGATAAAACTGCAACAGCCTGAGTTTTCAAGGCCCCCACCCGCCCGCACGATGCACGTGAAGGGCCGGGATGGGGGCCTTTGTGCGCTTAGGGGAATCGGGCTAACGCAGTCTCACCTAACCACTTCTAGCACCTTCTCCAGCGCCTGCAACGTGACAAGGTTGCGCAGGGTGAAGCCAGAAGTGAGATGGCCTGACGTGAACAGATCCACCCGGTTGTCCTGCGGTACAGACAGGTGCGCCGTATCGCCCGGATTGACGCCTTTGTTGGGCAGTCCGTCCAGAGCGCGGTTAAGATTCACCAGCGGGATGTCAAAGTCGTGCGCCACTTGCGCCACGATCAGATTGAGCTGTTGCGACTTCTGCGGGTCTTCGGGACGCGTGGGGAACGTGTTGAGAATCGGGACGATGTTGCGGCTGAGCGTCGCGCTGATGATCATGCGCAGGTACAAGTCATACGTGGTCGCGTCGGTGTAATTCACGTCATTCGTGCCAAACATGATGATCGCGATGCTGGGTTTGGCGACGCGATACTCGCACGCCAGCGGCGACTCGCCCGACTGGCACCACTTCGGATCAGCCCAGGTCGCATCGAGCGGCGCGGCGATGTTGAACCCGCCCGCTGAGGCCAGCCCAACCGTCGCAAACGAATCCTTCTGCTGCGTCGGGGACGACTCGGGCGTCGTCCCGTCCACGCTACGGGCAGGATATCCAGCGAACTGGGCGATCACTGACTTCAAGCCTTGATACTCGCCCAGATCGTACTTGCCGTCGCTGAGAGGGGCGAGGAAGTAGGGATTCTCGGTCATGCAGTCGCCGAGTTTGGAGAACACATGCGGATTGTTGCCCTGCGCCAGCCCGGCCTGATACACGGCTTTCATCCTCGCGCTGACGACGGGCAGGATCGCGATAGTCTCAAGCCGAACATCCTGGGGGGATACCGTGGCGGCGACCGAGGTCACACTCACCAAGGCAGCGTCTCGGGTTGCGGTTGCTGTTGAGCATGCGCTCAACAGAACAACAGCGAGTAGGCACCGGCAGATCAATGTCCTCATGGTCTCCATGGGCTTACTTGCGCAACGGCGAAGCCTGCGACAGGGCATCGATGCGTTGCAGTTCCTCTTCGGTGAAGCTCAGGTTGTCGAGTGCGGCAACGTTCTCTTCCACCTGCTGAACGGTCGACGCGCCGATGAGCGCGCTCGTGATGCCCGGCAATCGCAACACCCACGCCAGCGCCATCTGGGCCAGTGTCTGGCCGCGCGCCTTGGCGATCTCGTTCAACCCAATCAATGCGGCGCGGCGCTCGTCGTTCAAGTTGCGCGCCACCCACTCCTTACCCCACTTCAACGCGGCGCGGCTCTCAGCCGGGATATCACCGCCCAGATACTTATCGCTCAAAAGACCATTGGCCAGTGGGCTGAACGGAATCACGCCGGTGCCGGCTCGCTCGGTCTGCGACAGCAAGTCCCACTCGATCTTGCGGCCAAGGATGTTGTAGTACGGCTGGTGAATCGTCAGCGGCGCCAGATGATCGCGCGCGATGATGCGCGTGGCTTCAGCGAAGTGCGCGCCGCTGTAATTGCTAACGCCCACATACAAGGCCTTGCCCTGCTTCACCAACAGGTCGAGCGCGCCGAGCGTCTCTTCCAACGGCGTCTCCATGTCCATCCGATGGTGATAGAAAATGTCGAAATACTCCAGCCCCATGCGCTTGAGCGATTGATCGCAACTGGCCACGATGTACTTTTTCGAGCCCCAGTCGCCATAAGGCCCTGGCCACATGGTGTAACCGGCCTTGCTCGAGATGATCAACTCATCACGCGGCATCTCGGCAATGACTTTGCCGCATACGATCTCGCTATTGCCGGGCGGCGTGCCGTAATTGTTGGCGAAGTCGAAATGCGTGATGCCGAGGTCAAATGCACGAAACAGACAGTCTTTGGCTACATCGGCGCCACGGTAACCACCGAACGTTTCCCATCCGCCCAGCGATATCACTGGCAACTTCAAGCCGCTGCGCCCGCAACGGCGATACTGCATTTTGTCATAACGATTGGCTGCGAATTCGTAAGTCATTAATCACTCCTTGTGGCTAATCTTACATGCACCTGATTTCCTTGCGAAGTCGGACTCGTAAAACGTGAAACGTGAAACGTAAAGGGGAGGCGAGTTTCCTTGCAAAGGTTGGTAATACGAAATGAACTCGCGCACGAAACGCTTCGCAAGGATGCAGCACGTGTACCCAACCTTCGCAAGGAGAGCGGAGAGGCTCTTCTTCTTTTTACGTTTCACGTTTTACGCTTCAGAGGGGGCGCTGTGATTTTTCGAGTTAGCTATATACTTCGATTAGCTAACTAATAGTAAGGTTGCACCATGAGAACCGTCAAGCTAGTCCTGTCATACCTGAGCCATTACAAGAAAGAAATGGCCTGGACCATCGCGAGCATGATTTTGCTCGTGGGCGTCCAGCTATTGACGCCGTGGATCATCAAGATGATGATCAGCGCCGTCACCGATCAAGCTACTGCCCTTAACAAGAACACCTCGTTCGATATGATTACGCAACTGGCGGTTCTGGCGCTGGTGGTGTATACCGTGCGCGCCGGATTGCGTTTCGTGCGCAGTTATTCGGCGCACGTGGCCGGCTGGGGCGTTGTGGCAGATACGCGCCGCCATATCTATGAGCACCTGCAGAAGCTGTCGTTACGCTTCTACTCGGACAAGCAGACCGGCCAGCTCATGTCGCGCACCATCAACGACTCGGATTTGTTCGAGTCGCTCATCGCCCATGCCATCCCCGATGTGCTGGTGAACGGGTTGATGTTTGTCGGCGTGATGCTGGTTTTGATGGCAATGAATTGGCAGCTCATGCTGCTCAGCCTGTTGCCGATCCCGCTGGTGATCGCCTCGATGCGTTTATACGCCAAGTACGTCCGCCCCGCCATGCGCGCGCGCCAGCAGGAATTGGCCAGCCTGAACGCCACGTTGAGCGATAACCTGTCGGGCATCCGCGAGATCAAAGCGTTCACGCGCGAGGATGTTGAGGCGGGGCGCATCGGGAGCCACATCGACCGTTACCGCGACTCGTTGCTCAAGGCGTTGCGCCTGATGGCTACTTTCGATCCGTTTGTGGAATTCACCTCGTCGCTGGGTAACATCGTCGTGATTTACTTCGGCGGTCGGCTGGCGCTGGCCGGCACGTTGTCGGTGTCTGAACTGGTCGCCTTCTTCCTGTATCTCGATCTGTTCTACACGCCCGTGCGCGCGCTGAGCGGTTCGTGGGATTCGGTACAGCAGGCGCTGGCCGGCGGCGACCGTGTGGGCGAGTTACTGGCGGAGCCGTACGAAGTGCGCGACGCCGCTGATGCGCTCGTGTTGAAGAAGCGCGCAAGCGGCGCTGTCGTGTTTAACGATGTGACTTTCCGTTACGACCGAGGCGACGTGGTGCTGGAGAACATCAACCTGGACATCCCGGCCAACTCGGTGATCGCACTCGTCGGCCCCACCGGCGTCGGCAAGACGACGATGGCCAGCCTGTTGCCGCGCTTTTATGATGTCACCAGTGGATCAATCACACTCGACGGCAACGACATCCGCCAGATGACGCTGCGCAGCCTGCGCGAGCAGATCAGCATCGTGTTGCAGGACGTGTTCCTGTTCCACGGCACCGTGCGCGAAAACATCTTGTTTGGACGCAAGGACGCCACCGAGGCCGAGGTGATTGAGGCGGCCAGGGTGGCCAACGCCTACGAGTTCATCGCCAGGCTGCCTGAAGGCTTTGACACACTGATCGGCGAACGCGGCGTGAAGCTGTCCGGCGGGCAGAAACAGCGCTTGTCCATCGCGCGTGCCGTGCTGAAAGATGCCCCCGTGTTGATCCTCGACGAGGCTACTTCATCCGTCGATACTGAAACCGAGTTGCTTATTCAGCAGGCATTGGAACGCCTGATGGTCGGACGCACCACGATTATCATCGCGCACCGCCTGTCGACGATCCGCAATGCGGATAAGATTGTCGTGCTCGAAGGCAAGCGCATCACCGAGGAAGGCACGCATAAGGAGTTGATGGCGAAGGACGGCGGGCTGTACCGCCACCTCAATGAAGTGCAACTCAACATCGAGCCGCGGCTCGAAGCCTTGCGCATTGAGCGCCAATATGCCAACTCAAAAATGATGAACTAGAGCGCAACCCCTTAACTTATTGACAATGGACTTCAGGCGGCAGTGGCACTGCCGCCTGAACTTTTCTTTGCTGCTAGACCGGCTCAGCGTCTACATACATTCGCCACGATCACAGAGATTGTTCTTGTTGGTGTCTACATACTTACGGCAGCTTCCCGGGAATGAGCACCCTTTCTGACACAGCACCGTACAGGCGACTGGCGCCGCGATGGTTGTTGCTGCTGCCGTGGCCGTTGGCGGTACTGCTGTCGCTGTCGTGGTCGCAGTTGCGCTTGTGACGATCATCGAGTTCGCCGCCGTGGGTGTTGCCGCGCTGGCCACAGTGGACGCCAACTTCGGCTGCGCTACTGCCGCGGTTGGCACTGCGTTGTTGGTCATATAGGCGATCGTCGTGATGGTTTGCGTGTCGGACAGTGTTTCTGGCGCCTGCGTCAACTGCAAAGCCTGCACGGCATTGCTCAGCGCCAAGGTTGACGTGATGCCGACCGTACCCATGACGACCAGGAAGCTGCGCCGGTCCATGAGTCGCGCGCCGCCGGGCTGTGCCGAGCCGCGTACCGTTGCCGGTTTGCGTGGTTGCACTGTCGGGCGTGTGAGTGCAGCTTTCGCCGTAGTTACGATCCAGCGCCAGTGCAGGCCGATCTTCAGGAATACGACGAGCAATGTGCCGATCGAGGAGAGAATGTGAATCACGCGCCAGCTGTCATAGTCGGCCAAGGGCAGGTCGAGCCAGCTTGATATCACCAGCCCGGTGCCTGCCATCATGGCAAAGCCCAGGGTTAGCGCCGCATCGATCAGGTAGCACAGGCGCGATTTGCAGTTGGTTTTTCCGATTAAACGGCGCGTGACCGCCTTGACCCAGCTCCAGTGGGTGACCAGATGGTAAAGCCCGAGCACGGCAACCCCGATGCCGATCCATTGATGCAGATCCAGGCCGGTGATATTCAATAGAAACGCGACGATAAAAAGGGCGAATAGGATGCTGTCTACCCACCACTTGGCATTCTGTTTGTTGTTCATGAGATTTTCTCGTTTTGGATTCGCCCTGGTTTTGCTTTCTTACGGGCGCCATCGACTACAAACAGGATACAGTTCAGATTTTCAGAAGTTGTTAAGGCGCGATGTGCTTGATGTGTAGAAGGCTATGATGTTGGTGCAGGCGCGACGTACCTCATGCAAAAAACCTATGCAAGGTGATAATCATAGTGTTACCAAACCAATCAGGAGAACAACTATGGCTATCACGTTACGTCAACGGCAAGTTCATCTGGATTTCCACACCAGCGCGCATATTCCCGATGTCGGCGCGGACTTCGATGCCGCCGCATTCGCTGCCGAAATGCAGCGCGCCCACGTTAATTCGGTGACGGTATTTGCCAAGTGCCATCACGGCCACCTGTACTATCAGACCGATCACCCGGCGCGTCATCCCGGCTTGAAGCAAGGGCTGGATCTGACCGGGGCGCAGGTGGAAGCGTTGCATGCCGCAGGCATCCGCGCGCCCATCTACATCTCGGTCTTGTTTGACGAATATGTTGCCAACACCTACCCCGAGTGGATCGCGCGCAACATGGACGGCAGCAATGTGGGCGCGCAACCTTTGCAGGCTGGCTGGCGCGTGATGGACATGATCAGCCCGTATCAGGATTACCTGGCGGAACAGACGCAGGAGATATTGGAGCGCTTCAAGCCGGTTGACGGTGTTTTCTTCGACATTTGCTTTGACGTGGATAACTTCAGCCGTGACGCGCTTGCCGCGATGCTCAAGAAAGGCGTCAACCCCGAAGACGCTGCCGCGCGCGCGCAGTTCGCACACGAGGTCACGCTGGCCTATATGAAGCGTTTCCAGAAACTGGTGCACGCGAGCGCGCCGCAGGCGAGTGTCTATTTCAATTCGCGCCCGCTGGCTGGATTGCCGCAGGACCTGCGTTACATGACCCACGTCGAGATTGAGGCGCTGCCCACCGGCGGCTGGGGCTACATGTATTTCCCGAAGAACGTGCGCTACGCTCGCACCTTTGGCAAGCCGTACATGGGCATGACAGCGCGATTCCACAAATCATGGGCCGACTTCGGCGGGTTGAAACCACATGCCGCGCTCAAGTACGAGGTGTGCCAGATGATGGCACACGGTGCGCAATGCTCCATCGGCGACCAGTTGCATCCGCGCGGCCGGCTCGATGCCGCGGCGTATGACTTGATCGGCAGCGTGTACGAATACGCCGAGGCGTGCGAACCGTGGACGCAGGGAGCGAAACCGGCCACGCAGATCGGTTTGTTCATGGCCGGCGGCGGTGAATACCGAGAGACTCCCGGCGGCACCAACGATGGCGCGACGCGCATGTTGACGCAATTGCGCCACCAGTTCGATGTCGTCACCGCGGCAACGAGTTTCAGTCCCTATCAAGTGCTGATCCTGCCCGATTCAATCACGGTGGATGACGCGCTCGCGGCCAAACTGCGCGATTTCCTAGCAGTGGGTGGGCGGCTGCTCCTCAGCGGCGCGAGTGGTCTGGATGCATCAGGCCAGCCTACCCTGCCCGAGATGGGCGTGACGGTGCAAGGCGCAAGCCCATTTCAGACAACGTACATCCGTTTCGGCGATGCCGTGGGCGCCAACGTGGCGCGCACCGATCACGTCATGTATGAGCGGGGCTGGCGCATGCTGCCGGCGGACGGCGCAACCGCACTCGCCAAGGTGGTTGAACCCTACTTCGACCGCAACTACCTGCACTTCAGTTCGCATTGCCAGACGCCGCCCCTCAAACAGGCCAGCAAGTACGCGGCCGCGGTGCGCAACGGTCAGGTGATCACGATTGCTTATCCTATCTTTCAGGCCTATGGCACGCACGCCAACCTGCCGTATCGCCAATTGGTGCAGAACTGCCTTGACCTGTTGATGCCCGACAAACTCGTCGATGTGCGCGGGCCGAGCACGATGGAAGTCACCGTCATGCACAAGAGCCGCCGACCGACGCAGAGTCAGCAGACCATCGTGCATCTGTTGTCATTCAGCGCCGAGCGCCGCACCGACGTTCTCGACATGGTGGAAGACATCATTCCGCTGCACGATGTGGCGCTGTCTGTTCGCGCCGAAGCCGCCCCGCGCAGCGTCTTGCTCGCGCCTTCAAAGGTGGAACTGCCCTTCGAGCATCGCGATGGCCGGGTATACGTTACGGTACCGCTGGTCGAAGGGCATCAAATGGTGGTTATCGAGTAGGGATTAGTAGCCGATGCGCCCGATCACGCATCACGCTTCGGTGTAATCCCATTGACCACGTGGTCGCCACCCTTCCCGTCAAAAAAGTCGGCGACGTTGGCGGCCACGTACTGCCGCATGCGCACCTGCGACTCCGGCGAGTACCACGCGATGTGCGGCGTGACGATCAGGTTGGGCGCGCCCCACAAGGGCGAGTCCGCCGGGATAGGTTCGATCGTATGCACATCGGCTGCCGCGCCGGCAATCACGCCACGCGCAAGCGCATCGACCAGCGCTGCCGCATCGACCACCGCGCCGCGTGCCGTGTTCACCAGAATGGCATCACGCTTCATCAGGGCAAGTTCGGCTGTGCTGATTAGTCCGCGCGTCTTGTCGCTCAACGGGACATGCAACGTCAGCACGTCAACCTGCGGCAACAGTTCGTGCAGGCTCTTGACGAAAGTCGCGCGCAGACCGGGCAATGGCACAGGCGCAGGATCGTAGATCAGCACATTCATGCCGAGTCCGGCTGCCCGCCAGGCTGCCGCCTTGCCGATGCGCCCAAAGCCCACAACGCCGATCGTGCGTCCTGCCAGCACGCGCACTCCCGCGCGCGTGGTGAGCCAACCACTCTTGCGCAACACGTTGTCGTGCGTCACGACGCCGCGCGAGAGCGCGAACATCAACGCGATGGCGTGTTCAGCCACCTCGTCCATGCAGTAATCGGGCACGTTCATCACGGCGACGCCGCGCGCGGTGGCAGCCGCCACATTGATGGTGTCGTAGCCCACGCCATAGCGGCTGACCACGCGCACCTCTGGCAAGGCATCGAAAATGCGCGGCGTGATCTGCGCCGTTTCGAGCAGCAGCCCGCAGGCGCCCCGCCCGACTTCAATCACTTCGTCCTCACTGTGTGCGTTGTGGTAACTGACCTCATAGCCGCGCGGCTCCAGAACTGCGCGCTCTAAATCGGCATTGCCGAAAATGCTCTCCAATATGGCGACCCGTTTACTCATGCTTTATTCCTCTAATATGGTTATTCTGCTTGACCACGCTATATCATCACTGCGCGCACAAACACCTCGCACGCGCCCTAAATCCATTGACACACGCGCATCACGTTTCCTAAGCTACAGCGCACGTTGCGAATACAGGCTATCGGCCAGCGAGGTAGATACGCGCGCGGCCAGTTCCACTTGATCTTTTTGCAGGCGCACGTCATTGGGCAAGGCGCAATCGGCCAGAGCGTGGCCGAGAGCCGCTGCCGCCTGTTCAAATCGCGTTGCAGCGAAGCGCGCGCGCATGGCCACATCCTCGCGCAACCACGCATGCTGCTCGGGCTGGTCGGTCACCATGTAGAAGCCGCGCCGGTTGGCCTGCCAAGAGGGAGTCAACCACGAAGCGGTCGGGACGTGCTTGAGCGTGACGGGCAACGGGCGCTCGAATATTCTGCGCAGCAGCCAGCTTGCATCCCACGGGAAGAACTCCATCGCCTGCGCGGTCAGTTCCCACGCCGCCAGCATATTGTCGCGCGCCGCTGCGCCATAGGGCGCGGCCACAACATCGAGCAAGGCGCTAAGCCCCGCATCGGGTTGGGCATTGAACGCCGCAAACATGGCCGTGTTGGCCGAGAAATGCGCGGGCACAAGCCCATAATATTCCTTGACGCCGACCACGCCGACGGCCTGGCGCAACGCGGAGAGTTCCTGGTGAATCAGCCGTGGCGCGCCCAGATGCGTGATGGGCGAGACATCCTCGCCGCTGCCGCCAAAGAAGCCTTCGCCGATCACCGGGATGCCGCGCCCCTGCGCCAGCCGCGCGATGTTGCGGAACCACAGGTCGGTCGTGTTCACGAACTGCACTTCGGCAATCGTGTGATGCAGGATCAGGCCAAAGTTATCAGGCCGGATGCGATCGACGATGGTGAAGGTCTGTCCTGCCGACAGCTCCCACGGCTCCCACCACAAGCGCGCGCTCGGCTTGGCGCTGCGCACGGCGTCGATCATCGCTTCGAGAAACGGAATCAACCGCTCGTGCAGCGGGATGCCATGACAGCGCGGACAATCGCCGAACTCGTTGCACAGCCATGCCAACTGGTCATAGGTGTAGATCATCACATCATCGACCTCGGGGAAGTCGAGGAAGAAACGATGCAACCGCGCCGCATAGCTATCGCGCACTTGCGGATCGAGGATGCACGTGGTGGCATCGGCCACCGGCCCCACCGGCAGGCCAAAGTGCGCCAGTGTGCGAAAGCCAAACTTGCGCGCCTGTGCAACGCGGCGATGCCACTCCTGTACATGATGCGGTTCATCAAGATGCTCAAGGTTGAGCGCCTCGCCCGCTGGACGCCACGCCCATGCAATAGCCAATTGCAGCGTGTTGATACCCAACGCCTTCAGCGCCATTAACTGCTCATCGGTCCACGCCACATCCGGTGTGGTGGGATGTCCAACAATGCCAATCGTGTAATCAAATGTAGCCTGCATAGATCCTCCGCATATTGTGCCTGTTTCCGGGCTCCTATCCAATGCCATCATAATGCAAATCGGGGAGTTCGCTGCAGGAATCGCGCATGATTCACCTGATGGTGGCCGAAGACGCGCAGGCGGCTATGCTGGGTTTCACATGGGCGACGCGCAACAAGCTGGGTAATGGCGAGGATGCGCAACACCGCCTGTACGCGCTGAACTCATCCACGGCGCTGGAGACGCTCGGCGCCGGGGGCGAACCCTCGTGGCTGTCATTTGAAGACTTTCAGCAGAGCGTGTGTCGGGCGGACTGGTACCGGCTGGATGGGCACGATTGGGTTGCCATGAGCGCCATCACGCGTTTTACGAACGCCGATTACGCCTACAACCTATTCACTGGCGTTGATCGGCGCTACCGCGGGCGCAAACTGGCGAGGCGGTCAAGGTGCTGGCGTTGCGCTACGCGCGCGATAGGCTCAGCGTCGCCACCGTGCTGGCTTTCATCACAGTCCCCTTACGAGCCGAAGTGCCTTATCTTCGGCCGGCGCATTGGCTTGGGATGAAAATGCTCGCCCCGATGGACCTTGGTCAGCATGACAAGTTCTTCTTCGTTGATGTAGTAAATGCGCCGGAATTTGCGCCATTTCTTGCCGGTCGCCTGGGCAATCGCCCTCATCCTCGAGATGAGCGTCTGGATCGGCACTCCGGTCTTTTCTTTCAATTGGACGATGGTATAAACCGTATCTGGCATGACTTTCATCTCCGGGGCAACGTCACGGTCATCGTAGTGCCTTTGCCAATTTCGCTTTCTACCGCGATCGTGCCGTCATGTAGTTCAACGGCGTTTTTCGCGATACTCAGCCCAAGCCCTGTGCCCGCTACCTGCAACGCATTGCTTCCGCGATAGAACGGCTCGAACAGGTGCGCCTGGTCTTGTTCCGGTATCCCTATGCCTTGATCAGTAACGCGCAATACCAGCGAGTTATCGCGCACTGCTAGATCGACGGTCACGGTCGTATCCGCCGGTGAATATTTAACAGCATTGGCTATCAGGTTGGTAATCACACCCTTGACCAGCCTGACATCAAGCAGCGCATACAGGGGTTGAGACGCGCACGTGTAGACAATCTGATGCGCCAGTCCGGGATTGGCGCTGAAACGCTCGACAATCTCACTGCATTCCGCATCCAGGTCAATCATGACCGGCTTCAAAATATAGCCCGTCGATTGCGTGCGCGTCAACTGCAGGATTTCATCGACCAAGGCCTGCATGCGCTCCGAATCGGTGATGATTTGCCCCAGGTACTTGTCGACCTGCGCGTCATCCATTCGTTTGCGGTATGCGCGCACCGCCTCCGCCGTAAACATGATGTCGGATAGTGGTGAGCGAAATTCATGCGACGCCATGCTGACGAACTGTGATTTGAACTCGACGAGATCAACCAGTTTGCGATTGGATTCGCGCAACAGTTTCTCCACGTTTTTACGCTCGCTGATATCATGGAATGTGGTGACGGCACCGTATATGGCATCCGTGTCAGGACGGCGCAAAGGCTGGCTGTTGATGGAAATCCAGGATATGTCGCCAGCGGGTTTGAATACCCCCATGATGATATTCAATAACGCTTTGCCGTCGCTTAATGTGCGCATGGCCGGGTGAGTTTCGCCGCGAAAGGGCGACCCATCCTCATGAATGATCTGCCAGCGCGGATCAACTGAAGTGCGCCCCATGATCTGCTCTGCGCTCAAGCCCAATATGCGCTCAGCGCTGGGGTTCGCCATGATAATCGCGCCATCTTTCTGATGCACCACCAAGCCTTCCGCCATCGTATTAACTGCTACACGGTATTGCATCGTGCGTTCGCTGATGTCGGTCAATGTCATGCGACACTCATCTACATCGGGTGTCGTCGCACATTCGACCTGGACAAATCGCCAGTCATCACGACGATGCCCCGGCTGCAGGCTGATTTCGGCTATCGATGTCCGCGCGCCGGAAAACGCTTCATCGAGGCACGCGGTCATCGCTGCCCGGCTGGGTTCAGCCACAAACCCCATGAAGTTCTGGCCAACCAATTCACCCATCCCGCAACTCAGGATGTGAGCGCCGGCCAGGTTGGATTGTAGGATGGCCCCATCGCGGCGCAATCTCAAATAGGCTGCGGGCACTTGTTCGTACAGCTCAGCATAGTGCGCTAGTTCGCGCTGAAGTGTTGCCTCGCGCTGACGCAATGCTTCGTTTTGCGTCTGCAGATCGTGGATATAACGCAATGTATCGGCATCACCGACTAAGCGAGGCGCGTCTGATCCTGATGCAAGTCGTTCTTCCGGGAAACGACGCAGTTCATCTGCTTGATCGTGGGTGTAGTTTTCCATTGTCACAACAGGGAGACAATCACTACACGCATCATACTACCGTTTGCCCCAGGCCATGTGCGTCCCTCCGCGCCAAGCCGGTTTTGTGAAGGCTTCACTGTATCCGGCGCGTTACGCCCAGGTCGACGGCATTGAAACCTGCTGCCTGAAACTGTATGGCCACCCCTCCCCAGCGCAAGTGCGCTTATAGCTTATTAACTGCGTCGGCAAATTCTAAGCTTTTATTTACGCCCGGCTGTTATAATTTTCGCTCGTTACGTCCAATAAGATCGATGGTCACTGTCTAGTTAGCCCATTCAACTTTTCACATGTTAAAAAACCTGATCACCAAGATCGCCGGCAGCGATAGCGACAAGGCGCTTGCTCGCCTGTCATCACTCGTTGTGCGCTGTAACGCGCTTGAGCCCGAGATGATGAAGCTGTCCGACGCTGAATTACGCGCGAAAACCGATGAATTCCGCAACCGCCTGACCGCAGGCGAAACCCTCGACCAACTCATGCCGGAAGCCTTCGCCGCTGTGCGCGAGGCTTCACGTCGCACCACCGGCCTGCGCCACTTCGATGTGCAGCTGGTCGGCGGCGCCCTGCTGCATCAGGGCAAGATCGCGGAAATGCGCACAGGCGAAGGCAAAACGCTGGTCGCCACCGCCCCGCTGTACCTGAATGCCCTTGCAGGCATGGGCGCGCACCTCGTCACCCAGAACGACTACCTGGCCAAGCGCGATGCGCAGTGGATGGGCCAGGTCTATCACGCCCTCGGCATGAGCGTGGGCATCATTCAGTCTGCCGGTGACGGCCGCCCCGATGACTCGTCGTATATCTATGATCCTGCCTACCCTTCGAAGGATGATCGCTTGATCAGCCTCAGGCCGGTCAAACGCGCCGATACCTATCAGTGCGATATCACCTATGGCACCAACAACGAGTACGGCTTCGACTATTTGCGCGACAACATGAACCAGGATTTGCAGGACTGTGTGCAGCGCGTTGACGAAGAGGGGCAACCCCTGTTGTCGTACTCCGTCATCGACGAAGTGGACAACCTGCTGATCGACGAAGCGCGCACGCCCTTGATCATCAGCGGGCCGGCCGATGAACCATCTCCCTTATACAAGCGCTTTACGGAGATCGTGCGCCGGCTAGAACCCAGCAAGAAGAACGATCCGAAAGAACCCGATGGCGACTACATCATCGACATCAAATCCAAAAACGTCACCCTGACCGAAGACGGCATCATCAAGATTGAGAAAATCCTGGGCATCGCCAACCTGTTCGGGCCTGAAAGCGCGGAGATGACACCGTACCTCGACAACGCCCTGCGCGCATGGTCAGTGTACGAACGCGACCGCGACTATGTGATCAGCGATAAGCGCGAAATCATCATCGTCGACGAGTTCACCGGCCGCTTGATGTATGGCCGCCGCTTCAGCGAAGGGTTGCACCAGGCCATCGAGGCCAAGGAAGGCGTGAAGGTGCAGCGTGAATCGTTCACGTTTGCCACGATTACCTTCCAGAACTTCTTCCGCATGTACGACAAACTGTCGGGCATGACCGGAACAGCGCAAACCGAAGCCGAGGAATTCTTCAAGATCTACAACCTCGAAGTCGTGCCATTGCCAACCCACATCGAGTACCAGGCTGCGCAGAAAATACTGGTTGAGCAGAAAGACAACTTCGTCGACGGCACCCCCATGATGGTCTTTGTCGACCCCAAAACAAAACGCAAATATCACCGCCGACTGGATTATCCCGACCTGGTATTCAAGACGCGCGAAGCCAAGTTCAAGGCCGTTGTCGATGAAATCGCCCGCGTGCATGCCACCGGCCGGCCAGTGCTGGTCGGCACGATTGCCATTGAAACGAGTGAAATGCTCAGCCGCATGCTTGACCGCAAAGGCGTGAAGCACCAGGTGCTCAACGCCAAGCAGCACGAGCGCGAAGCCTATGTCATCGCCCAGGCCGGACAACCCGACTTGGTGACCATCGCGACGAACATGGCCGGCCGCGGCGTCGACATCCTCCTGGGCGGCAACCCCGAAGGTTTGGCTCGCGAGGTGTTCCGCAAGGCCGGGCGCGACCTGACCGAAGTGCCGCACGAAGAATGGCAGACAGCCCTGTCGAAGGCCGAAGCCGACATGGCGGAAGCGCGCAAGAAGGTGTTGACCCTGGGCGGTTTACACGTCATCGGCACAGAACGCCACGAGGCGCGCCGCATTGACAACCAGTTGCGCGGCCGCTGCGCTCGCCAGGGCGACCCCGGATCGACCCGTTTCTACGTGTCGCTTGAAGATGAACTGATGCAGCGCTTCGGCGGAGAACGCGTTAAAGACATGATGACGCGGTTGAAGCTGGAAGACGATGTGCCGTTGGAATATGGCATCCTGAGCAAGAGCATCGAGCAGGCCCAGGAGAAAGTGGAAGGGTACAACTTCGACCTGCGCAAGCACGTCATCCAGTATGACGACGTGATTAACAAGCAGCGCGAGGTCATCTACGCACAGCGCCGCATGATCCTCGAAAAGGACAACCTGCACGACGTTGTGATGGAAATGGTGGAACAGGAAATCGAGGATGTCGTCAAGGATCATACCGAAGGCGACACCACCGAAAACTGGGACTTGCAGGGCTTGTCCAATGAAGTGCGTGCAATCGTGCCGTTGCCCAAGGACTATGACCTGGCGCACTGGACCAAAGGCGTGCGCGACGAGATATCGGATGAACTCAGCGCCATGGCCGAGAAGCGTTATCACGTCGGGCTGGACGATTTTGCGAATGTGGTGCGGACGCAACTGATGATGAGCGGCGTCACCATCGCCAACATGCGCGAAAGCCGCGACAGCCTGTTGCGCGCCATTTATGCCAACGCCAAACGCAACCTGGCCGAGGCACTCACGCCTGAGCTCGAGACATTGGCGCTGAATAACATCACGGCAGAACTCCGCAACACCATCAACCAGTCGTTTATCGATGGCGTGCGGTTGTTCCGCGACCGCTCCATTTTGATTCAGACGGTGGACCAGTTGTGGGTGCGCCACCTGACCGACCTGGACGAATTGCGCGAAGGCATCGGCCTGCGCGCGTATGCTCAGCGCGACCCGCTGGTGGCCTATCGCACCGAAGCCAGCAACACCTATGCCGAAATGCTCGATACCATCCGCGAGAATGTATCGCAGCGCATCTTTAACGTTCAGTTCAACACCGGCTCACAGCCGGCCCCGCGCCGTCAACAGGCGGCGGGCGCGACACTGCCGCGCAATCCTGCCCGCCAGGTCCCACTCACAGCATCAGGCGGCGGCGAAGCAGCCAAACCTGCGCCGGTCAGAGCGGCTGCCAAGGGCAAAGTGGGGCGCAATGACGTGTGCCCATTCTGCAGCAGCGGCAAAAAGATTAAACACTGCGACTGCGAGGGCGCGCGCAAAATAAAAGGTGAAATATAGCGACCTATGTACCACGATGTCATGGTTGATCTACTCAGTGATGGTGTGAGTTATTGGGATGGCGGCGGCGCCTTCGGACTAGTGCCGCGCGTCAAGTGGATGACGCTGCTTCCGCCGGATGACCTCAACCGTGTGCCGCAGGAGTTGCGCTGTGTGTTGATCCGCGCGCACGGCCAAAACATCCTCGTGGATGGCGGCGTTGGCAACAAGCCCAACGAGATCATTGCCACGCAGTACGAGGTGCGCCGACCCAACGGGTCTCTGATCGACGACCTGGCGCGGCATGGGCTGACTCGCAACGATATCGACATCGTGATACTCACCCACCTGCATGGCGATCACGCGGGCTGGGCCACCGAGCAGGTCGGGCTGGTGACGACGCCCACCTTCCCGCAGGCGCGCTACTATGTGCAACGGCAGGAATATGAAGACGCGACGCATACGAATGAGCGCACGCGCAACACCTATTTCGCCGAGAACTTCACCCCGCTCCTGCGCGAGAACGTGCTCTCATTGCTCGACGGTCCTGCTGACATCACACCCGGCGTGCGCGTTGTGCCCACACCCGGCCACACGGCCGGGCATCAGTGCGTGATCGTGGACACGCCCGGCGCGCCGACGATGATACTGGGCGACATGGCGACGTACATGATCCAGTTCGCGCGACTGCCCTGGGTGACGGCTTATGATGTGCTGCCCTTGCAGACGATTGAGACCAAACGGTACTGGCAGCAATGGGCATTCGAACAGCAAGCCGTACTCATCTCTCCACACGACACCGTCACGCCTGTTGGTAAACTCGTCAAAGACAAAAAGGGATTCCTTCAAATCATACCGAGTGAATTGTAGACATGAAAGCCCTATGACAACACACTCAAGCCGCGTTCCGCGGCAGAAATGGCTGCGCTGGCTGCCCGCCCTGTGGACAGCCATCATGCTGGCTGCGTGTGGGCAGTCGCCCCTGGCAACGACCGGGCGCGTCGTCATCGCATGGCATTCACTCTCCGGCGCCAAAGAACGTGCATTGCTCAACCTCATCGATGAGTTCAACAGCACCAATGCCGACCATATTACCGTGGTGCCTGAGGAACGCGCGCCCAATGCGCTGCACACAGATGTGCTCAATGGCATTGAGCGCAAAGCACTCCCTACCCTGATTCTGGCCACGCCGATGCAGGCAGCCGTTTATCAACGCCGCGGCGCTCTTGTGCCCATGAATGACTACATGACCAGCGCCAACAACGGCTCGGGCTGGAATGCGAATGATCGCGCCGACCTCTACCCGTTCATCATGAAAGCCGGTCGAACTGCTAACGGCCAGATCATCGGGATTCCCTATGGCGGCATCGTGCGACTCATGCTTTACAACCGTGACTGGTTGAAAACGTTGAACATGGATACCGCGCCGACCAACTGGGACAACTTCACATCTGCCTGTAACGCAGCCACAGACCGCGTCAAAGGCACGCTCTGCTTTGGCATCCAGCCAACCACCGTCGCCTTTGAGCAATTCCTCGCAGCCTATGGCGGACAGATCGCCACGGATGATATGAACGTGCTTCAGATTTCCACACCTGCCGCGGTGCAGTCGATGAACACACTGGCTGGTTTTGTGCGCACGAGCCAGGCCTACCGTGTAAACACGCTGCAGCAGAGCCGTGACGACTTTGCCACGGCGCGCGTGCTGTTCGCCTTCGACTGGAGCAACAACCTGCCGGATGTCGACACGACGGTCAAGCAGCGCGCCGCCTTCGATTGGGGCGTTGGCCTGTTGCCCAGCGTCACTCCCCAGGCCAGCACCAAATACACGGCCCCTTTGTGGGTCATCACCCGCGTCGCAGACCAGCCGCAGCCGGAGCGTGAGAAAGCAGCCTGGTCATTCATCCACTGGTTGACGCAACCAACGCAGACAGCAGCCTGGGCGCAACAGACCCATGAGTTGCCGGCGCGCCTCTCAGCAATTAACATTCTCAGTGCGAAACAACCACTCTCGCAAAACGAAATAACACTCCTGCGCGACATTGCGCCTCGTGCGCGGCCCGACCCTTTGATCAGCGGGCTGGGTTGCGTCGAAAACACGTTGACCAGCGGCATACGCCAAATCCTCGATGGTCAGCCGGTTACACAAACGCTACAGCTAACTCAAGCCATTGGTCAGCCACAGTTAGGACAAGACTGTACCGCACCATGAGATTACGTGATACAATTGTTACATGGCACTGCTATAAGTCGAGTTGGTTAGGGTTTAATCATGCTTCGTTGTAACTGCCATCAAGTAATCGTTCAGTCTTAGTCTCAAGCGAGAAGGTGTCCCTATGCAAGACTTGCCCATAACAGCATACGCTAACGAGCCCGTGTACAACATGAAGGCCGTTACTCAACGAACTGGTATACCCGCCGCAACGCTGCGAGCCTGGGAGCGACGCTATCACGCCCTCGCCCCCGAACGAAGTGAAGGCAACTATCGGCTCTATTCTGAGCGCGATGTGGCCATCCTGCGCTGGCTGCAGACACAGCTGGATGCAGGGCTGAGCATCAGCCGCGCTGTGGCGCTGCTCGATCGCATTCGTGAACGAGATGCCGCTTTGCCAGGCGTAGCATCTGCAGCTCAACCAAGAGTGGAATTCACGTCATCCGATGAACGCGTCGATCTGAAACCGACGAATGTTGCTAATGCCTGGAATCAATTGGCATCAGTGCTGTACGAGTCACTGATTGCCATGGATGAACAGCAGGTGGCCGTGGCACTGGCTGAGGCGTTTGCCATGTACTCAGTCGAAGACGTTTGCACCCACCTGATTAGCCCAGTCCTCGTCACCATCGGCGATGAATGGTACAACCAGCGCATCACGATTGTACAGGAACGCTATGCCAGCACCTATCTGATGGGGCGCTTGCTGGGTTTGTTCAACTCGCTGGAACTGTCGCGTGGCCCGCTTGTCCTTGTCGGATCAGCCCCCAGCGACCACCACGCCATCGGCGCACTGATGCTGGCCCTGTTGCTGCGCCGCACCGGGCACAATGTGCGCTACATCGGCCCGAACATTCCGCTTGCTGATCTGATCAAAACCATCAAAGACGTGCGCCCGCATGTCGTTGCTTTGTCAGCGGTCATGAGTTATGCAGTCGGTCCGCTGGCTGAGTTGCCGCGGCGCCTGCGCGATATGGGCATCAACACTCACCTTGTGTATGGTGGGCGCGCCTTTGCCAGCGAGGAAATGCGCAACGCCAACCTGGAAGTGGACTTCGTGGGCAATGACCTTAGCAAGGGTATACAGGTGATCGATCGCCTGCTATTGCGTGAACCAGTGGCCATGGCCTGAGAGCCTGGACAGAGCCAATGCGCAGTACTCTGTGCCGATGCAGAGTACGCTGTGCCGATGCAGAGTACGCTGCGCCGATGCGCAGTACGCTGCGCCAATCACGGCAACCATGCTGGAATCGTAGCATCCTCAGCCAGGCGTACGACCTGGCTGCCGTCGCTGCGCACCAGCCACACCTCGGGCTTGGGATTGGGCATCTGCAGGTTATTGCGCACGGCCACAATCCACACACCATCGGGACTCCACGATAGCCCGCCGTAGGTAAAGCCCGGATCGTCGGTCAGTGGGTGGGCGCTTTCGCCCTGCGGCGTACTCACCCATATCTGCGGCCCGAAGGCCATAAAACCGCCCGTCGCCCCACTCGCGCCTGTGCGTTGACGCGTAAAGGCAATCATAGACCCTAGTGGTGACCACGTGATCGAGGCGTCATTCGTGTTGCTGAGCGGCATCACCTGCGTGATGACGGCATCGACCAGGTCGGCGCGCAACATCTGGTTGAACTGGCCATTGTCAAGCGCGCGCAGGTCCGGGTAGATCAACTCACGCGCATTGGGCGACCACGTGCCCGAATCTCCCAGCACACTGGGGAGCTGCACCTTGTCCCCCGTTCCGACATCGACAATGGAAACCGCATCATTGACCGGATCGTAATACGAGAGCTTTTCGCCCGTGGGCGCCCAGCGCGGCATGTTGCCCAGTTCCTGTGAATCACCCGAAAGCGCCACAAAGGTGTTGTTGGTGAAATCGTACAGCCAGATGCGCGACGGACCGGGCGATTTGCCAAGTACGCCTTGAATCAGGTTGTGCCGCTGAAACGCGATTCGCGTGCCGTCGGCAGAGAATGAGGGCGCCTGGCACACCTGCTCATCGCATGTCATGATGCGTTCGCGCTGGCTGCCATCGGGCGCAATCACCCAGAGATCGCGCGCGCCGCTTTTGTCGCGCGTGGCGCTATACACAATGCGCTTGCCGTCGGGGCTGACTGCGAAGTCGAAGACGCCATACGGTTCTGACGTGATGCGTTGCGGCGCAGCAGCAACGCCCACATCGCGCACGTAGAGGTCGCCCACGCTGGTGGCCGGTGACAGGTACACCACGCGGGGATGACCGGTGCGGAATGTCCACGTCACCTCGCGCAGCAACTCACGACCGCGATCGCTGCGGGCGCCTGCCTTGAGCGTAACGGTATAGGCCGTATCCGATTGCCACGCCTGCGCGGGTTGGAAGAAAACCGCTGCCGCGCCGTTCCACCGCAACGTCCCTGTGAGTAGCGGCATTATGCTGACGAGGTCATCGAGTGCGCGGCTGGGCATGGCTTCGCTGAAGGTGAGTGCCAGGAACGCGCGCGTACCCACCCCATCGGCGCCATCAGCCGGGTTGCGGCTGACAATCTGCACGCCGACCTGGTCGCCGCGCAGTATGACGATCGTGATGCTGATAAGCAGCAACACAATCACCGCACCTGCAACACGATCCAAAGGGTTCTTCAGCATGGACGACGGTCATTGGGCCGCTTTCTTGTGGCTGCGCTGGTACGTCGACTGCATCACCACCGCGTCTTCTTCCATGTTGGGCGTTTCACTCAGGACACGCCCGGCCACGCCCATGTCGGCAAGCGCCTTGAACAGGTCTTTGTAGTTAATGTCCGCATCGGCCAGGTTGAGGTGGTTTTTCTCGCCCTTGGCTGTGTAGGCGATGCCGCTGAAATGGATGTGCATGTGCTTGATGCCGCGCTCACCCAGTTCGTCCTTGATCAGTTGCAGCGCGGCGCTGAATTCGGCATAGGTGTTAAAGCTGCCATCGCCGGCGCGGGCGTGCAGGTGCGCAAAATCGACGCACGGCAGGACGTTCTCAAATGCCTTGCTCCACGCCACGGCATCCCTTAAGGTGCCCAGGCTGGCGCTCTTGCCCATCGTCTCGGGGCGCAGCGTCACGCCGAGTTTTTCGCTGAACACGGTTTCCGACACTTCGCGCAGCCGCGGCGTAGCCACCTCAAAGGCTTCATCCGCTTGTTTCTTCATATAGGAGCCGGGATGAAAGATGATATCGGTGGCGCCGGCTTTCGCGCCCGCGCGCGCCGCAGCCAGCAGCCGTTCGCGCCCGGCCTGCCACATCTCTTCAGTTTCGGCATTCAGGTTGATGTAGTAGGGCGCGTGAACGCTGATCGCCACGTCATGCTCCACAGCAGCCGCCTTGATCGCCGCGCAGGTTTCATCACTGACGCGCACACTTTGCACCCACGCCAGTTCAAGCGCGTTCAGGTTCAGCTCGCGCAGGCGCATCACGCCGCCGATGCTGCCCTTGTTGGCCGACCCCGATGCCGGCGAGCCGACAGTGCCGAAACGAATAGGAAGGTCAGAATGGATTGATTTGCTCATGATATGTCACGCTTCAACATACGCTTTGATATCAGTTGCTGAAGATAGGCATCGCCGCCAATCTCAAGTAAGAGTTCGTCGACGCGCGGTTGCGGATCCTGCCAAAGCCGATTTGTATTGAACCAGAAACCTGGCAGCACTGTCGCATGGTAAATGCCTTCGTCATCCAGCGCAACGACACGGAACTGCTGGTTGGAGTCAAGCACGTGAAAAGAAGTGCGCAGGCGATCGGGACGCGGATCGATAATCCAGTATTCGCGAACACCGGCATTGCGATACTCAACGTATTTGTCGTCATAGTCTTGAATAACGCTGCCATCGGATACAACCTCAATGATCAGGTCAGCCGGCCCCTCAAGCGCTTGTGAAGTCAGGCGATGGGCGTGATCGGCAGAGACAAAAACGAGATCGGGCTCGCGCAGATTGGCCCCAGGTCTGGCTCGCATCGGATAAGGCACTGTGCAGATGACTCCCAGGTTCATCATCTGCGTAAATAGCCGCAGTAGCGCATTCAGAAAATCAACAATGCGTTGATGCTCATATTTCACTGACATGAAGATGACTTCTCCATTGATCCATTCAGCGATGCCATGATGCTCCATGCGTAGGAAATCTTCCGCACTCATTCGCACTGGCGTTGTAGCAGAAGTTTGCGAAACATCCGTATGACTCGCATCAGACTGGTTATCCCGTAGTGTAATAAGTACCTGCTCAGTCACAGTCATTGCCACCTTACATCATCGTATTAAGACCGGCGCACTTATCTTACTATAGCGCCGTCGGGTGGAACAAAGCCTTCGCCGAAGCGAAAGACGTTCTGCCACGGCACGTACTTGCTGACGATGGTTTCGTCGATCAGCACTTCGCCGTTGCGGGTGACGGTGCGGCCGGCCACGATCTTCGCGCCATCGACGGCATAGTCAACCTTGATGACCTTGCCGGGCGCCACTGAGCCGTCGGTCGCCTTCTCGTAGATGTCAGGCCCATGCGGGGTGACTTCCTTGATGACGGGCTCTGTGAACTCGACCTGCCGTCCATCGGACGTGCCGTAGTACTTGAAAGTGAGTGTCGCCGCGGACTGGTTGAAAACGGTTTGTATGAGCAGGTATGCGTCCGTGTCGTTGACAAACTGCATATCTACGACGGGCGAGAACACGGTCGCATCAAAACCGGGACCCATGCCGCGCTCGTAATAGCCGACGCGGTAGCCATGCGGGTAGCGCTCGACAATCGGAAATCCCGCGCGCAAGGCCGCTTGATAGGCCGTGGTGGATACCTGGCATACGCCGCCGCCCACGCCCTTGATCGTGCGATCGCCGATGATGACCAGTCCTTCCTCAAAGCCGTCTTTGGTGGAGACATCACCCAGGTACTTGTCGAATGAAAATGTCTCATGCGGGGCCACGACAACGCCATCGAAGCGCGAAGCCGCCACCCGGACGTTGGTCATGCGCGCGGCGCTTGAACCCCTGAAATAGGTGGTGGCCTGTGTGATGAGGCCCGTAATGCCCAGTTGCGCCGCGGTGGCATTGGTGTTGATGGCAGGTTGCGCCGTGTCAACCACCAGTGTGACCGGCTGGTTGTCGCCCTGGCGCGGATTGGCCGTCAGCGCGGTTTCGATAGCATCGAGTGTTTTGGTGATGTTGAGTGTGCGGCCGGCCTGCGCCGCAAGGATGGGCGACAGTTCGCCGGTGGATTCATTGAGTGCGAAGCGGGCATCCTGTACGTCATGGCTGACGGCAGAGGCCATCTTTTGCAGCATGGGCGCCAACTTGTCGCGGCGCATGGTGGTCAAGAGTTCCACCTCGCCCGTAGCCGCTACTGGTTGCTGTTCGATGCCGACGAACATGGCCAGATCGGCGCTGCGGATGCGAAAC
>CAIQQO010000355.1 GCA_903873965.1 uncultured bacterium
CGAGACTCTGAAAGCCATACTCAAGGATAAGGAGATGGAGCATGGTTTGGCGATTGAGCTGAAGGATAAGGAAGTATCCAAGATGACTTCAGCTTACTTTGAGCAGGTGCAGAAAACCGAGGAATCTCAAAAACGGATGGGGGCAAAACTGGACATATTCCGGAATCAGTTGCTTTTGAACGGCCTGGTCCCGATGGAATTCAACGAGCATGTAGCCTAACGGCAAGGTATACGGGTTGAATGAATCCCGTGGATGAGTGGTTCAAGTCCATTCCTGTCCGCTGAGCGTGAGGAAACAGATGTCGCAAACTGCCCAGAGTGGTAATCGTCTGTTTCCGGCTGGCTGATACGGCGCAGCCGCTGAAAGATATCTTCAATGATCGGATTTCTCGATCTGCTGCAGGAGATCAGCATAAGCCAGCAACTCCGCCCGAACACGCCGCCACAAATCCGGCAGGATTGTGAGTAAGCTTTCCATTCGCTCAGGCATCAGGTTGGCTGTATAAATATTCCGCACAAGATGCCGGAATCGCCTGAATTCATCCAACTGCCGGGCGCTTTCCTTACTGATAATCGCGGGTCTGACATCAGGCTGGTCACTCGCCATCTGCCTTAGCAGGTCAAGATGCCAGTTGTCGCTATCGGGCACATGCCGGTCGATCCCTCGCGCGACGAGTTCAAAGGTTCGTTCTAGACCTGAGAAAAAACTTTGAAGATTAAGCGCAACGGAATCCAGATACAAATCCTGATTTTCAGGCGACACTTTCATCATGTGCCATGCGCGCTGCGCTTTCTCAGCCGCGAGATCGAGATCAATCACTTCATTGCTGATGCGCTTGATGAGTTGTTGATATATGGGATTCATAGCTCGATACCGTCATCTTCGATGGACTGCCTGAGAGACGGTCTTGCGGCGTCAAGTTCGACCAGATCAACAGGCCGGTCTGGAATGAATTGCTCGATGACCCGCCATGCGTCCCAGTAGCATTCTTTCTGCAAACCGACTACGGCCAGATCGACATCCGAATCTGTCGTAAACCAGGCTTCGTGTGCCATTGAGCCAAACAAAATCACCCGCAGCACACCGAAGCGAGCTTTCAACTCAGCAGCAGCCTGACGCGCCCGCGACAACAGCATCTCTCGTTCATGTTGCGCAGGCAAATCTTCAGGCGCGTGAGTGACAGCGGTGCGCTTGCGAGCCACCTCAATATAATGCGCTCGTTCCGCAGGCGTTAGTTCCAGAACCGTTGGCATATCTTCCTTCCACGGTGATTGTAGCAGTTACAGCCGACTTATTCAGGCACAAGCGTAATGCCCTGCCACCCGCCAGGGCGTTAGGGCAGCGGTGTATCGTGACTCCGGTGCAGTAGGTAGATGTTCCACCACTGCTCACAATAACAGTTCCTGTTCAGGTTGATCGGCCTTGCCAGAACGCGCCAGCACCATCATTTCCGGCCAGCTTTGCACCAGCCCGTTGTACGATAGTGCTTCTGCCGCCCGTTTCTTGCG
>CAIQQO010000356.1 GCA_903873965.1 uncultured bacterium
GCATCCAGGACGACAAGCGATCTGCCGTCCTGGAAGAGATTTTTTCTCGCGTTCAGGAAGCGAAACGAGTAGCTGACCTAGAGTTGCTGGTAGGCAAGTTGGCGCGGAAACGGGCATAGTTCTTCCGCTTTCATACTACTTTGGTACTGGCAATATCCACTTGAAGAATGCATATTCCAAGGAAAGGCGACACCGGACCCGATGTCAGATTGCTCCCGGCAGCCAGTTCCCCAGATTGCTGTAATGAGCATTCGCACGCTTGACCACAATGGCGCAAGCGACCACCAGAGCGAAAATGCGACGCGAGTTACCCGCAGCTATACCGCCAGGCAGGGACAGTACCTCGCCTTCATCTACTACTACTCGAAGATTCACCTGTGTTCGCCGTCGGAAGCAGACATGCAGCGGTATTTCCGGGTGTCGCCATCAGCAGTCCATCAGATGGTCCTGAGTCTGGAGAAGCTGGGATTCATCGAGAGAACGCCAGGTCAGGGCCGCTCTGTCAAGCTGCTGGTGCCCCGCGAGCAGCTGCCGGATTTGATGTGAGAGCATGAGCACTTGCCTCATGCACCAACAACGATGAAACCTGGTTTCACACCGATTGATCTGCATGACTGCGTAATCGCAGTTTCCAACCATGACGCCGTCAATTGATCCACGCAACAGTGCCTCCCCCCTGTCTGCCCACTGTGTCGGGCGGCAGGTGGGGTTGGTCGGTTCAACTAGGACTGACAAGTGATGGGAATTTCGTGCCGCATGTTTTTGCTCGACCAGGACGACGGTCTGTATCGCCTGCCGAGCGCAAAGTTCAACCAGATGCTGCGGGATCCGACGAGTTGCCGCTTAACCCGTTTCGCCGGGGCTCGACTGCGTATGACCAACGTCGCCGTAGAACTGCTGGACCGCCAGCCGATTCGCGTCGTTTGGAACACGTTCGGTTTTCTCGCCTTTGATGACGAAGGATACTTTGACTCTGGCACATTCGACCACCATCAGCGGGCGCGAGCCGAGCTGGCGTGGGCGCCGCTGGCTGCTGAGCCTAAGGGAGCAGCGATCATCGTCGACGCAACCACCCGCTTCGTCGCCCAAGGAGGACGCTGGAAGCCAACGAGGACCTTACAGCGCCTTATCGACGAGGCTGCCCTGGGGAGGGTGAAATGCCCGCGACTGTAGTTCATTCGTTTCCGATACATCGGGCTGGTCAAGCAGCAACTCTGCTGGCTTCAGAGGTCGTTAGAGATCCATGCGAGCGTCGGCTTTAGGGTTGCGTACCGGGCCATTCCGCAATCGTTAATGGAGAAATTGGAGGCTTTGAATGGTGGTCGGCAATCGGCCAACTGCGGTCATTGGGTTCGCTGCTCCATACCGGCCAGTCGTGCATGTCATTTGCTCGGAACCGGTCATTGCGCTGGGCGAGATGCGCATCCGAGCCCCGTGACCGCCAAGTCAAAGTTGACCGGCTTTGCCGGGGGAGGTTAGTTAGTAAGGCTCCGGCCAACCCATATTCACTACTGTATCGAGTCCGCGCACCCTTGGCGCTTTTGCAAAGGTGCGAGCAATGGCTGAGAGGCACGGGCCGGAATTCTGGCGAGAGCACGTTGAGAATTGGTGTCGAAGTGGTTTGAAGCAGAGGGACTATTACACGAACCATAGATTGGGTGACGTTTTCGGCTCATGATGCTCTGGTGTGTGGTGTTGTCAAACCTTGCACACCTGCCTGCCCACAATCCACCTACCCAACCGACCGCCGTTGATCCAAGTCATAGCCTCGCGTCACGTAAGGTGGGTACTCAAAGTCCGTCGTGATGATATGGTTGTAAAACCAGCCGTTGATGAGGTGCTTTACTTCCTCGGCAATTTCGCTCCGTGACATCTTTCCGGCGCGAGCGAAC
>CAIQQO010000357.1 GCA_903873965.1 uncultured bacterium
ACGCGTGAGAAGCCGGGCATTAAGTTCATTATCCCGCAAGGCGTGACAACCGTCTGGCAGGATAATCTGGCAATCCCCAAGGGCGCCAAGAGCAAGTACACCGCCGAGGTGTTCATCAATTTCCTGCTCCGTCCTGATATTGCAGCCATGAACGCCAACAAGCTGGCCTTCCCGACGCCTAACGGCGAAGCGTTGAAGCAAGGCTTGATCGACAAGGAACTGCTCAACAATAAGTACATCTATCCCGACATTGCCGCGATGGGCGGCAAGTTGGAGTTTCTGACCCGCGGCGACGCCAAAGTGCAGGCGCTCTATGACCGCGCCTGGACCGAAGTGGGTATCGGGCAATAGCGAAACGATGCGCCGAAAATGAACAAGCCCGCCGTGTGATTAACACGGCGGGCTTGTCCGTTTTCAGTTGGTTCAAAATCCCACAGATGACATCTGCGGGATGGTTTAGCACATGCCCGTGAACTCGTCCATGTCGATCGTCCACTCAGACGACTCGTACACTTCGGGAACCGGGAAGCCGTTAAACGGCGAGCCTACACCGTACACGTAGGAACCGCAGTTCTTCAGCACCAGCCTGTCGCCCACTTTCAGCTCGCACGGCGAGCGCATCTCGAACAGCGTATCCACCGAGTCGCACGTCGGACCGGCCAGGCGATACGTCGTCATGTTGATTGGGCGCGGTTCTGACACAATGGGTCGCACCGACGGGCGAATACCGTCAGGAATCTCGTACAAGCCGCTGAACACGCCGCCATCGAGGTAAAGCCATGTCTGGCCATCCGGTCGATCCGCAATGCCGGTTACTTCAAGCACCATGTCTGTGGTGGTGGCGCTGACACCGCGTCCGGGTTCGAGCAGCAGCCTGCGCGCGCCCGGCACGCATTCGTGTAACACACGATTCACGGCCTTCGCCACATCGGTTGGCTTCGGCACCGGGCCCGTATACTGCGCCGGGAAACCACCACCCATATCGATCAAGTCCAGATCGATGCCCTGGGAGCGCGCTTCTGCCCAGGCTGGGGCGACGGCGCGCAACGCATCAGCCCACGTCTCGGGGCGGATACACTGCGAACCTACGTGGAACGACATGCCGACGGGGCGCAACCCGCGCTCCTGAGCCAGTTTCATCAACTCCACCGCACGATGCGGCTCCACGCCAAACTTGTGCGTGAGAGGCCACAGCGCGCCAGTGTGCGGCACTGTCATGCGCACATACACTTCGAGCGGCAAGTCAAATGCCGCCAGTTTATCAATCTCACTTTCTGAGTCGAAAGCAAACAGCCGCACGCCATGTTTGACGGCGGTCTGGATATGAGAAATCTGCTTAACCGGATTGCTGTAGAAGATCCGATCACCGTTAACGCCTAGCTTATGAAGCGCCTCAACTTCGGCGCGGGAAGCCACCTCAAACCATGAATCCTCAACGCGCGATATAGCATCCAGCAACATCGGATTGGGATTAGATTTGACCGTGTATCCGACGATGGCATCGGGAAAAGCCCGTTGTATCGTCTGATAATTCGTTACCGCCTTGCGCGGCGTCATCATCAGAGCTGGCGTCGGAACTTGCCAGATAGGATGACCGGCCGGTATGGTCGGGTAATTGATAGTGAACGCTTGATGCGTCGGACGGGTAAAAGGAAGGTACGATAAATTTGCGTCTATCACGCGAGTATCAACAGTCGATCCGTTCATTCTTTAGGTAACTATATTCTCCTTGGTTACGCTGCACCATTCGAAAATCGGCCAAGAATATATACCCTATTGCGTCTCTATGCAAGACGTACAGGGGTAAAGCGTCGTTGAATTTTGGAATTTTAAGGTTGCGATAGTTTTTGATCTAACAGTAGAATTGTAAGTACGGGAATATTAGAATCATGATTGAATCATATGAGCATTGGCGTCTGCGCACGATCTCCTATACCTCGCGTGTATGGGTTGAGCGTGTGTTTGATGCCGCAGTCTTGTCGTGTGTGGTTGTGGCGCCTGCCGGTTTGCTGCTGACACTTTACATGGCCATCACGGGCAGCGTCCTCGGTGTGATCGCCGGCGTGATCATCACAGCCGGTGGTTTGCTCGGGACTTACGCGCGCCTGTTTGAGCCATTCTTCCTGCGTGTCACACGGCTCGTTCTGCGTCCCGCCAGTGCGCGTGCCGGTGCGCGGCCTATCAGGCTGGCTTTCTTCTCCGACATTCACGTCGGCTGGCTGAAGCAACGCAAGTGGACGCAGAAAGTGGTTGATCTGGTTAATGCGCAAAAGCCGGATGTAGTACTGCTTGGCGGTGACTTTATCAGTAACGTAGACCCCACGCTCGTTCCCGATATGCTCGCACCATTGAGTCAGATCAAAGCGCGGCTAGGGGTATTCGCCGTGTTTGGCAACCATGATTACGGTCTGCCCGGGTTAGATTTCAGTGCACAGCTTGAGGAGATTTTTAAGGACAATAATGTGCGCCTGTTGCGCAACGAGTGCCTCACATTGGACGGTCGCCTGCAATTGATTGGTATCGATGAACTGTGGAGCCAGAGGGCAGATGTAGGCGGTGCTTTTAACGCCTGCGGCGGACGTGATTTGCCGCGCGTGGTGTTGGGGCACAACCCTGACCTGATGCACCACATCAAGCAGTCTGCCGAGTTGTTCATCTTCGGGCATACCCATGGCGGGCAAATCTACCTGCCGGGATTCATGAAGTACATCGTGCCGGTCGAAGGTGAGTACTACAGGAGCCAGTACAAACTGCCGCAGGGTCTGGTCTATGTCTCAAACGGCTGCGGTGAGACAACGACGCCTACACGTCTTGGCGCGCGCGTCGAGGTGGTGTCCATCGACATTTACTGCTGACGGTCAGAGGAACGAGTGATGCTTCTGAGCATCACCGCTCCTCTTTTACCCTTCAGTCCATTGGGAACCTAAGGTGCAGCGGTAGATGTCGGCGTCAACGTTGCAGTGGCTGTGATGGTCGGGCTCTCGACCAATGTCGGTGTCAACGAAGGCGTCGACGTTGCGGTCTTTGTACTCGTCGTGGTGACGGTGGGCGTCGCTGTGCTGCGCGGAGTGGTGGTGGAAGTAGGCGGCGTCGGGGGTGTTGGTGATGGCGTGGCGGTCGGGCCAATCACGATGCGCGCCCATGACAACTTGACATGCGACATGCCGGTCTGTTGCGAGAACTGAAGTTCGAGTGCGTGCGACCCCTTGCTTAGTGTCGTCGTGCCGGTAATCACACGGCTCCCCGTAGTGCTGAAGTTATCAAAAATCGGTTTGATGTTCGCGTCGATGTACAGCCGCGCGCCATCATCCACATCCGCCGTAAAGACGTAGGTGCCCGCGATCGGGAAGTTGATCGTGCGCGTCCAGTCGACAGAAAAGTAGTTCGGGTTTACTTCGACGGCTGGCGCGCCCAGTTGCCAATCAAACTGCAAGAAGGGGTCGTCAGCCGTGATGTCATCGCGCTTGAGCACAACCTGACCTTGCAGGTCAGCCGTGTTGTAATAGCGTCCGACCCAGCCGTTGTACTTCACCGCCCAACTCAGCGCAATCTGTCCGGCACCGCCCGGATGGTAATACTCCACACGGATAGTGTGCATGCCCTTGGTCAGACTCTGGTTGAACGTGACCGTCCGCACACCGGCGTTGCGCCACTCATTGACGATCAGCGCATCGTCGATATACAGTCGTGCGCCGTTATCAAAGGTCAAGCTGAACTGATAGTTGTCAGTCGATTTGAAATTCTCGCTGCGTGTCCAAAGCGCTGAGAATCCGTCCTTGGGAATGCCCGGCGCGGGCGTTGCATTGCGCCAGTTGAAGTTCAGGTTCTGGTCGATGCGCACAAGCGCAGGCGGTTCGCTCAAGTCGGCGTTGTCGTAATAACGCGCATACCAGGCGCCCACAACATGCGGGTCTGGCGTGGATGTCTCGGTCGGCAGATCGGTGGGGATGGCGGGTAATGTCGGTTCATCCACCGGGATGGTCGGCTGCATGACGATGGTGGTAGGCGTTGTCCCATTGGGTAGCTGTGTTGAGGCAACCACAGTCGCCATCGGGATTGTGGCTACGACAGGCGCTGATCCAATCGTGATGGGTACGATCGGCGTAAAACCACTGGTCACACCGCGCGCTACCAGGTAAATCAACTGACCGTTTTTGACCTGCACGGGCAAATTCAGCCCTGCCAGATTGAAGATGCCATTGACGCCTGCCTGAGCCTCCGCCAGCCGGGTGTACTGGTTGAATGTGGCGCCCGGGACAAACGCGACGAATATCTCCACACGCTCGCTTGGCATAAAATTCACACCACGCACGCTGAACGGGTTGCCAGGTTGAATTGAACCCAGGAGGTCAATCCGGGGCAGGGTACTGGGAGCCATGGTAGGTGATGGACGCGGACTGAGGACGCCGCTGCTTAGGATGGCCACACTGATCACACATAAGAGGACGATCACCAGCGCGGCGACAAGTCCAGCCGCGATATACGTGCGCGGCGTCGTTTCATCCATGATGGGTGCCGAAGACGGCACAAAGTCCTGGGGATCATTCGGATCCACTGGCGTAACATTGGGATCGTTCATGTCTTATGATTGTCATGGCGTTACACCGGTGTGATCGGACAACGCCTCTGTGTGAATAAATTATAGTTGATGATAGATTAATATGACTCAAAACCGGACAGGTGCCCATTGACAGCCAGCCAAACCATCCAGAATTCATCCACCGCTTATGCAGCCCTCGCGCGCTTTTACGATATGCAGCACGCGTCCTACACGCCGGATGTCGACATGTACAAACAGTTAGCCGCACATGGCCGGAGCATCTCGGCTGGCGCTGCCCCGGCTATTCTCGAAATCGGCAGTGGTACAGGACGCGTCATGATCCCACTGGCCGAAGCGGGTTTTCGCGTCGTGGGTGTGGACGAATCGCCCGAGATGCTGCAGATTGCGCGCGACCGGCTGGCGCAGATACCCGCCGAGCGCTGGCAGATTGTGCAGGCCGATGCGCGCACGATGAATCTGACCGAGCGGTTCGGCATGGCCTTCATTGCGCTGAATACATTCCTGCATAACCTGACGCGCGAACATCAACTTGGCATGCTCGTGGCTGCGCGCCGTCACCTGCTGCCGGGCGGTGAATTAATCATTGACCTGCCCCCCAACGACGAGTTGGCGTACCAACCCGATAACGGTGAATACGAATATGAGGCTACGCTGATCGATCCGCTGTCCGATGCCACCAGCGATAAGTATGTCGCCAGCGAAGTGTTCTGGTCAGAGCAGACGCAGGTGCTCAGTTACCGAATCGAATTGCACTCGCCCGACGGCAATGAGACGCAGGAAGTGTCTTTTAAGCTGCGCCATGTGTTCCGGTATGAGATGGAATTGTTACTGCTGGCGGCCGGATTCAGTACATGCCAGTGGTACGGCGATTACGATATGAGCGCTTATAGCGAAGACAGCCCGCGCATGATCGCGGTTGCTAAAGCATGATGTCAATCCGGACTCGACTGACGATCTGGTATAGCGCTATTCTTGTGCTGGGCTTTCTGTTGTTTGGCGCCGGGGTTTACTTTACCGTTTCCCTTACCCTCATCCGGCAGGTCGATGCATCGCTTGATCAGTCTGCCAGCAGCATCGTCGATCAGATCAAAATCATCATGAATGGCGGCGAACGCGTCATCCGGTTGCCGCAGTTTGACGTTTTTCGCGCATCGTCCGTGTATGTGGAAGCTCTGGATAACAAGGGCAACATCCGGGGCAAGTCGACCAACGTCGGTGATTTCAACGAGCAATTGGACCCGGCCAAGATCACAGAGCTGTCCACCAAGTCAGCCGTCGAACAGAAGCCGGTTTACAACAACGTGCAACACTTGGGTGCGCCACCATTGCGCGTGTACACCTACCCACTGGTCGTGAATGACACCGGCGAATTGTTTGGCTACCTGCAAGTGGCCGCTTCGCTCGAAGACATTGAATTGACCAAACACGGGTTGTTGCTGACGTTGTTGGTGATTGGCGCCTTGGTGCTGATGATATCGTCTGCGGCCGGGGCTGCGATGGCGCGGCGCGCTTTGCGCCCGATGACAGAAATCACCAATGCCGCACTCGAGATCTATCGCACCGATGACCTTGATCGGCGCGTGGATGTGTTCACGAATGATGAAGTGGGTCGACTGGCATCAGCCTTTAATGAGATGCTGGACCGGTTGACGCGATTGTTTCGAGCGCAGCAACGCTTTGTGGCAGATGTATCGCACGAGATGCGCACGCCATTAACCGTAATCCGCGGGAATGTCGACCTGTTGCGCATGGGTTGTGCAGACGAAGAGTCACTGGATGCCATCACCAGCGAAAGCGAGCGCATGACGCGCATGGTCAGCAACATGTTATTGCTGTCACAGGCCGACTCTGGCGCGCTGCCGATGCATCTGCAACCGCTCGATCTGGCCCCACTGATCGCCAACATCGTGCGCAGCGGGCATATCATGGCCGATGGGCGGGTAGAGGTGAATTCGGTGGTTTCCGGCGAGGCGATCATTCAGGGCGACTCGGATCGCTTGAAGCAGGTGTTGTTGAATCTGGTGGATAACGCCATCAAACACACCCCCGATGGCGGCAAGGTGATCATCAATGCCGCAAGTCCGGATGGGCATAATGTGGTCATCTCGGTCACAGATACCGGCATCGGCATACCGCCGCAAGACCTGGCGCATGTGTTTGAGCGCTTTTACCGCGTCGACAAGTCTCGCTCGCGGGCACAGGGCGGTGCGGGGTTGGGGCTGGCGATTGCCAAGTCGTTTGTCGAGGCACATGGAGGACAGATAGACGTGCAAAGCACTATGGGTGAAGGAACAGCGTTTATTGTTACCCTGCCGGCGTATCGTCCTTACCTTGTCTAACTTACTAGTCGGGTTCAATTAAGTTTCGCCTAAGCTGAAGGCACTATAGTGGTGCCATAAAGGTGGTGCAGAAATCCATTCAAAGTGTGCACTTACCTAATGCGCACTGGCGCAGCAGACGATACAGGCTTGATCTTACAGGTCGGGCAGTCAGCTTGATTGGCACGTTTGTTTGTTTCCTCCTGTGCAAACAAGCGGTCAGTGGATGGGTTCGGTCATCAGTGCTGGCTGTCCGACCTGTGAGAGTAAGTAGCAAGATCATCGTAGATCATGGAGTGATTAGTGGATTCGTCGGAAAGAAGAGTTCCTTACCTCGGAATTGAATGGCAGATGGATGCCGGCGTAGATTCGTCCGACCCCGTGCACCCTGTAATGCCAGCCGCCACTTCTCCAACGACGGCAGTTTCTGTAAGGCGGATCATGGTGGATAGTCCGGCATGTAAAGCCGGCGTCCGCGAAGGCGACGTCATTCGCAGTGTGGATGGCATCAACCTCGACGCGGACAACACACTGACGACGATCATCATGGCGCGCAAGCCCGGCAACTCGGTGACCCTGGAATTGTTGCGGTCCAGCAAGAAGGTCGTGGTCAAGATCACTCTGGGAACACGAGTGCTGCCCGCCTTCAAGTTCAAACCGATAGTCAGAGGCCAAGGCGCAGAAGTCAGAAGTCAGGGGACAGAAGTCAGAGGTCAGCAATCAGAAGCCAGATCTGACCTCCGACCTCCGACTTCTGATCTCTGACATCTGGCTTCTGACTTTTATATTCTCCATCCTGCAATCCCCAATCTCCCCTATGATTGACACCATGCTGATTCGTAAGCTTGATTACCGTGGCGTGGAGAAGGCGCACTTTGATGCCGAAGTACTGGCCCGTGATGAACACAGTGTGATGATCCGTGCCAATTGGACGCGTCCGACGGTTGACCTCGGGTTTGTGCGCTTCGAGCGCGGCGACGTGCTGCGCGAAACCTTTTACAATGACCGCTGGTACAACGTCTTCGAAGTGTTTTCGTCCGCCGGCGCGCGCAAGGGCTGGTACTGCGATATTGCCCGGCCGGCGCGCTTTTCGGCTGATCAGTTGGAATGGGAAGATCTGCTGCTCGATATCTGGATGGCGCCCGACGGCAGCATGCAGGTGTTGGATGAGGACGAATTTGAGGCAGCTGCGCCACACCTGCACGAGGTCGAACGCCTGGTGGCGCGCCAGACGCTTGATGTGCTGCGCGCTGAGTTGCTGCGGCGTTGGCGCGCCGATGTGAATGAGCGCATCGCGGTGAAATTGACGCAACGTGGCTGGAGCATCGGCACAGCGGAGTCGTGTACCGGCGGTTTGATCGGAGATGAACTGACGAACCGTGCGGGCAGTTCGGCCTATTTTCTGGGCGGGATTATCTCGTACGATAACCGGGTGAAGGCTCAGGCACTGGGCGTGCGCGTGGAAACTTTGGCGCAACACGGCGCGGTCAGCGAGCAATGCGCCGTGGAGATGGCGCGTGGCGTGCGCGCGGCACTGAGCCTGGACGTGGGCGTGAGTGCGACTGGGATTGCAGGTCCTGGCGGTGGCACACCCGAAAAGCCGGTTGGGTTGGTATACATTGGCGTGAGCACCCCATTAGTCGAACGGGTGGAACGCCATGTATGGAACGATGAACGTGTGAATAATAAGCGCCAAACGGCAGATGCGGCGTTACGATTGGTGTTGGACTGTCTGGAGAGCAATTAACGATGGCAACGATGGATGCCTGTGATTTGTGCAATTGTGTAGGGAATACACCTTTGATCCGTTTAGGCCGCGTTGCAAGCGGTGTGGTGCCGGTGGAAGTGTATGGCAAGGCCGAATGGTTTAATCCGAGCGGTTCGGTGAAAGATCGCGCGGGATTGAACATCATCCGCACTGCGATGGCTGATGGCCGACTGACGCCCGACAAAGTGCTGCTGGATGCCACCAGTGGCAACATGGGCATCGCTTACGCCATGTTTGCCGCAGCGTTGGGGTTTCGCGTCAAGCTGGTTATGCCGCTCAATGCCAGCCCGGAACGCAAGCACATCCTGCGCGCCTATGGGGCCGAGATGGTCTTTACCGATCCCATGCTGGGCGGTACAGGCGCGGTGCGCAAGGCGCGCGAAATTGCGCAGTCTGCGCCAGAGGCCTATTTCTACGCCAACCAGTATGACAACGACGCCAACTGGCGCGCGCACTATTCGACGACTGCCGAAGAAATCTGGCGGCAGACGCAGGGACGCATCACGCATTTCGTCGCTGGAATGGGCACCAGCGGCACGTTTGTGGGCACCAGCCGACGGCTGCGCGAATTGAATCCCGCGATACAGTGCATCTCGCTCCAACCCGATTCAGCCATGGCTGCAATTGAAGGGTGGAAGTACATGCCCACCGCCATCCTGCCAAAGATTTACGATCCGCGCATCGCCAACGAAAACATCGAGATATCAACGGAAGAAGCGCAGGAAATGACGGTGCGGATGGCGCGCGAAGAAGGGTTGTTTGTCAGCCCATCGGTCGGCGCGGCGGCATCGGGTGCATTGCGGGTTGCCGGGAAACTGGGCGTAGGCGTGGTGGTGACCGTGTTCCCTGATGCGGGGTATAAGTACATGAGCGATACCTACTGGGATGACGCCAATGGCAACACGACTGTTCCCAGGAACTGAACTCGCTGATACAACCTGGGCTCAGTTCTCTACCGATACACCAGCTTCCCGTCCGCCGCATCAACAATCACTTTCGCCGGTGGTGTATCGAGCGATAGCAGATAGTCGGCCAATTTCTCGCGTACACTGCGCTGCAAAATGCGGCGCAATGGGCGCGCCCCCCACTCGGGGTGGTCGTTCTGCGCCAGGATCCACTCGCGACCATCTCGGGTGATGTCCAGCGTGATCCCGCGCTCCTGCGCCAGTTTCACTTCTTTGCCGATCAACAGATCGAGCACGCGCCGCAGCACGTCGGGCGAAAGGGGTTTGAACATCACGATCTCATCCAGGCGGTTGAGGAACTCCGGGCGGAAGAAGCTGCGCACATCGTTCATCGCCAGTTCGTGTGCTGCGTCGCCTAGCGAAGTATCGCCCAAGTAGGTCGATCCGAGGTTACTGGTGAGCAGAATGACGGTCTCAGCAAAGTTCGCAGTGCGGCCTTGTCCATCGGTCAATCGCCCTTCTTCCATCACCTGCAGCAGGATATCCAGGATGCGCGGGTGGGCTTTTTCCACCTCGTCGAACAGCACGACAGCATAGGGTGACTTGAGGATGCGGTCGGTAAGTTGCCCGCCGCCCTCGAAGCCCACATAGCCCGGCGGCGCTCCGATCAGCCGGTTGATTGTGTCGTCCTTCTGATACTCGCTCATGTCGATGCTGATGAGCGCATCCTCGCTGCCAAACAAGAACTCCGCCAGCGCTTTAGCCAGCTCAGTCTTGCCCACGCCGCTCGGCCCGAGGAACAGGAACGAGCCGATCGGCCGTTTCGGGTCTTTCAGCCCGACGCGCGCCGATTTGACGGCGCGACTGACGGCTAGCACGGCCTCATCCTGCCCGATCACGCGCGCCTGTAGTGATTGCGTGATCTGCGCATATTTAGTGCGTTCATCGGCGCCCAGCCGCGTCACGGGTACGCCTGTCATCAGACTGACGGCCAATGTCACGTCCTCGGCGTCAAGCCGGTTGTCACTCTTCGTCTCGGCCTTGAACGCCGTCGCGCTTTCACTCGACTTCACCACGGCGCAGGCACGGTTCATGACGCGCACTGCGGCGCCCGGCAGTGGCTGGTCGCCCACGTAGCGTCCTGCCAGGGTTGTCGCAGTTTTTACCGCGTCGTCACTCACAGCCAGGCCATAGTCGCGCTCGAAGCGAGGCTTCAATACTTTCAGGATTTCGAGACATTCGGCGTTGGATGCGGGCGGCACATTGAGTACGTGTGAGTGTTGCGCTATTGTGGCGTTGGGCTTGACGCGCTCGGTATAGTCGGCATCGGTGGTTGTGCCGATGATGATTGGCGCGCTGCCGGGAATGCCATCCGTCTGAGCCGGAGCAACAAAGGCCTTCTGCAGATCGCGCGCAGCCTGCGGCATATCGGAACGCGTCGTACTGCCCAGAAAGCGGTGAATATCGGCCAGGAACAGAATGCCGTTCTGTGCTTGCTTCAAAGCCACCTGCATCGCCAGCGCAGGATTGTCCAGCCACGCTGAATCACTTACCTCAACAATGCCTTTGACGCCGGTCGGCCCTTTGCCATCGGCGATGAGCAACGCCAGCGATTGCACCAGACTGCGCCGCCCGCTGCCCGTTGCCCCGACCAGGATGATATGGCGATCGTCGGCCAGCGAGAGCAGCGTGGAGACATCGCGCAAGAGGTTTTCGCGGTAATACAACGGCGCCAGCTTGCCGTTCTTAGCTTGCTGCACCCAATCGGTCGTCGTGCTATGTTTACTCACAACGCCCTCGACAATCAAACCCGTCAGTGCCGTCGGCGTGATGCCATATCGCTGCAGCAGCCCGGCCGTACTCACACCTGCCTGCGAAAGCGCACCTAGCAAATGTTCGGTCTGGATGTAGATATCGCCGCTTGCCAGCGCGATGCTGCGCCCTTCGTCGAGCACCACCACCATGTCGTCGGACAAACCAATGGCAGTATTCTGGTCGTTGAAGAATGTCAGGTCG
>CAIQQO010000358.1 GCA_903873965.1 uncultured bacterium
GATCGCGGCGGTGATCGCATCGGCCTCTTCGAGCATGCGCGGCATATCCACCTTCTCGATCTCGATGCGTGCTACCTCGCCATGATGGCGGACGCGGAACTGGCGAAAGCCGTGATCCCACAGCACATCTTCGGCCGTTTCAACCTGCGCCAGTTTCTCCGGCGTGATCTGTGTGCCATACGGGAACCGCGAACCAAGACAGGCGAACGCGGGTTTATCCCACACCGGCAAGTCGAAATACTGTGCCAACGCGCGGATATCGGGCTTGGTCAGGTGCGCTTCCTTCAGCGGCGCGCGCGCGTGATGTTCCTGCGCGGCCTGTGCGCCGGGGCGATGATCGCCTTTATCATCCTCGTTCTCGCCATAGGCCACCCAGTGAAAGCCCAGTTCGTCAGCCAACCCATCGAGGTTGCTGAACAACTCGGTCTTGCAGTAATAGCAACGGTTATTGGGGTTAGCCGCATAGCGCGGGTCATAAACCTCGTTCGTCTTGATCACCTGGTGCCGGATGCCGGCCAGTTGAGCCAAACGCACGGCCTCACGCAACTCGCGGCGCGGCAGGCTGGGCGAATCGGCGGTCACAGCCAGCGCCCGCTCGCCAAGCACCTCATGCGCCACGCGCGCCAGCAACACACTGTCCACGCCGCCCGACATGCCGATGATGACATCGCCCATCTCGGTCAAGACCGATCGCAATCGGTCATACTTTTCCTGCACCGCTTCAGTTAATTCATGCATTTAATACTCCGGAGAAGAGAAGAGAAGTCAGAGGTCGAAGGTCAGACTTCTGATGTCTGACTTCTGACATCTTGCTTCTCGCCTCTAGCTTCTTGCTTCCTGCACCGCTTCTCGTAAGAAATTCATTCGGCTGGCGGCGAATCCTGCGCCAAAGCCATTGTCAATATTCACGACGGTCACGCCAGAGGCGCAACTGTTCAACATGCCCAGCAGGGCCGCCAGGCCGCCAAAGCTCGCGCCATAGCCGACGCTCGTTGGCACCGCGATCACCGGCACGCGCACCAGCCCGCCGACGACGCTGGGCAACGCGCCTTCCATCCCGGCGACGACGATCAGCACGCTGACTTCGGGGGCGGTGAGTTGCTCCAGATGCGAGAGCAACCGGTGCAACCCGGCAACGCCGACGTCATAGACGCGTTCGACGGTGTTGCCCATGATGGCCGCAGTCTCGGCGGCTTCCTCGGCCACGGGCAGATCAGCCGTGCCCGCGCTGATTACCAGAATGCGGCCGGGCCGCTTGGGGGCCGGCCGGGGGTCAAAGGTCAACGTGCGCGCCAGATTGTTGTAACGCAATTCGGGCAGGACTTCCTGCACCTGTCGTGCCACATCAGCACTGGCGCGGGTCGCCAGCACCGGTCCGCCGGCGGCGCACAGATGCTGCATGATCGCGATGACGTGGGCAGTTTGCTTGCCCTCGCACAGCACGACTTCGGGAAAGCCATTGCGCAGGGCGCGGTGGTTGTCCAGCTTGGCAAATTCGAGCTCGGTATACGGCAGCGCCCGCAGCTTATGCAAGGCTTCGGGGATTGATACACGGTTGTCTTTGACGCCCGCGAGTAACTCTTGAAGTGACGACTCATCCATTGGTTTGTTGGTGTGGGGATTATACGCGGAGAGGGAAAGAAGGGGGTGGAAGACTGATGCAATATTGCCCACACCGGCATGCCAAATAGGTTTCATCCAAAGATTCGCCTGCGGTTTGGTCGCTATGGGTGATAATGGCATTACCCATGAGTTTGACCACTGAACAGATCCAAACCGCCGCTGCCGCTGTCGGCTGCGTGCTCGATACCTTACAGGCAGAACAATTCGTCCATTTTCGCGACTTGTTGGTTGAATGGAATGAGCGCATGAACTTGACCGCCATCACCGATGATGAGGCCATTCTTGCGCGCCATTTTGCCGATTCGCTCACCGCATTACGCGCCATTTCGTCAACCCCCGGCTTGACGCTGGTTGACATTGGCACAGGCGCCGGGTTGCCCGGCATTCCGTTGAAAATCGCCCGCCCCGATCTGGATGTCACGCTGGTCGATGGCACCGGCAAGAAGGTGACGTTCTGCGAAAC
>CAIQQO010000359.1 GCA_903873965.1 uncultured bacterium
CGGCGGCGTTAAGCTTGCGCTGTACGTCACGATGCCGTCAGTCTGGCTGCGCTCAGCCATGACAGGCAATCGGGTGAACTCGCACAGGCGTTCGGCAAACTGTTGCGCCTCGCGGTCATAGATCGTGCTTTGCAGCATGGCGCGCAGGTGGCATGCCGCCGCAGTATCATCATCGTAGAACTCTACTTTGGCGATGAAGCGCCCACGGTCGGGCAGCATCACCCACACGGCATGGCAACGGTTGGCAAGATGTGATTCATCGTGAATGGCAGCGTGGACTGGCTGAGGCAAGACGATATGATTGGCGTGCGCCAGATCGGTCAGTAATCCACACACCACACGGTCGATACGTTCGATTTGCTGCAGAGAGGCCTGGTGCACCCGTTGCACATCGGCCCTGTTGACGGAACCTGACATGGGAACACCTCGTTCATATCAGTATACTGCGAATCGCGCCGACCGGTGCCATCATTTCCCGGATAACGTCTGAAAGGCTCAAGCTGTATGGTAGAATTCGCCTGTTCATTGGTCTTTTTTACACGGAAATCAATTGACCAAACGCCGAAAATCATCTATAATCAACCCTTGCGTTATCACTAGGCGACTGAAGCGACTCTTCTGTCGCCTTATGCTTGTTTAACCGCAATGCGTTTATATACTCACTGTCCCGGTAGCCTCAAATTGAGGAGGGTGTAATTTAATGGCGACAAACCAGAATCGCGCCACGAAATCCTATGCACGTTCGCCCGAAATTCAGCTTCTACCGAAGCTGATCGAAGTGCAATTGGAATCGTTCAAATTGTTCCAGAACGAACTGCTGCGCGAGTTGTTCGAAGAGATTTCGCCCATCGAAAGTTTCAATGGCGAAATGGCGCTCTATTTCCCCGGCACTTACAAGCAGGCCAAAGAATATGGCCTGACTTACTGGTTCGAGGAACCCAAAGTCAGTATTGAGGAGTGCGTTGAGCGCGACCTTACTTATGGCGCGCCGTTATACGCCAAGGTAGCGCTGCATAACCGCAAGACTGACGAGCACAAGGTGGACACGATCTACTTTGGCGAGTTCCCGCTGATGACCGAAAACGGCACGTTCATCATCAACGGCACCGAGCGCGTCGTCGTGTCGCAGCTCATCCGTTCCCCCGGCGTGTACTTTAGCGCCGAGGAAGATCCCGCCTCGGGACGACCGCTGGCGCAGGCCAAGCTCATCCCGGATCGCGGCGCATGGATGGAGTTCGAGACCCGCAAGTCCGACTACATCGTTTTGAAATTCAACCGCAAACGCACCATCCCGGTGACGATACTGTTGCGCGCCTTTGCCGCTGTCGACGACGGCACGACCAAAGACCTGCTCACCACTGGCTCTGAGGAAGAGATCAGGGCGTTGTTCGCTGATGTGGACAACAACCCCGATCATCAGTTCCTCGATGCCACATTCAAGCAGGAACCGGACTGGGCCAACAAGCCTTCGCGCACCATTGCACAGGAGGCCCTGATTGAGTTCTTCAAGCGCGTCCGCCCCGGCGATCCGCCGACGCTGGACAATGCCAAGGAATTCATCAACCAGCAGTTGTTTGACCAGCGCCGCTACGACCTCGAGCGCGTCGGTCGCTACAAGCTGAATCAGCGCCTGGAATTGGAAGGCACGATTCCACGCACCCATCGCACCATCACCAAGCAGGATATCATCAAGCTGATCCGCCACCTGATCCAGGTGAACAACTCCGTCATCCCGGTCGACGATATTGACCACCTGGGCAACCGCCGCGTCAAGACGAACGGTGAATTGATCCAGAACAAGTTGCGCGTCGGCCTGCGCCGCATGGAGCGCATGGTGAAAGAGCGTATGTCGATGCCCGACAACGACTCGCCCTCTCCGGTCAACCTGATCAACATACGGCCAGTCGTCGCCGCGGTGCGCGAGTTCTTCGGCTCATCGCAGCTCTCGCAGTTCATGGATCAGACCAACCCGCTGGCCGAACTGACCAGCAAACGCACTCTCTCGGCGCTAGGCCCCGGCGGTCTACGGCGTGAGCGTGCCGGCTTCGACGTGCGCGACGTGCATCACAGCCACTACGGACGCATCTGCCCGATCGAGACGCCGGAAGGCCCGAACATCGGTTTGATCGGACGTTTGGCCACCTACGCCAAAGTCAACGCTTATGGCTTCCTTGAAACGCCGTACCGCAAGGTCAGCAAGACCGTTGCCAACACCGCGGTCGAATCCGTGGGTCACATGCTGACTCAGGACGTCACCGATACGCGCGGCAATGTGCTGGCAGCTGCAGGCACCCGCGTCGACGAGGCGCTGGCGCTGGCCACCCATACATCGATCGAAACCCTGTCGGTCAAACCGCATGCGACCACCGAGACGATCTACATGTCCGCCGATACCGAGGACAAGTTCACGATCGCCCAGGCGAATGCCAAGATCAACGACTTTGGCGAGTTTACACAAACTCGCAACTCGGTGCGCCGCAACCAGAAGTTCATCTTTGCGTCACCCGAGCAATTGGACTACATCGACATTGCTCCGAAGCAGATCGTCGGCATCAGCGCGGCGCTGATCCCGTTCCTCGAGCATGACGATGCCAACCGCGCGCTGATGGGCAGCAACATGCAACGCCAGGCCGTGCCGCTGCTGCAGCCGCATGTGCCCATCGTAGCCACCGGCATTGAGCGCCAGGCCGCCATGGACAGCGGCCAGGTGATCATCGCCGCCGAAGACGGCGACGTGATCAGCGTCACCGGCAAGCAGATCATCGTTCAGAGCGGCAAGGGCAAGCGCAACTATACGCTGCGCAAGTACAACCGATCGAACCAGAGCACCTGCATCGATCAGCGCCCCATCGTGACCAAAGGCCAGCGCATTTACAAGGGCGAAGTCATCGCGGATTCATCGTCCACCGATCACGGCGAACTGGCGCTGGGTGAGAATATCCTGGTCGCATTCCTGTCATGGGAAGGCGGCAACTACGAAGACGCCATTCTCGTGAGTGAACGATTGGTGCGTGAAGACTACTTCACCAGCATACACATCGAGAAACAGGAGATCGAGGCGCGCGAGACCAAGCTCGGCCCTGAGGAAATCACGCGCGACATCCCGAACGTGGGTGAAGAAGCGTTGAAAGACCTCGACGAGGGCGGTATCGTCCGCATCGGCGCCGAGGTGAATCAGAACGACATCCTGGTCGGGAAGATCACTCCCAAGGGCGAGAAAGAACTCTCACCCGAAGAGAAACTGCTGCGCGCGATCTTCGGCGAAAAGAGCCGCGAAGTGAAAGACACCAGCCTGCGCTTGCCCAACGGCGAGCACGGCAAGGTAGTCGAAGTCAAAGTATTTGACCGCGATGAACATCGCGACCTGCCCGCCGGTGTGAATCGCTCGGTGCGCGTGAGCATCGCACAGCGCCGCAAGCTGACGCAGGGCGACAAGATGGCCGGCCGCCACGGCAACAAGGGCGTTGTGTCCAAGATCGTCCCGATCGAAGACATGCCGTTCCTGGCTGATGGCACCCCCATCGACATCATCCTGAATCCGCTGGGCGTGCCTGGCCGTATGAACATCGGCCAGATTCTCGAAACACATCTGGGTTGGGCAGCCAACCGCTTGGGTTTCCGCGCGGTAACGCCCGTGTTCGACGGCGCCGATGAAGCCGAGATCGAGGCTGAGTTGTGCCGTGCGTGGTTGATCGACTATGCCTATCGCCAGATAACCATGCGCGCATGGGATGCCCTGCATGATGACCAGGTCGACACCGAGACACTGCGCGATGACCATGATGCGCGCATAGCGTACATGTCGGATTGGCTGCGCGGCAAGCCGTACAACATTGAACGCGCCGCCATTGACGAAGCCTTTGCCCGTCGTATCGTGCTGACCGAATGGCTGCGCGAGAAGGGGTACAACCCCGAAGACCTGCTGAGCTTCGAAGACGATACGCGCCGTTATTCGCAACGCGCCGCTTCAGATGTGCGGTTGGTCGCGATTACGCTGCGCCTGTGGCTGGAATCACAGGGTGAGAGCACTGCAAACCTGCCCGATGAGAAGTTGCTTGCGCGCGCTGTTGAAGTCAGTCTGCACTCGACAGATCCGCTGCCAACTCTGGGCAAGATGAAGTTGATGGATGGCAAGAGTGGTGAACCGTATGACCATCCTGTCACGGTGGGCTACCTGCATATTCTGAAACTGGCCCACTTGGTCGAAGACAAAGTACACGCCCGCAGTACTGGCCCGTACAGCCTGGTAACCCAGCAGCCGCTGGGTGGTAAGGCGCAATTCGGCGGCCAGCGCTTCGGCGAAATGGAAGTGTGGGCGCTGGAAGCCTACGGCGCGGCGCACGTGCTGCAGGAGATGCTCACCGTCAAGTCCGACGATGTGCAGGGACGCGTCAAGACGTATGAATCCATCGTGAAGGGCGAACCTATTGAGGAACCCGGCATTCCCGCATCGTTCAAGGTGCTGGTGAAAGAGCTTCAATCACTGGGACTGGCCGTCGAAGCCATCAACGAGAGTGGCGAGGTGATGCACTTTGGTAAAGACGAGGATCGACGCCAGACTCCTCGGCTGAGCATGGGTCTGCTTGGACTAGACGATAACGATCAGTAATCGTCAGTGAGAGGTTAAGGGACAGAGGTTAGAAATCAGATTCTGACTTCTGTCCTCTGCTCCCTGCCAACGGATACCTTCGAACTTTTGACTTCTCCTGCATTCTTCCTTGCTTCTTCTCCTCTTTTTCCCTGCTCTTCCCAAGGTACGCCCACGAAGCGAAGCAGAAAATAGTCGGCGCCGATGAAGCCCGCAATCTTCCATGCCAGAACGATGAGAAGTGCGGCAAGCAGCAACAGGCTATTGGTGCCGGAAGTGCCAGCCAACAAGAAATTGAAGTTCAACAGGGCCCCGAAGAAAGCCGCGATACCTGCAAACGCACCGAACACAAGGCCGATGCCAACCAGCAACTCGCCATAGGCCACAAGTTTGCCAAACCAGGTGTAGGCCTGGGCATCGAGCAACACATTGAGAAAGTCGCGATACCAGCCATAGGCGATGTCGCCCTTGCCTGTGACGGCATCGACTTTGACTGCGGTGATCCAGTAACTCTTGAGCTCTTCGCCGGTCTGAACCCAGGCGGGGCTGGTGATCTTGTGCAGCGCAGTTTCGATCCACTCGTAACCCAGCCAGATACGAACGATGAGCCACACCCAGCTCATGCGTATATCTGAAAAAAGGAATTTCGCGATCTTGGGATCATCGATGACACGGCCGCTGAACGTAGTCGGGTTTTTTACGCTTGCCATCTTATATTCCTTTGTGTTGCGGTTACTTGTAATATAGGATAAATGACGGAATCCAAAAGAGATACAGAATCATCATACCAATCCAGCATAAAGGATGTTACGGCCAATAGTCATGAAAAGGATTGGCCACTGGTGTATTCTTTTATCAGACTAAAGTCTGATGGCTGGCGTCGGCATTGGATACAATTGGCCCCAAAGCCATTATGACTGACCCACACACTGATTACAACAAAATCTGCCAAGCCGTTGCGCGCTCCCTGACCACCGTCCAGGAGCGTATAGCCGTTGCCGCCGAACACGCCGGACGCCGATCATCTGAGGTTACACTGATCGCCGTCAGCAAAACCTTCCCGGCTGCCGCAGTGCATGCCGCGATCCTGGCCGGCCAGCGCGACTTCGGCGAGAACCGCGTTGAGGAAGCGATAGGTAAGATTGGGGAGATTGCGATGACAGATGCCGTGCGGTGGCATTTGATCGGGCATGTGCAGTCGCGAAAGGTGAAGGAGGCGATTGGGCTATTTGATTTGATTCACTCCATCGATTCCGCCAAACTCGCTGCCGCCTTTAGCCAGCGTATGGCATCGCCAATCGCCACCCGCCACCCAGAGCAGTTTCTTCTGGAGTGCAACGTCAGCGGTGAAGAGTCGAAGAGCGGGTTTGCGCTGGCTGGCTGGGAGCACAACGAAGTAGTGCGCGACGCCTTTCTACGCGACGTGGAACAGATCGCACAATTGCCCCATGTGCGGTTGCGCGGATTAATGACCATTGCGCCCATCGTCGAGCATCCCAATCAGGCGCGCCCGGTGTTTGCATCGCTATACGCCTTGCGTGAACTGTTGCGCCAGCGCTTCCCCGACATCGCGTGGGATCATTTGTCGATGGGCATGAGCGACGACTTCGAAGCCGCCATCGTAGAAGGTGCCACCCTGGTGCGGCTGGGGCGCGCCATTTTTGGAGAACGCCACTATGGATGACGTTACTGATCGGACCGAGCGTACTCGGTTGGTCGGCTTATGCAGCATGCCAGAGGTGGTCGTGGTGAACGACATTGCGGCGCGCCACCATGTGCGGGTACTGCTGGTGGGCGGCGCCGTGCGCGACGCACTATTGAACAAGCCTGTGCACGACCTTGATTTTGCCGTGCTGGGCAACAGCGTCCGGCTGGCGCGCACTGTGGCAAATCAACTCGATGCCGCGTTCTACCTGATGGATGCCGAGCGTGGCACGGCGCGCGTGATTGTTTCACACAAGGGGCGCAGCGCGCCGGCGCTCAACATGGACTTCGCCGTACGCCGCGGCGCTACGTGGGAAGAGGATCTCATGGGTCGTGACTTCAGCCTCAACGCTATCGCAGTGGATGAGACAGGCGCGATACTCGACCCCTCCGGCGGTCGAACCGATTTAACCGCGGGTGTGATCCGTCAGGTGACGCCGCATGCCATCAGCGATGACCCGGTAAGGGCGATGCGCGCCGTGCGCATGGAACACGCGCTGTGCATGCGCATGGAACCTGAAACCGCGCGCGCTGTGCGTTCAGCCACAGCATCGCTGCACATCCCAAGCCCCGAACGCGTCCGGGACGAACTGATGAAGATGTTGGCTCTGCCCAACGCGGCGCAAGCCATACGTCGGCTTGATGGGCTGGGTCTGCTGCGCGAGCTGATCCCTGAAATGGAGCCGCTGCGCGTGTGCACGCAGACAGCCCCGCACCAGTTCCCCGTGCTTGAGCATACTTTTGTCGTGCTCGATTACCTCGATGACATACTGCGCTTTATTGTTAGTGACGAAACCAGCGCACCGGAGTGGCTGAGTGAACTCACGATGGCACCAGGACATCGCGCATCGTTGCAACGGCAGTTGATCACTGAAACCAGTAACGAGCGCACACGCATCGCAATATTGCGATTAGCCGCATTGCTGCACGATATTGCCAAACCCGCCAACCGCAGTGTTGGCGACGACGGGCGCGTGCACTTCTACGGCCACGAAGAAGACGGCTCAGTCGTTGCCGCAGCACGCGGGCGCACATTAAAGCTGAGCGCCGATGAGGTGGCGCAGATTCGCACGACGGTAGCCCACCACATGCGTCCCAACCAGATGTCGCGCGATGGTAACGCGGCAGACATCACGACGCGCGCGATCTATCGCTATATCAACACCACCAGCGAATGCGCCCCTGAAATCGCTCTATTCTGCATCGCCGACGGCATGGGCAAGGCTGGGGCTGCCTCAGCCAGCCAAGACTACACGCGGCGCGCGAAGATATCAGCGCTGCTGATCAAAGCCTATTACGACCGCTTCGGTCCCGATGCCGCGCCCAGACCGCTGATCACCGGGAACGATGTCATCGGACTTGGCGTACAGCAAGGTCACCAGATCGGTGCTATCCTGAGCGCCGTGCGTGAGGCGCAGATGGTGGGTGAGATCGATTCGTATGAGGCGGCCATCGCAATAGCAAAAGGGCTGATCGAGAAGGGTGAGTAGCGAAAGTATTCTCTACTTCGTCCTCCTTCGCGTTTCAATGGATCAGGCCGTTCCTATTACCAACTTGCGTTAAGATAGCCATCAAATGTCACAGCCCATTGCCTTAACCAACGCGCAGTTGCGCCAGTTCGTCTCGCATGGTTACGTGGTGCTCAAGACCGATTTCCCAGCGGATTTTCACGACACCATGAGCCGCCGCATCAAAGAAGTGATGGCCAAGGAGGGCAATCCAGGCAACAATATTCTGCCCCGGGTACCCGAAGTGCAAGAGGTGTTCCACCATCCGGTCATTCGTGGCGCGCTTGACAGCGTGCTCGGAGCGGATTACATCATGCACCCGCACCGGCATTGCCACTTCACTGCGCCGGGACGTCAGGTGCAGTCGTGGCACAAGGACAGCTACTGGGGCTATTCGAAGGTGCGCAATCACCACCCGTGGTGGGCGATGATTTTCTACTACGATCATGCCGTCGATGAACCGCTGGGGCCTTCCGGACTCATGCCGGGCACACAGTATTACAACGCACGTTGCCTTGACAAGAGCGAGCAGGATGTACATCTGCTGGGCGAAGCCGGCACCATGGCGCTGATCCATTATGACCTGTGGCATCGCGGCAACGCCAACGTGTCTGAGCATACGCGCTCGATGCTCAAGTTCCAGTTTGTGCGCATGTCGCGCCCGGCAAGGCCTACTGCGGAGGCGGCGCCATGGCTGCCGATGAATGGCGATGGCCCTCCCAATTCGCATGAGACGATCTGGAGACGACAGTGGCAGTGGCTCGGCGGCAGCGTTCAGCAACATCAAACCGCAGGTGCAGTGGGGACATGGGTTGATCAGTTGAACAACCCCGATCAACGGATGCGCATGCAAGCGGCCGATGCATTGGGTCAGTTGGGCATGGCAGCCGCCGATGCCATTCCAGCTTTGGCCGCACATCTCGCTGATGAATACGAACCCGTCGCCTTAAACGCGGCGTATGGGCTGGCCGGGATGGGATCGCCCGGGATCGAAGCTCTGGCGGCGCATTTGCAAAGCAAAGACAAAAACACATCGCGCAACGCGGCGTATGGATTGGCGGATGCAGGTACGCCAGCGCTAGCTGCTGTCATCGACCGGCTAGGGCACGCGACCGAACATGTGCGCGGCTATGCGGCCTTTGCACTCGGTGAAATCGGGTTGGGGGAGAGCGCATATGCCGTCACTGGCACAACCGAATTGGCGAAGCTGGCGAGCGATGGATCAGAGTGGGTGCGGCGCAACGTGGCGGAAGCCTTCGGCACACTTGCTGTGGTCACGCCTGAAGCCAATGCCGTACGGGTTGACGCGCTGGGTCGGCTGTTGTGCGATGCTGATGAGCAGACTCGATTCAACAGCGCGCTGGCGTTCGCGCGCATGGGACCTGCAGCCGCGGCGGCTACCCCGACATTGCAGGCCAGCCTGCAGGATGAGAATCGTTACGTGCGTGCGAACGCCGTTGACGCACTCAATCGAATCGGCACGCCGGAAGCGCACCATATCCTGATCGACTATCTACTCGGAACACGCTGGTGTTATACCACCACGCCTGATAGCCTGTTCTAGAGTCATATACCCAGTGAATAGGAAGAAATGAAGTGACAGAATCAACACCAGCAGCATGTACAACAGCGATTTGCCGCTCAGTTTATCGAGCACAGGCCCGCGCAGGACAGGCGTCGGCCGTAGCAGCGCATTTCAAAGCCAAGGCAGAAGACATCACCACCGGCATCACGTCCGGCGATGCGATGACCCTCAGCCTCTTTCAGTGGGGCGACCATTTCATTGCCTACTGGGAGAGCGTCGCGTTCGAACTGACGCCGGACGCGCTGTTCGGCGATATGCACGCACTGCTTGAAGACTGGCCCGGCGGATTGTCGCCGCACGCAGCAGCGCCGCGCAGTTTTGTTCCGATGATGGACATATTCCACTCGCAATCACCGCAGAGCATCGAACACTGGCGACGCAAGCAGCCCTTTGAACGGTTGTGGGGCGGGTTGGCGCGCCTGCAGCCGGAGATGGTGAGTAGCTACATTTTCTATCACTTTCAGCTACAGGAAGAAAAGCCGGGCAGCTTCGATAAGTACGGCATCATCAGCCTGCACGAAGACCTGATTTTCTATTATCTGGAGAAACCGGCCATCGTCGAGGATCAGCGCCCGGTCGGCAAGCTAAGCACAACCAATACGCCGGACAATTGGCACGATGTCATGTTCCCGCACTTCCATCAATGGGACGACGCCCCAACCGGCGAAGAAATCTGGCGGGAGATTGAGCTGATCGCTCATCGCTAATATCACATTTACATTGCGTCATCGGCCTCCGCCACTGACTCGAGCGGTGGCGGCTTGGTCTCATGATATTCTTTCTCGACGTTGACAGCCCAGATGTTGTCTTTTGAGGTAATCCCGGCACGGATATTCTCAACCGCAGTCATCGCAGTCAACATCGAATGATCCTGATTGTTGTAGCGGTGCATGCCGTTCCGACCGATCAGGAATAAGTTGCCCAGGCGATCAAACCACGTGCGTGCCACGTCAAAGCGTTCGTACGCGCCGGTGTATGACGGGTACGTCTTGGGCATGCGGATAAGGGTACTATCGAGCACATCCGCTGCGTCAATCATACCGATCTTCGCCAGTTCGGCAATCGCAAACCGGGTAAAGGCTTCGTCGGTCATAGACCACAGTTCGTCGCCTTCGTTAGTAAAGTACTCCAGCCCTACCCATGCCGTGTCAGGGTTATACACCATGTAGGGGCTCCAGTTGTTAAAAATCTGCAGCCGCCCAATCTTGACATCCTTCTCTTGAATGTAGATCCAAGTGTCGGATATCATGCCCTGTATGCCATGGCTCTGCGTCGCAGCAGGGAGCGCGCCGCCATTCCGACCATGAGTGCGCAGGCGTTTGAGCAAAAGCCCCACAGTGATGAAATCGCGATACTCCAGGCCGGTCGCCACACTCAGCACTTCCGCAGGCAGGCGCTGATCAGCGTGCATGGCGACAGCCAATTCCTTGATCGGCATGGTAGAGAACACAAAGTCGGCCGTCCAGTCGCGCTCGGCGCCATGCTCATCACGCACGGTCACAGCCGTAATGCGCTCACCGGCGCGCGTTACTTTGGTGACCACGCTGTTCAGATGAATCTCTCCGCCCGCATCACACACACGACGCGCTACTTCCTCCCACATCTGGCCCGGCCCATATTTAGGATAAAGGAACTGTTCGATCAGGCTGGTTTCAACATCTTTCTGGCCAAGCGATCGATTGCGCGGCAGGGTGCTGCGCAAGGCGTGCGCAATGACTTTGCGCACCGATAGCCCCTTCACCCGCTGCACGCCCCATTCGGGTTTGATGCGGTTGCATGGCACTCCCCACACTTTCTCGGTGTAATCCTTGAAAAAGGTGTGATACAGCTCGCTGCCGAAACGGTTGATGAAAAAATCCTCCAGCGATTTCTCGGGGTGGATGGGAAACAAGCGCGCCAGTAGATAAGTGACCCCAATCCGGACAATAGCGCCCATACCTAGCTTGGATATCGTGTCGGCGCTCAGGCTGACCGGATACGAAAAGAACCTACGCCGGTACAGGATACGCGACAGGCGCCGACGCACCAACATGACCAGGTCAGTGCTTTCAGGATCAGGGCCTGCCTCCGCCCCGGGTGACTTCACGGTGCGCCCCTGGCGCTGATAGGTGATGCCCACTTCACCCTCTGGCGTGCCCATGGCTTGCATTGGCATCATGTGCAACCACCAGTCCATCACACGATCCGACTTCGAAAAGAAGCGATGCCCACCGATATCGATGCGGTTGCCTTTATAGTTCACAGTTCGCGACAACCCACCCAATTGGTCGGACGCCTCAAATACAATGGGGTGAATGCCAGTATGCTGCAACAACTCGTACGCCGCAGTAAGTCCTGCAGGCCCTGCGCCGATGATGATCGCAATTTTGGGATTCATGTGGCTTGATATGGATGTTTATGACTTTGCATCACTTTGGGATTTCAGATGATCTTAGCCGGAAAACACCACCGCCCACAACCAATCCACCATCGTATGCACTGCGGCTGCGGCAGTAGCATTCTTCGTGGCGAGATAGGTGCGGGCGTAAAACACGCCTGCGATGGTGGCAAGAATAAAATACCAACCCACGCCGGGTGGATTGTTCAGATGCGAGGCGCCAAAGACCAGCGCCGATAGCACGATGGTCGGGATTGGCGGCCAGCGCAATGTCGCCGCAAGATAACTCAGCAATACACCGCGAAACAGGATTTCTTCAGGTAACGCAATGGTCAGGTAGATGCCAAAGCCGCGAGCCAGATTCTCAATCAAACCAGCAGATGCCAACGCCGGCTTGATAAATCCCGTCGCCAGCCCGATAGGAACAGCGATGAGCGCAAACAACGCCAGATTGGAGGTCACAATGCTTAAGCCGCGAGTAGACGGCTTGAACGATAACCCCAGCGCACCGAAGCGACCGGCCACCACCAGCACATATAAAAAGGCGCAGATCACCACCAGTTGAAAGTACGGTGCATCGCCACTTTGCCCGGGCAGATTGAGATTGGGAAATGCCTTAAACTCGACGCTGTACCAAAGCGCCAACACAGCGCATAGAAACGCGAAATTCATCCGCTCCTTCTGCGCACGCGTGCTGAACACCAGTAATAACACCGGCAACGCGAAGGCGCCGGCGCGCAACACACCATCGGCGGAGGTGATGGCTTGATCACGCAGAATAGGGCTGACCAGCGGCGCCGCCACGGCTACCAGCCCGACCGGGATGTCACTCAGTCGGAGGTGCGACGTGTTGGTCAACGCCAGCCCAACTGGTAAAAAGACCAGCACCAGGCACAACAGAACAGACGCGATATCGAAACCAGGGGTGCCACGCCCCAGCACGATATAGGGTATGAGCAGCAGCAACGGTGGAAAGGCCATCCCGATAGGGTCGGTTTGCGCCACCGCATACAGGCGGCGCGCCACAGGTTCAATACTGCCAAGCAGGTACAGTCCAGTCAGCCCTGTCAGGATGGCCAGAGTAAGAATACCTTCGTTGCCGGATGTGCGCGTGAGTAGTTGCGATGACAGGGTCACTGCGACAAGACCAACCAGGGCCAATCGTATCGACCAGTCCATCCATTCCAACTTGGGTCCATGCCCCAATGGTTCCACCGAGTCAAGCTGGTGAGAATCGTCTGGCGCGGGATTGATTACGATAGACGTTGAACCCGCCTGAGCCACATCGTCCGGTTGCGTATTATCGAATGGTGACAGCGAGTCCATGATGGCCTCGATTGTAGCATTACGGTCATGCAACCCATGCGGTTAATGGTTGCGATTGCAGCCATGACCTAAGCGCCTACGCTACAGGTGGTGGAGGGAACCGGCTCTCGAAATTCAGGACTATATTTTTGAGATCGGGCGTCAACAAGCCACGTGCCCAGACCGCAATATTGTTTGGAATGCCGCCATAGAATGCCTGGGCAATGCCGCCCGCGATGCAAGCTTGCGTGTCGCTGTCGCCACCAAGCGATATCGCCTTGCGAACCGTATCCTCATAGTCGGCGGCATCCAGGAACGCGATGATGGATTCCGGCACACTACCCTGGCAGGTCACATCAAAGTCATAGACGGGACGAATCTGGTCGACAGTGCGATTCAGGTCATAACCGAAGCGCGCCGCAATTTCATGACGGATGGTGTCTTTGCTCTCACCCGTGCGCGCCAGATAAATGGCCAATGCGACAGCCTGGGCGCCCTTGATGCCTTCCGGGTGGCTGTGCGACACATCGGCGCTGCGTTTAGCCTCCTGCAGCACCTCATCCACCGTAGTGCACGCGAATCCGACCGGGCTGACGCGCATGGCTGATCCATTGCCGAAACTGCCATACGGGGCGGTCTCCGCGCTCATCATCCAACGATAAAACGTGCCACCGTAGCCGGCATTCGGGTAGCGCCGCGCGAACGCCTTGATCTTACCGGCATAATCGCCATCCGACATAAGCGCATCCGCAACCGCAATGGTCAAGACGGTGTCATCGGTGAAGCGTGCATACTGCGAAAAGAGCGGGAAAACCGTGGTCTTGATAGCATGGTGTTCGTAAACCGAACCGATCATATCGCCGGCAATAGATCCAATCATGGGATTTGTTATTCCTGTCGAGTGTGCTGTAAGAAAAAAAGGAGAACCGCCCTGAGATCGAGGGCGGTTCTCCTTTTTACAGGGAGAGCTACTTACGGATTGTTACTGTTGATGCCGATCGGGATATACGTTCGCCGCGTAAGCCCAACATAATGCCCGACAATCGGCAGGTAGGTCTTGAATACCGTGGGTTCTTTGGGCGCCTGCACCATGGGGATATAGGTCTTGAATCCCAGCACCGGCGCATCGGTAACAACAGCATTGGCAACCGGCGTGCTGTCTGGCAAGGCAGACGGCTCCGTACGTTGCGTCTTGCCGCTTCCCGACGGACTCAGTAGCGCGCGCGGGGCGCGTAACGTTGCATTGCCCGTGGTCATATCGAGGCTATAGATCGAGTCCCAATAGCCGTAAACTTCGATAGCGTAGAAACCAGTCACAGGCGCGGTAAAGCTAACGACATCGGATATCGTGCCACTGTTCATGCTCCAATAGTTGTTCCCACCAGGCCCCCACACATAAAGATCGGAATCACCGCTCAGTGTATGAAGGACTGCCGTAAAGGTTTGATCCTTAACCATTTCAAGCTGATACATGTTGATATCTCCCTGGCGGGTATGATCACCCTGACGCAGGTAATTGATGCGCTTCATCGTGAAGTTCAGCGAGATATTGCCCATACCATCCGCTACCCAGGCCTGGATATAGTGCACGCCGCCACGGTCAGACAGAGTCATCGTAAATGTCTGCTGATAAGGAAGCCATCCGGTCTGTTGAACGGCGACCCACTGATGCGCAGATGCGTTGTACATCCGATCGATCAGATACATGGACTGGAGCCCAGACCCGCCGGTGTCCGTCGCCACCAGCGTGATAGTGACATCCGAATCGCGCGTGATCTGCGCACCATCGTTAATGCTCATACGCGCAATGTGCGGCGGAATGGTATCGCGGAAGGCCGGTATGATGCTGATCTTGCGCTTTGTGACGTTATTCAGTTTATTGGTTTCAGTAATCGCATTGTCCGGGTCAATCCTGGCGTACATTTCCACAGTCGAGGAAAATCCTGTAGTGTCCCAGTCGATATAGCCCACACCCAGATTACCCGTGCCGGGCAGGAAGGATGTGATGACGGTCGTGCTGATCAGCGTTTGTGGTGATGGCACGCCATTATAGAAACTCACTTTCACATCTTTTGAAGTTGTTCCACCATTGCGGTGAACCACCAATCCGAGTTGCACGACGTCGCCCTCATGAATAGAGTACGGGAACGTCCACAGGTCATCCGGACCTGCAAAGAAGTCATCGGCATTGCTTTGCGGGTCAAAGACGGTATAAGCGCTCTGCAGAATCGAAGGCTCAGTGGTGCTCGGGTTACGCGCGGTAATGGTGTAAATACCAGTGGCAAGACCGCCAGGCACGACAGCCTGCACAATCATCGGGTTGACCCAGGTGACAGTCTGCAACAGGGTGTTGCCGATGCTAATCTGAATGCCGGGCTGCATAGCGCGTCCGAAAATGGTCACATCATTGGGCATGTTACTGGGGCCAGTAATCGGGCTGATATCCAGCAATACCGGCGGCCAGATGGCCTCTACCGTGTAAACGTCGGCTATTTCAACGCACTGAACAGCCAGATTGCATACACGGAGTGTGTACACACCTGGCGCCATGCCAGCCGGCACTATTGCTTGCAACTCTGTCGAGGATACGAAATCAGCAGCCAGTCTGGTGTCCCCAAGAGTGACCACAGAGGCGGGAAGGAATTGCGTTCCAGTTATGGTGATCAGGTTAGGAGTGCGCGTCGAACCATGCGTCGGGTCAACGCCCGTGATGCTCAACGTCGGCAAAGGTGTTGGAGTCGGTGTCGGCAAGGGACTACCCGTCGGTTCCGGGCTGAACAATGTTGCTGTGACCCCTCGCAGGTTGGGAAGGAACAATGACATCATCACCATGCCAATCACAATGAATACTGCAACGAGTTTATCGATTTTGCTGCGTGTAATACTACTAAACATATTCTCTTTCCCTTCTGATAACCGCCGACGAAAAATCCCGTTCGGTTACCCTTCCGGGCGGGCTCCACGGACGCGAGTTCACGATACTATTCGGTTCAACTGACCATTACTTAATCGATAGTATTGCAGCAAAAATAGCAGGGCAATAGGCATAATAGCGTATAGATAATGAAGGGGAGATGAGGATGAGTCACTCCATAGTCGGTGAATTGGGCCGACTATGGAATGGGGAGGAGGGGCGGAGCTATGCCTCAACAACGCGGAAGGTGTGGTCGATCGGCACGGCCTTGCTCATCATGGCGTGGGCGCTGCAGTATTTTTCCAGTGAAAGATCAATGGCGTGGCTGACCGATTCAGGGTCAATCTGACGTCCGGTGATGACATATTCGAGCGTGATGTGGGTAAACACACGTGGGTGTTCATCGGCGCGATCTGCATGCACGCGGATTTCAAAGCCAGTGACTTGCTGACGCTTTTTTTGCAGGATGGAGATGACATCCATCGCAGTACACCCTGCTGTACCCATCAACAGCAGTTCCAAAGGGCTGGCGCCTTCGGAAGGCACACCATCGATATGCGTACCCAGCGCGACAGGGAAGTTCGTCCCCGAGCCCAGGCCGCTAAATACAAGGTCATGTTTCCAGGTTACCGCTGCATCCATCGTTATGTACCTCCAATCTCTAGTCGCTTTCCATCGCTTTCATAAAATCGGTCAGTTCCAGGCGCAGGAACAACCGAGCGCGCACATCCTCAGGGACAGGCGGCGCAGGGACGGTGGCGCGATACAACTCCACGGTCTTACGCAGGGTATCCACGACAATTTCGCAACGTTCGCATTCGCCCATGTGCTGCTCGATCACGTCGCATATCGATTCATCGAGAGCGCCATCCACGTATTCGGACAACGATGCCAGCAACTTGCGGCACTCGCTATGTTCGTGTGTGTGCGTCATGCCTGTTCCACCTTTAACCGTTCGGCATAGTAATGAGACAGTCGCTCGCGCAACTGCAGGCGGGCGCGTAACAGTCGCGTTTTAACCGCGGCTTCGCTAATGCGCAAAGCCTCTGCCGTCTCGCGCACGGACAATCCCTCAATATCGCGCAACAGAAACACCACCCGCAACACGGGCGCCAGATGGTCAATGGCCTTGTCCAGATGCTCGCGCGATTCTGAGCTGAGCAATTCTTCCTCGGGGAGGCAGCACCAGTCAACAATCTGCACGGGCTCCTGTTCACCATCCGGCGTCTCGATTTCCTCATCTACTGAAACCGCTTCGGGCTTGCGCCGGCGCAGCGCCATAAACGCTTCGTTTGAGGCAATGCGATATAGCCAGGTGGCAACGCTGGATCGCCCTTCAAAGGTACTCAGGTTGCGGAAAGCCTTGATAAAAGTTTCCTGCAACACATCCTCTGCATCCTGCGGATGACCAACGATTTTAAGCGCGAGCCGGTAGATAGGGCCAGAGTAGGTATCTACCAGCTGCGCAAATTCAACCCGATCCCCGCTTTGCAACTTACTCAACGATGGCGGCGCCGGAGACGCCTCGGCGATCAGCGCTCCGGGCGGGACGTTTAACGTACTTTCTAGCATGATGTGCGATTGGTTCTATTCAATCGGTTGCGGAATCGGCAGTGGCGGCAGTACCAGATCGCGAATTTCGCCTGGGACTTCGTCCGGCAGGCGCGGCTGGTACATCTGCGTGGTCGCCAGATTGGCATGGCCGAGCCATTCCTGCACGCGATGCACATCCTGACCATCGCTCAGCATGTGCGCCGCGCGCGAGTGTCGCAAGGTATGCGGGGTGACTTCACCTTCGATGTGAGCCGTACGCGCATATTGGCGCGTCATCAGCCAGACCGCCTGGCGGGTCAGCCGTGTTCCCTGTGGATTCAAAAAGACATAATCCGTGGACGCATTACCCATCAGCTCGATGCGGGCATGCGTCAGGTAATCGCGCAGAGCCTCCACCGAACGCGGCAGCAGCGGCGTCTTGCGCGTATGGTTGCCGCGACCAAGGCACCGTACTTCATGCATCTCAAGATCGATATCACCCAGTCTCAGGGTGATGGCCTCAGACACGCGCATACCGGAGGAATAAATCACCTCCAGCAAGGCACGGTCACGCGCAGAACGCGGCATGGAGACCAGCGCCGTCGCATCGATCAGGCTGTTAACCTCGCTCTGGGTCAACAAGCGCGGCGTGCGTTTGTCCACGCGCGGCGACTTCAACCGCAGCGTCGGATCTTCCGCCATCTGCCCGTGCTCATTTAGCCAGTGAAACAGCGTCTTCAGCGCGGCAATTTTGCGCGCAATGGTGGACTTGGTGTAGCCGCGTTGTGTCAATGCCTCTACATATCCCACAACATATTCCTGGTTGATCGCTGACCAACCATCTTCCTCATGCGCACTCTGGTTAAGATATTCACCAAATTGCCCGAGATCATTTTTATACGCCAATACTGTATTGACCGATGAACCGCGCTCGGCCTCTAGAGATTTAAGAAACTCTTCAATCGTGCTTTGCCATTGCATAATTACACCCCGTACCCTGGATTATACAAGTTTCTTTTTTTATGCAAACGAATAGCGAGAAAATAGACTATCTTTGTATTTGGTTGCAACATGGTTATGCCGACAAATGAGGGCGGATTTTCCGTGCATTACGTTCAGCGATGGTTATAATGCCCTGCAACAGGAAAATAATGTACAAAATCCTCATACCAGATGATCTCTCGGCGGCCGGGCTCGATTTACTCAAGGCCGATCCACAGATGGCCGTCGATGTTGTGAAAAAGATGGCGCGCGCCGATTTGCTGGCGCGTATTGGTGATTATGACGCGTTGATCGTTCGCAGCGAAACCAAGGTTGACGCTGAAGTGATTGAGCGCGGGACGCGTCTGCGCGTTGTCGGGCGGGCTGGCATCGGGGTAGATACCATTGATGTCGAAGCGGCCACGCGCCGCGGCATTATTGTCATGAACACCCCGCAAGCCAACACCATCGCGACATGCGAACACACGATGGCCATGATGCTGGCTCTGGCGCGCAACGTGGCGCAAGCCGATGCCAGCCTGCGCCGTGGCGAGTGGACGCGCAACAAGTTCATGGGCGTGCAATTGATGGGCAAGACACTCGGGGTGATCGGCTTTGGGCGCATCGGGAGTCAGGTGGCGCGGCGCGCACAGGCCTTCGGAATGGAGGTCATTGCGTTCGACCCCTACGTCAGCGAGGAGAACGCGCGCATCAACAAGGTCGAGCTGGTTCAGCTTGATGAACTGCTCTCGCGCAGCGATTTTATTACGTTACACTCATCCCTCAACACTGGCAGCCGCCGCCTGCTGGATGCCGAGGCCATAGGCAAAATGAAGACCGGCGCCTGTATCATCAACGTGGCGCGCGGAGCACTCGTCGATATCGATGCCTTGCAGCATGCGCTGGCCAGCAAGAAATTAGGCGGCGCCGCCATCGATGTATTTGAGGAAGAGCCGCCGCAGTTTGATCATCCGTTGTTCAAGCTGGCGAATGTCGTCGTGACGCCGCACCTTGGCGCCAGCACGGCCGAGGCGCAACGCGATGTGTCGATTCAAATGGCCGAGCAGGTGCTCGATGCGCTGCACGACCGTGAAGTGCGCAATGCAGTAAACTTCCCGCCTATCGATCCGGCAGCGCTGCATGCGGTGCGCCCGTATCTGGTGCTGGCCGAACGGCTGGGCACACTGCAAGCGAGCCTGACCGAAGGACGTCTGACGCGCGTGGAAGTGGAATATCGCGGCAGCGACGTGGCGCCGCATGTGAAACCATTGACCGTGGCATTGTTGCGCGGGTTGCTGGTGGGCATGCTGGGACGCGAACGCGTGAACTATGTCAACGCACCCGTGATTGCAGCCGAACGCGGTATCGTGGTATCGCAGGCGCTCAATATCAGCAGCTCGGATTACACCAACCTCGTCTCATGCCGTGTGTCGGCAGGCGACGAAACTCACACCATTGCAGGCGTGCTTTTCAGCGGCATGCAACCGCGCGTCGTGCAGATCGATGGATTCATCATCGACGCTGTGCCAGAAGGGTTGATGCTTATCGTGTCATCGCATGACGTGCCGGGTGTGATCGGTCACATCGGCACACTACTGGGCGCACACCACGTCAACATCGCCGAATATCGACTGGGACGTACCAGCCCCGGCGAACACGCACTCTCAGTACTCAACCTCGACAGCCCTGTATCCGATGCCGCGATGAAGGCCTTACGCGATCTGCCAGAAGTCATTTGGGTTAAGCAGATGACGCTGTCCTAAGACGTAAAGCGTAAAACGTGAACTGTGAAGCGTGAAGCGTGATACATGATGCGCAAAACATGAACGGACTGCTCCGATTACGTTTCACGAGTCACGAGTCACGAGTCATGTTTCATAAATCCTGAGGTTGTGGATGAAAAGTGATCTTTCTTGTTTGATGCAGGAGCGCGGATTGGATGCGCTGGTGGTGATAGGGCCGGACGGGTTGGGCTCAGCCAATACGGCGTTCACTTACTTCACCGGCGGCGCGCACGTGACCAACGGCACGATCGTGGTGAAGCGCGATGGCGTTGGCACGCTGGTGCATGCAACGATGGAACGTGACGAAGCGGCGAAAACCGGACTGCAACTGATCAGCGCCAGCAATTACAAAATGAGCGAGATCATCCAGCAGTGCAAGGGTGATCGACTGGCTGCGCGCGTCGAATACACCCGTCGCCTGTTCAACGACCTCGGGGTGAGTGGGCGTGTGGGATTTTATGGCGCAGACTCAGTAGGGTCGACGTTTTCATTTCTCTCCGCACTCAGCCGGGCAGAATTTGTCGAGGTCATTACCGAGTATGAAAACGACGTCATCTCACAGGCGCGCAAAACCAAGGACGCACAGGAAGTGGCGCAAATCCGTCAAGCCTGCCGCCTGACCGAAGGCGTGATCGGCGAAACACGCGACTTTCTACAGCGGCACCGCGTCGCTGACGAGATACTGCTCAAGCAGGATGGCACTGCACTCACCATCGCCGATGTCAAGAGTTTCATCCGCCGCGAAGAAGCTGCCGCAGGTCTGGATGACGCCGGGTGCATTTTCGCCATCGGGCGCGACGCCGGCGTGCCGCATTCGTCCGGCACACCTGCAGACCAGATACGCCTGGGTCAAACCATCGTGTTCGACATCTTCCCGCGTTTGATCGGTGGGTACTACGCCGACATCACGCGGACGTGGTGTCTGGGGTATGCGCCTGACGATGTTCAGGCAGCGTATGAACTGGTGATGAAAGTGCACGACGACGCAGCAGCAGCTTTCAACACGCAACGCTTCACCTACGAATTTCAGGATCTGGCATGCGACATTTTCGAGGCGCGCGGGCATCGCACGGTCCGGCAGGATATAGGCGTGACCAACGGCTATGTGCATAGCCTGGGGCACGGCTTCGGTCTGGACGTGCACGAGTCGCCGGGGATGAGCATGAAGGGTTTGCGCCCCGACGAAAAGATGATGCCAGGCACGATTGTGACCAACGAGCCAGGGCTGTACTACCCCGACAAGGGCTGGGGCATCCGGGTCGAGGACGACTACTGGTGTAACCCAGAGACCGGGGAATTTGAGTGCTTGACAGGATTTGACCGCGGGTTGGTTGTGGCGATGTGATTCTTGCAGGCCTGACATATGTGCGTCCACGCTACCGGAACGGCGATGGACACCACTGCTACCTGTCCCGTCACTTCGTAGTCCGAACCCACAAACCATACGGTGCCTTGCGAAGTCACCCGTTTCACGCGCTGCCCATCGGCATCGTAAGTGAAGCTCGTGGTCGCGATAGCGCCTATTTCACGTTTCAGATTATGACAAGGCTTTTCCTTTCTTCCGAAGGGTCCGAAGGGTCCGAAGCATTTTTCCAAACTTAGAAAATAAAATTTCGCTGTAAAAGGTTTTGAAAAACCGAAA
>CAIQQO010000360.1 GCA_903873965.1 uncultured bacterium
AGGCCGAGTTCAGGTTCGTCCACCACGATGACCGATGGCCGATACTCTACAGGTTGCAGAAATAGCGTGACAAGAGCCATGAACCGCAACGTGCCATCCGAGAGCGTCGCGGCATCGAAGTAAGCATCCGAGCTTTTGTGCCGCCATTCCAGACGAATCTTATCGGGATTGAGTCTTTGTGGTTCAAGCAGAAAGTCATCAAAAAACGGCGCGACTCGCTGTACTGTGCGGCGAATCAGATCATAAGACGCCTCGTGCTTATGGTGAAGAAAGTAGAGAAATGCAGCCAGATTCGAGCCATCTGGACGCAGGAAGCGATTGTCGTTCAGGTTACCCGTCTTTTTCATCGGCGAAGTGGCGCTGGTATCATGAAAGTGGTAAAGCCGCCAGTTGCCCAGATGATGACGCACATACCCGGCCGCGCCAGCACTGTTTGAATTACTGATGCCAGCCTCAGCGCCGCGTGGGGGTAACGCAATTTCCACGGGTTTCGTAGCATCCCCGTTCCTGTGATACACAACCTCGGAAACCGGGTAAAGCTGGTCGGTTTCGGTGGGTGCAAGCACGATGCGGTACTGGTTCACCTCACTCTCAAAGGAAACTTCAATCTCGATACTTCTGGTTACTTTAGAACCGAAGTACAACAGCTTGTCAGCGCCTCCGGCTCGCAGGGCGTAATCCTGTAGTTGACCTTCACGAATAGCATGCAACAACGAGAAAACACCGACAAAGTTCGACTTACCGGAGCCGTTCGGCCCGATCAGGATATTGATCGCCCCGAGTTTGAGTTTTTCGATGGCAGCGATACTTTTGAAACCCTTGATGGTAATGGTATCAAGCTCAGGCATGGACACTCCCATTATTCATACCGCCACTCAGTGATGCAGTAATCAAATGAACGTTTAAGCAAGTCCTTAAGCACCTCATTATGCTTCGAGATATCCAATGTGGACAGTCGAATACGGTAATTATTCCAGCGCGGAAGGGAAATTAGGGAGTAGAAAGTATGAATTAGGAAGGTTGAGGTAGGAATTAGGAAGTGCCTGCTTTGGTTTCCTTGGCAAAATACGGCGATGGTACGCTCTCTCAAATCGCGTTCACCGTCCATCACCGCCAACCCATCACCTACCATCTTCATTTCATACTTCATAATTCATCATTCATAAATCATAATTCTGCCTTCATCATTCACAAAATCACCGGTCCGTCGCGCAGGGCGGCTTCAATTGCGCTTCTGGATTGGTTTAACCATTCATCGAGTTCAGCGGTGTCGTGAACGGTTGCGGTCGGTAACTTAACGTGGCGTGCTTTCGGCTCCGTGGCGGTAATCGCAGCAGCCAGTGCCTTGTCGAACTGTGCCGACAACGCATCAGTCTGCGCCTGCCAGTTGGCTAACGAACAGGCTTGCAGCGCCGCGAGTAACTCCGTATCAGAACCCATGGACGGCAATGCCCTTTGTCGCGCCCCGGTGCCAGCCAGCAGCTTCTGACGTTCATCTTCGGCGAGTTTTTGCCATGCTGAATGTTCAGCGATTCGCGCCACTTGTAACGCAAACATGCTCGTATAGGCCTTCTGTGCCTGAGTCAATGCGCCTCGCAGTGCATTTCCTGATGCCTTAAGCACCGGCGCGACAGGATCGGGATTATCCAGCAGCGAACGATTGGCGCGAATCGAGAGCAGCACCTGGCTCCACTCGGTTTGTTCGGGCAGCCCAACCGCCTGTGCGACAAGTCGATCTGCCACTTCAAAGGCAGGGAGCCGTTTCGATATTTCGATGCCAGTGGTTTGCCATGCCTTGACCGTTGCCAACAATGAGTCATGCTGATCGAACAAGGCCAGCAACAAGTCATTCCCGGTGCGGGTTTCCAGTTCGCTGATCTGATGCAGCGATGGCGTTACTGGAGCAGGTGGTTCACCACCAGCTCGTGCAGCGATGGCTCTGGCATGTTCGAGGAAACGCCCGGCATCAATGGCTTCACTCCCTGGGACGACCCTGGGCAAACCTGAATCTATAAACAGTTTACGAATGGCTATCTTTTGAGTAATGGTGAGTACCGGGCTTTCGACGCGGAACAAAGCCTGCCCCAGCTTCTTCTGGTCGACCTCCGCAGGCACAAGCGGTGTATTGTTGATGCGTGCGCTCAGGTCATTCGTCACCAGCAGCGTGGTTAAGACGGCGTCAATTGCGTCCTGTGGCCAGCCGTAGGGTGGGGTGGTGAATTTCTTGCGGATGTCATTGCCTACTTTCGTGACACCAATGTAGGATTTGATTGCCGCGCCGACAGGATGTTTTGCGGCATCGTTCTTGAAACCCACATACTCCAATGCGTTAGGTGATCCCTCGCGGGACTTCTTAAGCACCATTGGCCAGTGCGCCGAATCCCCATCGCTGAATCTGGGGTATAGCCGATTGAGCACCTGCCTGGCGGCCAGATCGACGCCTTCCTTCATCACCATGATCGGCTGATCCTGACCACCGGACAGGAAGAGTCGTGCGCCAGCCAGCACTTGCTCGATCAAGTCCTTGATGCGCTCCTCTTCGGTTCTTTGCCGCGTAACCATCGCCTGGCGGCATTCCTTGCCTTCCAGCGAACTGGGGGTGCCCCTGATGTTCAACGTTTCCTCTACCGCCTGAGCCGCCGCAATGGCGTTTTTTAACTCGTCTGCTCGTGTCCTGGGCAGGAACAGATGCAGCGTCGGGTCATCCGTGCTCAGCTTGCGAATATCAGCGAGGACTGAATTCTCGCTGGCCGTGAAACCGTCGCGCACCCACAAGGCGATGGCGTCGGGTACGTCAGGTCTGCTTTCGCTGTAGTGGACGACGACCTTGCGCCGTTCCTTTGCATCGCCGTGCAATACAGTCAGGTTGCCCAGCGCATCCTGTAGCGCCTTGGTCAAAAGCTGCGAACGGCGCGAGGCGATCAACGGATCATCACCCAGCGCAGCGGCGCGGCGTTTGCGAAACTCGGCCTCCCAGGCAGCTCCTTCCGCCGTCTGCAACCGGTATTCACTGTCCACCTTCATCAACACGCCGTCCTGCTCCAGTGCGGCGATGAGCCCCGGTAGCTGCTGGCGCAAAGTGGTGCTGCCACCGACAAGGTCCTCGCTGAGCAGGTCAGCCAGATGCTCGGGTTCAGCCCGCACACCCAGATCAGTGCCGTGTTCACGGGGCAGCTTGTTAATAAGGAAGACCAGGGCGCACACGCGGTAACGCAACTCACCATCAGGTTTCGTCTTTTGCTGCTCGATGATTTCCTGGAAGCGCTTCTGCATCTCACCAGCCGTCACCAGGTCGTTAGCGATCTGATCGTAGATGAAGTCGCCGGGCACCACCGCGCCCAGTTCGGCGTCGGCATAGGCGCGGCACGCCTTGTAAACCACATCCAACTGCGTGCGCATCTGGGCTTTGGTGCCAGTCGCGTCAACCGAATGCAACACGCGCTCCCAGAATCTGCGGCGCACCGGCAGTAGCGGGTAATCCGCGATATACGCCTGTTCGTCTTCAGGCAGGGTGGCAATTCTAGTGGCCTTGAGCTGGCGGGTGATCTCCCCTTCATTCTTGTCGATCAACTGCCTGATCGCCTGCTTTTTGTCGTCGCGCTTCTGCAGCACCACCGTCCGGACGACCTTGTCCACATCGTTGTCCCGCAAATGCACCTTGATCGAGAAGCGTCCCATCAGGCGTTGCAGATTGGGCATATCGTTGAGGGCGCTCTGCCCAGTTGCCACCACCATCAACCGACCATCCATCTGCTTGCTCAGTGACTCGGTGACTTCCTGCACATCCAGCGCAGTCTGTGCGTCCTGGCCGATAAACTGCTGGGTTTCATCGAGCACCAGTAACGTACACGGCAGCTTCCCGTGCGGCGCAAGGGCTTCGCGGATGGTGTCAAGCATCTCGGCAATGCTGACATCCGTCACAATGGGATATTGCGAACTGAGCAGTGTGCCTACTTGCGATGGCTCCTTGATATGCGGATAGCTGCGTACATAGGCCTTCGCAACAGCGACTGACGTATACAGGTGATTGACTTCCCGTTGAAAATCCTTCCCGCTGTCCTCAATGGACTTTTTGAACGCCTCATACTCGCCCTCATGTTTCAGGCGCAGTAAAAACTTGGCTTGCTGGTACTGTTCGGGCAACCCCACCGATTTGAAAACCAGCGCCAGCACCCGCAACCGGACGCTGCTGACGCCCGCCTTGAGGGTACCGCCCACCATGTGCAGAC
>CAIQQO010000361.1 GCA_903873965.1 uncultured bacterium
ATTTTGGTTTGGATTCGGCTCAAGCAAGTCGCTGAAGAAACGGGCAAGACGATCTATCAATTGAAGCATGATTTGCTCGATGATTACATGCGCAAATTCATGCATGAACCCGCAATTAAAATGGCATTCGCGTAAGTCCTAAGCATATTCATTCCACGGCGAAGATATCGAAAAAGCATACACTGCATCAAGGGGATAACCCGAGACGCTGGTCATGTACATGTTCGCCTGTGCAGAATCGACCATCGCGAATGACGGCAATGGGATGATGTCCCAACGCAACAAAGTCCTGTAGACATCTCCCACCATCACGTAGGTCAATGTGCCCCAATTAGTAAGAGGATTAGTACCCCAGAGCAAGGTATCAGCAGTAGAAGGCCAGATGTACACTGTCGGATCAATCGTGACTGGATACATCCGTTCCGGAGCAGACAGCCATGAAAATGGTATGGCTGCGGTCAGATAAAAACCATCACTGGCATAATGACCAATATAGGTGCCACGGACTGTATCAGATATAGCGCCGGCGTCATTCGCAGAAACCGGCGGTAATAAGAACAATGGTTTACCTTGCTCATCACGCACCTCGAGCGCACCCGTTGTGGTGAAATCCACCGTCTGGCGAACGCCATCGATATAGAAAGCCAGCCCTGTTGACAGCGTCACCACCGTCTCGAAGCCCAGATCCCCAATGCCTGATGGCCCATGCGAAAGCCACCACAGCTGCGGCGTCAATTCTGCAAATAATGAGGCAGCAGACGGAATAATGATATCGTCCTTCATGCCCTCTGCTAGCAGCGACATGCGCTCAGTAAAGCCTCCATAAACATTCGGATATGTCACGATGTTGCCATTGAGTTCACTGACTGAACTGGACTCACGGTCAGCACCAACGCGAAATACTGTTGCGCCATCCATCACCATCCGCGTCGGCGTCCATTGCATCTCACCACTAACGGTTACCGGTATTGTGCCAACCCGAAGCGACCTCGATTGTTGTGTTGTCGAAGCCAGCTCGGTAGTGATTTCCTCGCTGGAATAGGCAACACCCTTGACCGAGTGGGCGCCCACTGCATGAGCCACAGGCAGGCGCACCTGTACTAGTGATCCACTTCCATAGTACTCCTGAGCACTGCCAAGTACACTTGGACTGCTCCCCCCGCCAGCCTCTGTTTGAGTAAACCGAGGTGCTATTGGTTGCCATGTCCCCGCAGCATCAGCATAACGGTTAGGTTTCAGTGATAATGTTGCACGGTATTGATGATGATCGGCTTGTTTGATCTCCATATTTGGCGACAACGCCACTGAAGTAACCTCTGTCGTAGAAGCCACCTCGTGGGAGGCAAGCTCGGTTGTTGTTGCAGTTATAACGGCGCAGGCGCTGCCGTGGCAATCCATCCCGATTGCTTCGCTGGTATTCTGGATTATCCCGGCAATGGCTTCTTTCTGAAGCAGCCTTGGCTGTGGAAGAACCTGAGCCCTCAACCGCAATACCGACCCACTGGACGTAACAAGTATGGCGATAGCGAGTATGACTGATTTAGTTCTTATGACCATTCTGTCCACCGCGACCTATCTGTCAACAAAACAGTGCTAATCATAAACCTAATTCCCTACCAGGGTGGATCCCACCCGGTTACGCCTATGGCGGTATTGGGGTGTTTCTAGGTTGGCCTCCACCACCACCGCCGCCTGTCGATTGACTCTGTGTCCAACTGAAAGACCAGTTTCCGGATGTAGGTGATACCGGTGTGTAACCAGAACCCACTTTTCGCACCACCGATACTCGCCATGTAAACGGCCCCGAACGTTGCAGACCAAGCAGGTAGTCTTTGGCATCCATTGCGGTGTTCTTGGTATAGGTCGGGTCAACGCCTTTAGCATGATCAACTTCAACAAAGTAGAAATCATCTGGACCAAGCGCTCCCACCGATGTCCACGTCAGACGTGGGATGGACGGCATTTGAAATGATGAACCGGATTGCGGTGCAGCCAGTGCCGGTGCGGCATATAGCATGCCTGGCGTCGCCGGTACCGATGTGGGTCCCGGCGTCTGGCTTGGGGCTGGTTTCGTGGCTACCGCAGGTTCAGTATTTTTTATCGGCTTCGCCACGGGAGTATCCGTTGCTACCATTGGCGTTGACGTCGCAAGCGGCGTTGCTGTCAATGATGCAGCTGCAGTTGTAGCGACCTCAGTTTCAGCGGGTAGTATCGGTGTCACCGTAGCAACCTCGATTGTTGGCTCAGTTGTAAATGTAGGCTGCTGCACAGGCTCAGTGCCAGGCGCCACTTTTGATTCAATTATGGCGATGGTTGGCGAACCTACAAGGGCTTTGATGGGCGCTTTCGTTGTCGTTGGCAATTCGAGCGCAGGAGGTGGTGTGGCTGACGGCAAAGACTGCAAGGCACTAATGACGATAGTGCCAATAGCCGCCAGTGTCACAACACCCGTAACTCCTATGGCCAGCGGAGCAATAGACTTTTTGCCACTGCTGCGTCTCTTCAACGCACCATCAATGGCGCTTGCCAACTCCGCTGCAGTCTGAAACCGATCACCTGGGCTCTTTAGTAGCATCTTGTCAATGACACTGCGCACAGCAGGCGCCAAATCAGGGCGTAACTTAGTGATCGGTGGAGGTGGTTCTTTGATATGCCGAAAGATCACTGCCCATGAGGTATCACCCGTAAAGGGGGGAATGCCCCCTATCATTTCATAAAGAACAACACCTAGTGAATAGATATCACTGCGCCCATCGACCTTTTGTCCCTGAGCTTGTTCTGGGGACATATATTCAGGCGTCCCGATGGCTACCACTGTCTTAGTTAATTTCGTGGCGCCTTCCTGCTGGACAATACCAAAGTCGGTGAGGATATAGCGCTCATCAGATCCAGCCAGAATATTACTGGGTTTGATATCACGGTGAACAAACCCTTTGCTATGGGCATAGTCCAACGCCATGGCAATCTGGCGGACTGCCTTTAGCGCCACATCAACAGACATCTTCTGTTGGTTTTCCTTCAATCGTGCCAACACATTCTGCAGACTGCCATTTTCGAGATATTCCATCGCCAGATAGTGATAACCATCTGCATTGTTGGCATCATAAACTTCGATGATATTCGGGTGTCGCAACGCTGCAGTAGCTTGCACTTCGCGTTGAAATCGCAACACGAAGTCGGTGTCGCCGGCAAAAGAGGGATGTAACACTTTAATCGCCACATCCCGCTGCATCTGAGTATGTCGGGCGTGATACACAGTACCCATGCCGCCAGATGCTATTTTCCCGATGATTAAGTATGGCCCTATCTGGGTTGGTTCAGCCATAAAACCTCCTGTTGCCAGACATCAAAAACAGCCTTGCGTCAAAACACTAAACGCAAAATTGTGCCTACACTTTCTTTTGTGTATTTTAGCGGAAAAACCGATAGCCCAAAGCCGTTCAGTACGGGATGTACGGAAATCCACTGAGCAGGGTCGCAAGAATAATGTAGTGCGCTCAGTTCAGCCGGCGCGCAGCTTAATTCAGATTCTGTTTGCGGGAATTCCATTCGAGCGGCGTTATGACATGATAACGCGGTGGAATGAAATTCCCTGCTACGCAGACAACGTGGACTTACGCCGACTGGCAACACGATACAGTGACATGCGGACGCGGTGCTAGCCACAAATGGCTAAAACCTCTGCGTCCATAATCGTCATCACGGGAACGTCATCCTAAGTTTGTAGTAGTTAACGTCGTCAAATATAGTAGATGAATTCGTCGTATACAAATTGATTCTGTATTGCCCAGCCGATGAAACCGGGCAAGTGAAAACGGTGGTGATTTGTGTAAGCGGTACGTAATAGCCACCCTTTGGCGCCGGTGTACTGCAGTTCGACAACGGCGTGTCATTTCCCACTGGATGATAGACCGAAATACTCGCGCCATGCGTGGCATCAACAAGCAGCGATGATGGCACTGTGATCGAAACCTGCAGCGTCCCGGCAGCACTCACATTAATATAGAACTTGTCAATCTCACTCTTGCATAATCGCGCCTGATATGTCACACCTGAAAGCATCGGACCGTGACGCTGCGCTTCTGTTTCATCCGGATCAAACTGGTCGCAAATAAATGGGTAACCATCCAGAATGGTCGGCAGATAGGCGCGTGGGAATGGCGTCGTGGATACGTCCAAGTAGTACGATGTATCCACCGTTGCGCCACTGTTTAGCACGACCAGTCCATAATCATCCGTAGCCGATGGCGTGAAGGACATATATGAATCTTTGCCCGCGCCACCGCCAGTCGAACTGGCTACCTCTTGCCCCCGTCCCTGAAATATCGTGCTGGTATCGGCAGGATTCGTCCAGTGCAATGCCATCGACAGTTTGGCATCGCCGCTGACCGGCCTGACACGGAAATAGGTGGCATTTCCTGACGGCAGAGAAGCGTTCCAGACGCGCACGACGTCATTGGCCGGCATCGAGTACGGGCCGTAGGTCGCATAGCCATTGATATTCTCTGTATTGGTAGCCTGTTCAATGCGATAGTTCCCAGTGCCGCTGTATTGGTGCACTTCTGGATAAAAATTGCTTGCCGGGGAGTAATTGCCGTTGATCACAAAATAGTCGACGATGCCAACGCCGGCTCCTGAAGCAGTCAAGGCATCAGAATAGTTATTCGTACTCGCCAGAAACATGTCATAGTCACTGCCAGCCGGCGGACGCATTGCAATGGCGTCCCATTTTGCCCCGCGCGAAACCGCGAAATGGTCTGGAGAAGGGACACCTCGCGCAGCAGGCACTAAGGGCGATAAGAATATCGAGCCTGTTGTGTAGTCAAAATAGATCTCCGGTTGCAAAGTGGCATTATTGCGCGAATAGAAATTCTTATAGAAACCGGTATTACTGCCATCGACTAATGCCGTGAACAGCAATCCATAATTATTGAGCGTCCCACTATGCCATTGTGCGGCCACATCGGTAATGATGAAAAATTTCCAACCCAACGCAGCATCAAGACTTTCGACGTCCAGGATGTTGCCGGCATCTCCACCTGGTGTTGTCCATGCCGTACTCAACTGGCGCGAATTCCATGTCACCGTACTTTCCGTCCAATCGGACGTCACCGGGGCAACTCTTATAGTATCTGTCAGGTAGCTATAGGCGTTGAAGTAATACAACCACGCATTTGAGATATCAATCATCGCGTCGGCTGGTAAACTTGAGATGTCCCAGCGTACCAGACTGTTGAATTGGTCGCCAACCAGAACGCTGGTTGCACTGCCGTAATTGCCATTGGGATTCGGCCCATATATAAACGCATCGGCAGTACTTGGATAGATAAACACTGTCGGATCAATGGCAACCGGCCACTTTCGATCTGGCTCCAGCAGCCAGTGCACAGGGATTTCGGCAGTCAAGTAGATACCTTCATTTACGAAGTCTATATTGTAGCGACCACTCACTGTCGCACTGACGCCATCACTCGCGGTAACCGGTGGCAAGAGAAACAAGCGTCTGCCATTGCCATCACGTATATCTAGTTCACCAAACGTTGTGAAATCCGACGTCTGTAGCACTCCATTACTGTAAAACCCAAGACCCGGAGAAAGCGTTATTGCAGACTCAAAGCCTATCATGCCGTCGGTTGACGCAGCCATGGATGGCAGTGCAGAGGCAGATGGAATGATGAAATCGTCTTTCATACCTTCAGCCAGCATCGTCACCCGCTCAGATATGGCACCATACGTATGGGGGTAAACCATTTCGATGCCGTTGGGCGATGCTACCGCGATGGATGATGCATCCACCCCCGCGCGAAAGGCAGTGGCCCCACTCACGATCATCCGCGTCGGAGTCCATTGCACTTCACCAGTGACAGTCATCGGTCGTGAACCGATTTTGACAGAAGTAACCTCCGTTGTTGTTGTGGCTGTAATACTTTTCACGCCGTTGCGATCCGTGTTGCCAGTGGTCTTTGTGAACGGGATAGTAATATCCTGTTGGTAGTAAATGCTACCCTTGACGATAGTTGGGCTGGCCGCGTGGGTCGCAGGCAGGCGGGTTTGCACAAGCGATCCATCGCCTAAAATCTGCGCATTCTGCCCGATTCCCAGCTGTGAAAAATGCGGCGCGATGGGTTGCCATTTTCCCGCCGAGTCAAGATAATGGTTTGGCTTCATGCTCAAAGCGGCGCGATAGGTATTCGGGCCGGTCTGCGCCACCATCATATTGGGTGAAAGCGCTCTGGTCGTTCCTTCCATGGCTGCAGGACCAAGCACTGAAGCAGGATTTGCATAGTTCGCGGGCGCATCCGACTGTGCCGCAGTTCTAGCACCGGCAACTAAAAGAGCGATCACAGGAAATAGGACTCTAATAGGTCTAAACATCAACACCGCCGTAACTCCATCAACCACTAAAACACGAATGCAACCATCAATATGAAGGGGGCAACCCGCCTGAAGACTCATCAGTAGTCGCCCCGCTGACTCTACGGCGGAATAGGCGTACTTCGAGGCTGACCGCCTCCGCCGCCGGATGATCCACCACTCTGTGTCCAGTTAAACGACCAGTTGCCCGACGAAGGAGAGATCGTGGTGTAACCCGAAGCCGTCTTGCGCACCACTGACACGCGCCAGGTGAATCCGCCCGAGCGCTGCAAACCAAGCAGGTAGTCCTTGGCGTCCATAGCCGTGTCCTTCGTATAGGTCGGATCCACACCTTTGGCGTGATCGACTTCGACATAGTAGTAGTCATCTGCGCCCAGTGTGCCAACGGTAGCCCAAGTGAGATGGGGCACGGCTGGCGCTACAAACGACGAACCTGACGCCGGCCCAGAGAGTACAGGCGCAGCGAACGCCATACTAGGGGCAGCAGGAGTTGCAGAGGCGACAGGCACTTTGGTCGCAGCAGCAACAACCGTTGCGGCAGGAACGGACGTAGGTGAAGGCACAGGTGTAGCAGTAGGCTCAGTTGTCGGTGTATCGAGAGGCGCCAGGGTAGCGGTCGGTTGATTGGCCTTGGCTGTCACAACCGTGGTCGCTTCCACCGAGGTGGCTTCGGGCGCAAGTGGCGTAGCACTGGGCAGTGGCGCTGCTGATGGCGAGGCAGCAACAGCAACTGTCGCATTGGCTGCGGTTGCAGATGGGTTCAAAGCGATCACTTTGGTCGAGGTTAAAGCTACCGTGGCGACAAGGGGCACCTCAGCCGGTTGCGCCGCTATCACGCTAATGACGATAGCACCAGCAGCCAGGACGGTCACGGTCGCTACAGCCGCAATGGCAAGCGGCATGCGCGAAGGCTTCTCTTTGCGCACCTTTAGCACGCCATCGATCGCACTGGCAAATTCTGCCGCAGTTTGATATCGGGCACCAGGGCTTTTTGCCAGAGCTTTCTCAACAATCGTGCGCGTCGCCGGTGTTACTTCCGGGCGCAACTTGGCAAGTGCCGGTGGTGGCTCTTTAACATGCCGAAATATCACCGCCCACGAGGTATCACCTGTAAACGGCGGTGCGCCTGCGATCAACTCATACAGCACAACACCAAGCGAATAGATATCACTCCGCCCGTCAACATGCTGACCCTGCGCCTGCTCTGGCGACATATACTCCGGCGTGCCGATAGCAGCGACAGTCTTGGTCAGTTTGGCTGCGCCTTCCTGCTGGACAATGCCAAAATCGGTGAGGATATAACGATCCTGCGCCGCGATCATGATATTACTGGGCTTGATATCGCGGTGAACAAAGCCCTTGCTATGGGCGTAATCCAGGGCCATCGCAATCTGCCGTACGATCTTCAGGCTTTCCTCAATAGGCATCTGTTTGTGAGTCTCACGCAATTCAGCCAGCATGTTCTGCAGGCTGCCATTGGTGATGTACTCCATCGCCAGATAGTGAAAGCCATCCGCATTATTGGCATCATAGACCTCGATGATGTTGGGATGGCGCAAAGCAGCGGTCGCCTGGACTTCACGTTGAAAGCGCATAACGAAATCGCTGTCATCGCCAAACGAGGGATGCATCACCTTCAGCGCCACATCGCGATGCATGTGATCGTGCCGAGCATGATAGACAGTCCCCATGCCACCCGAAGCGATCTTCGAAATGATACTATACGGCCCGATCTGAGACACTTCAGCCATTACTTCTCCTGAAAACCTGCAACAACAACCCAGAGGTGAGGTCGCTTGGGCACTCCACACTACGACCTATTTCGCAAAGAAGACTATTGTAATGCTGTTTTCGCCCAGTATTGCATTATTTTCACTTTTTATCGCACATCAAGATTGCATAAAGTGTTAACATACAATGCATTAGTGGATATCACTCTGGTGAGGAAGACCTTGCCATAAACCACGCCCATGTACGCGCGCAATATGTTAAACTCTCGTCACCATGGCATCCGTCTCCATCAAGCGTTTTAGGATTCCATCTCCACAGGCCATAACAACAGCGAAGCAACCTCGGTTGTGGCTCATTCTCATCGTGATGGCATTCGTTGTGCTCAGCATCACCACCAGCACCCAATTACCGCTGTACGAAGGCTTTGATGAAGCAGCTCATTACCGCGTCGTGGATGACTATGCCCGTCATGCGGCACTCCCCGACCTGGCGCGCGCGCCGTCGCACGAGGCGCACCAACCTCCCTTGTACTACGCCATCGGCGCACTGTTGATCGCACCTATCGACCGCAGCGACTTCGACACCGTCTTTCAAATCAATCCCAATTCGGCCGTCAATGTGCGTCAGAATATTGCTGCGCCTGAACCGTGGCGGCTGTCAGGTACTACGCTGGCGTTGCGCATCCTGCGCTTGTTCTCTTGCCTGCTTGGCGCGTTGACACTGCTTCTAACCTATGCCCTGGCGCGCCAGTTGCAGCTCTCTGCACCCTACAGCCTGCTCGCTACCGCTTTCCTGGCATTCAATCCAAAGTTCATCGAACTGAGCGCCGCGGTGAGTAACGATATCGCTGCAATCTGTGCAGCGACGGCGTGTCTGGTTGTCTGCGCGCGCGTGATGCGGCAAAGACCGCAAGCGCGGTGGACATTCGTTCTCGGCATATCGGTCGGTCTGGCAGCACTGTGCAAAAACAGTGGACTGGGGCTGGGGCTACCAGCCTTGTTTGCACTCGTCATCTCAGCAACCCAGTTGCACCATCGCCGCGTTATGCACGACGTCATCGCGTATGGCGCAATTACGGCGCTGGGGGTGTTACTTGTCATGGGATGGCTTTGGGCTGTGCAGTGGGTGCATTATGGCAGCCCGCTGGCATGGGAACAGGTAAACCAGCTTAATCGTTTCACACTGCGAGCTTCTCCCCTCGACGTTGGTCAATTCATCGCGATGCTGCCGGGTATCCTGCCCACACTATGGCGCATTAATCCGGCGCTGCCGATGCAAGCCGTAGGCGACGTGCTTGCGATCAGCGTGTTGTTGGTCGCTGCAACAGGCTGGGTGATAGGGATCATTCGTCGCAGTCTGCCAGGAGCAGTAGTTCTACTTCCCGTCGCTATCCTGGGATCGCTTATCGCGCTAGCGCCGTGGATGCGCCTGTACGGTGGTACTGAGGATACGCGGCTGCTGCCCACAACATTCCCAGGCATGGCCGTTCTGTTTGCGATCGGCGTGGCGATGGTCGCTACGCGCACACGGGCTCATAGCGCGGGCATGTGGATCGCTGGCCTCTCCGCAGGCCTCAGCCTTGTGTGGGCATGCATCGCGCCGTTCGCACTCGTCGCGCCCACCTTCCCTGCATCAACAGCCTTGCCTACAGCAGCCCGGGTTCAACAATTGTCCGCCGCCGCGCGTGACCACTTGCCCAAGGTCGCTGTGGCACAGTTTGAGAACGGCATCGAGTTGGCACAAGCCGTTGTTCAGACGGATCGACTGAACCCTGGTGAACCTGTGCCACTCATTCTCACCTGGCGTGTGACTCGACCGGTCATGCTCGACTACCTACTAACGATTGAGGCTTTCGATACGCAAGGTCACTCACTCGGCAAACTCGATGCCCGGCCATTGGCCGCGCGCCGCTGGACTGTGGTGTGGCAGGTGGGCGATGTGTATAGTGAAGCTGTTTCGTTGCCAACGTCGGCAATCACATCAGAAGTGCCTGTGGTAGCGACGCTCTTTGTCGGCTGGCATGAGGCTGACCCGCCGCACACTATCAGCGGGATTGTGGGTAGCACGGCGCTCTCGGCGCCACTAGGTCGCATCAAACTACGCGCGACGCAGCCACTGCCACCCCCGCAGTCGCCTGTTGATGCCGTGTATGGCGGCGCTATTGCACTGGATGGTTATGATGTTCAGTCTGGAACGATGACACTGCATTGGCGCGCACTCAAAGCAGTGACACTTGATTACCAAGTGTTTGTACACGTTGTTAACGCCGATAACACACCTGCCGGGCAGGCCGACGGACCACTGCCAATTCCGGCGACGCTATGGGACATCGGTGAAATGATTATCGACCCACACGCAATTGGAGAATTGCAAACTGGTGCAAGTGCACTGGTTGGTGTATATGACCTGAAGACCAACGCACGCTTACCTGCCCTCCGCGCCGACGGCTCCCGATGGCAAGATGACAGTGCGATTCTTGGGAGATAATAAGCATTGGCGCAGGGGAGAAAAATGAGAGGCATGATGACAACACATAGTTTGGCACCGCAACAATTGACGGGTTTGACAGACTCCGAAGTTAACGCACGCCTGGCGCGCGGTCAGCGGAACGTACAGCCGCCCAAGAGCGCGCGGAGCACGTGGGACATTATTCGTGACAATGTCTTTACCATTTTCAACATCATCCTGTTCGTCACACTGGCAGGCACGCTGGCGGTGGGGCTGAGCGGGCCGACGACGCGCCAGACGGTTGTAGGCGACACACTGTTCTCCGGCGCAACCGTATGGTTGAACCTGATCGTGGGCGTGATTCAGGAACTGCGCGCCAAGGCACAACTGGACAAACTAGCCGCACTGGCCGTGCGCAATGCGCGCGTCCGCCGCAATGGACAGAGCGTCGAAACGCCAGTCGATCAGATCGTGCTGGATGATCTGGTGGAGCTTGGCCCGGGCGACCGCGTGCCGGTGGATGGCGAGGTAGTCGAGGGTCATGCGCTGGAGATGGATGAATCACTGTTGACTGGCGAGAGCGACTCGATTACCAAGAAGCCGGGCGATGCCGTGATGAGCGGCTCGTTCTGCATGGCCGGCAGCGCCCTCATCCGCGCCGACAAGGTCGGGGCTGAGAGTTACGCCAACAAGCTGACCGCCACCGCGCGCAAAGTTAAGGACACACGCACGCCACTGCAGCGTAAAATCGACTTTGTGGTGCAGGGGCTGGTCATCATCATGGCCGTCATCGCCATCCTGCAACTGATCGCTGCCACGAACACGCGAGAGACGCCATTACAAGCGCTGCGCTTTACACTCGTCATCGTCACCAGCTTCGTACCGGCCGGTCTGATCCTGGCCATCACGGTTTCACTCAGCGTCGGCGCTGTGCGCATCAGCCAGTACAAAACACTGGTACAACGCATCAACGCTATTGAGAGCATGGGCAACGTCACCGTATTATGCGCCGACAAGACAGGCACACTCACGCGCAACTTGCTGGCAGTGCAAGAGGTTGTCCCACTTGGAGAGGCCAATGAGTTCGCCGTGAAAGAGTTACTGGCGCAGTATGTGGCTGGTTTGAATTCGTTGAACAAAACTGCGTCGGCCATTGGTGAGTATTGCGGTAAACCAGCGCTGGCGCGCTCAGTGCAGGCCGAGGTGGCCTTCAGTTCTGCGCGTAAATGGAGCGCACTCGGATTTACCGATGGAGAAGCGTTAATCCTCGGTTCACCCGAGATCATCTTCGCCGGGCTGCCCGAAATCGCGACCATCCTGTCGCAGTCAGCCAGATTCACCCATCAGGGATTACGTGTCGTAGCATTCCTCAAGACAACAGATCCGATGGTGACCAATCCGGAAACCGGCGAAACCAAACTGACCGTAACCGCACTGCAAACACGTATCCCGGTCGCACTCGTCGTCATCCGCGACGAAATTCGCACCGATATTCAAGAGACGCTAAACCAGTTCGCCGAGTTGGGTGTTCGCGTCAAGGTCATATCGGGCGATAACGTCGAGACGGTGCAGGCGATTGCACGCCGCGCCGGGTTACAGGGTGACCATGTCATCTCAGAAGCCGATCTGGTGCATTTGTCTGAGTCGCAGTTCGCAGCCGCCGTGAAAACGGCCGAGTTGTTTGGGCGCATCACGCCTGACATGAAGCAACGCATCGTGCAGGCGCTGACACAGCAAGGCGAGTACGTGGCAATGGTGGGTGACGGTGTCAACGATGTCCCCGCGCTCAAACAGGCGCGGCTGGGAATTGCGATGAATGACGGCGCCCAGATCGCTAAAGATGTATCCGAGATGGTGCTGCTCGAAAACACAATGTCAACCTTGCCGCGCGCGTTGAAAGAAGGTCAGTCGATCACGCAGAAAATCTATGCCTCTGCCAAGCTGTATCTAGCAAAAAACGTGATCACAATCATCGCAATCCTATTCGCAGGATTCGTGCGACTGCCCTTCCCCGGCGAACCGCGCCACATCAGTTGGATCGCTACCATCACCGTTGGAATACCATGTACGCTGCTGGCGTTTGGCATCTTGCGTCCAGCCTATACGCGGCGCTTCATCGATAACGTGCTGGGCTACAGCCTGATCGTCGGATCTGTGGGCGCAATAGTCTTGGTGGCTGTCTATATCATTAGCGATTTCATGGGTGTCAACGCGATGCAGTCGCGCGCTGCGTTCGCACTCGCCAATATGCACTTCGCCATGCACGTGTACTGGGATGTGATGGATGTATCGGTGTTCAGCCTGTCCAGTATCCGAAAGCACCCACGCGAGTTCTGGGTGGGTGTGGGGTTACTGATAGTGGGATTGCTGACGCCAATGATCATCCCGGGCATGTTCGACAGCACCCTGCCGTTACCCGAGCAATGGGCATCCATCATTTTCCTCCCGCTGATCGGCGCCTGCCTGATGCGCGTCATCCTGTATGGCACTTTCATGCACGGCATGATGAAGGCCTTGCGCGCGTAAGATTGGCAGGAGTTCAGTTCAGCCGCGCCCAGACTGGTTCATCGCCATTGGGCGCGATTTCCACATTACGGGCGTTTTTGATGTCCTCCACAGAGATGATATCGGGCTTGAGAACATGCGAGGCCTCGCCGCCTGTGCCAGCCTGATCATCATCGCGGCCGCGTGTATGCGTACCCGTCCAGTCCTCGGGTCGAATCACCATGCCTTCGCCAGCCAGCAGCGAGGCAACGCCCTTCTGTCCGGGTTCTTCGGTCGATTGGCCAGTCCACTTATTGCGCTTCGGGCGTTGATAGTTAGCTGGCTGGACATAGGTGGCGATGTAGCCCTCGAAATTTCGGAACACGGCACGGTCATTCGAGACGCTGATCAGGTAATTGGGCAACACGGGCACTTTGCCGCCACCACCCGGCAAGTCAACGGCATAGACCGGTATGGCATACCCACTGGTGTGGCCGCGCAACGCTTCCATGATCTCCAGTCCGGCAGAAATCGACGTGCGGAACTGACCGCTGCCGGCCACAAGGTCGCACTGATACAGATAATAAGGGCGCACACGGATCTTGACCAGCGCATGGCACAACGCCTTGATCGTGTCGGGATGGTCATTCACACCTGCCATCAGCACACTCTGATTACCCAGCGGGATGCCGGCATCAGCCAGTTTCGCGCATGCCCGAGCGAGTTCAGGCGTCACTTCTTTCGGATGGTTAACGTGAATGTTGAGCCACAAGGGATGGAACTGGCGCAACATGCCGACCAACTCATCCGTAATGCGCTGTGGAAGAAAAACCGGCACACGACTGCCGATGCGAATGATGTCCAAGTGCGGGATGGCACGCAGCCGACGCAGCATATCTTCGAGTACCTTGGGAGGCAGCGTAAGTGGATCACCGCCACTGAGCAACACGTCGCGCACCTGCGGATGGCTGGCGATATATTCAATCTGCGCATCATGTTGTTTGCGGCTGAAAGTGGCCGTAGCATCACCCACAATGCGGCTGCGCGTGCAATAACGGCAATACGAGGCGCACTGCGTCGTGACCAGCATTAACACGCGGTCCGGGTAGCGATGCACCAGCCCCGGCACTGGTGAATGCGATTCCTCACCCAGCGAGTCGCGCATCATGGCTTCGAAACCGGCCAGTTCACGCGAATGTGGCACCACTTGCTGGCGCACTGGACATTCGGGATCGTCGGGATCAATCAGGGAGGCGAAGTAGGGTGTGATCTCGGTGCGGAACTTGGTCTCAGCCTTCAGGCCTTCGGCTTCTTCAGGAGTGAGGTGAATGATGCGCGCAAACTCATCATAGGTACTGATGCGGTTGGACATCTGCCACCGCCAGTCATTCCACTGCTCGTCCGGTACATTCGCCCAGACAGCAGGCCGCCAGGAATTCACGTCAGGTAACTCATACGGGGTACCACTTGTCATAGTTCACATCCTTCGCCGATCCCACTTTTCACGCGCTAACATTTGGCTTTCAACATGCAGCCAATGCCGCTGCGCATTGACTGCATGTATATCACCGATGGTAAATATGACAATGACGGCAATCTTAAAATTCCTAAGTTGGAACCTTAAATTTCAGCCGCTGCTAGAACTTCACATCCGGCGCAACCTGGTTGAAGACTTTTTTGAAATCTTCCACGCCCATGGTGCCGGGATACAACTTGCCGTTAATAATGAACGTCGGGGTTTGCTGTACGCCGCGGTTCCCGCTGTCGGTGCGCTCCTGAACCACCTTCTGCGTATTCTTGCCTGTATCAATGCAAGTACCAAACAACTCGGAATTCAACCCGGCTTGTGTCGCGATCGCCTTCAGGCGCGTCTTGTTAAACGCATTCTGGTTCTCACCGCTCTGGTTGGCAAATAGCGCATTGTGCATCTGCCAGAACTTGTTCTGGTCCATGGCGCACAAGGCTGCTTCCGCGGCATCCAGCGATTCCTGGCCGATAAACGAGATGCTGTGAACCTCATATCGCACCTTGCCGGTCTTGGCAAACGCAGCAATGACGCTGGCTTCATAAGAGCGGTTATACGCACCACAGGCCGGGCACTGGTAATCAAGATATTCTTCGATTTTGATCGGCGCATCTGCCGGTCCCCA
>CAIQQO010000362.1 GCA_903873965.1 uncultured bacterium
AGAGACGTATGAGCGTCGCCAAAATGAATCGTATTACACGGCTAAAGTGAAACTAAGCGCCGATCTTAAAAAAGTAAATCACGTTTATGTGATTAAAAACCGCCTAAAAACCGAACGTGATTCATTAGAAAAAGCCACACAGAAACAAATTGACGACGGAGATTTTAAAAAATATTGCGCGCTTTATTGTGCTTGTGTTATTACAGGTACTCATCATTCAAAACATCAATTTGACGGGTTACATGATTTTATTGCCCTATGTGATGGTTATTTTAATTCTACCCTTTGAAACCAATAAACTCATTGTTTTGCTTGCGTCCTTTTTACTGGGTGTGTTTGTCGATTATTTTTATGATTCATCCGGCTCTGGTGTGGGTCACCGAGGCCGGATATAGGTTGAGACCGCCACAATGGAAATAGACGGCGATCTTGAAGTGGTTCGGGTTGCGATAACCACAGGCGCGCTTCTGGACGGTAGCGATCTTAGAATTCAGTCCTTCGGCGACGGCATTGGTGATGCGATGAGCGAAGTAGGTCAACACATTGGGCAAATGCCGGGCGATCAACTTGGCGGCGGCGATCATCGGTGCCAGGCGGCTGTGTGTCGCCCAGAAATACCAGCGCTCCCAGAACTTCCTAGCCCACGCTGCGGATTTGTAGCCCCACAGTTCCCGCAACGCTTCCTTGAGCGCCCAAGCACGGCCGGTCTTGAGTTTGGCTGTTTTCAGCTCGTCGAAGCGCTCTTTGGCTTGGTCAGTCATATTCGCCGGATTGGTCAGCCACAGGTACTTGCTCTTGGTCAGGGTGGTATCGCCCGCCTGCATCAGCGCCTTGTGCTCCTGCTTCCTGACCTTATCCACGGCATCGACGACATGACGCATGATATGGAAGCGGTCAAAGACCATCTTGCCATCAGCCCCAGGCACCTTGTCGCGGCAGGCATTGATATACGCCGGCCACATATCCAGGCTGATGGCTTCGATTTGCTCCCGGCTCTCTTGCGGGAAGGCATCAAAGTACGCCGCCAAGCTTGCCTCTTTGCGGTCCTCGCCGATGTACTCGACCGTGGCTTCGTTCAGGTCGCATACCAGCGTCATGTAGCGATGGCCCTTGGCGATCGCCTTTTCATCGACGCCGATCTGGCGCGGTATTCCGTCGCCTTTGGCAGCACGGCCACGAAGCACCGCACGTTCCATCAGGTGCCAGGCTTCGTCCCAGGTGATCCGCAGGATTGCCGCTGCCCTCTTGACGTTGGCTGCCAGCAGGACATCAATGGCCAGCGCCTCGAACAGGTTCGTGAACCGGCTACCCGCATGCGCCCATGGCAGCATCACTTGATGCACTCCGTGATCCGGGCAGGACACGCGCGGCGGCTTCGCGTGAAGGTAGGTAAGAAACTGGCAACTGTCCAGGTGGCGCCACACCCGTTCGGCGACGTGGTCATAAACACCCAGCTCGCGTCCGCACTCGGGACAGCCAAATCGCTGTCCGCTCGCGTGCCTAACGTGAACTTCAACATGCTGTTTCACCATATCCAGTTCAACTCGTTCCACCGTCCAGGGCGCCGTCAGCCCAAGCAACTGCCGGTACAACTCCACGCTGTCCATCGCACATCCTCCTTGCAGAGCATGCGCGATAGCGTACTACTGACCCACAAAGATGTCTGAAGGACCATAATTAATAATACTGCCAGACATATCAAAGCAGACATGCGTGAGAATTTTTCTCTGCTCACCTGCTAGCTCGGATACCGCCCTAAACCAACCTGCTTTATATATTGCATTTAACGCTGCAACGAACCAATCGGCGTGAACTTTCCAACTTCTCGTCACGCCATCAAACGTATCTTTGGTATGTTTTAGGGTGGCAAACGCAAACACGACGCCCCGCATACCAATGTCACGGTCGATGAGTTCATCAAAGCAATCCTTACGCATCGTGCGAAGCTGATCAACGATCGCGACATATTTCTGATCAACCAGTTCTTTCATTGAAGCTAGCACTTCCGGGTGGCTGCCAAACCGTAATTTCTGAAAGACGTGTATAGCAGCAGCAGACTCAGTTCGGCTCGCGATTTCTAGGTTTCTTATCTCCTTTATGTACTCTCGGTAC
>CAIQQO010000363.1 GCA_903873965.1 uncultured bacterium
CCTGGGCGAAGCCGTTGCGACAGGCAAGGCCATCAGCAGCAATCAGCTTGCTTACAGCCTGCTTTTCCGCGCGCTCGAACATGAAGTGCTTCCTCTGTGCATTCAGCACGATATATCCGTTTTGACGTACTCGTCGCTGATGCAGGGGCTGCTTGCCGGGAAATATGCCAACGCCGATGCCGTGCAGCCGGATCGCACCCGCACGCGCCATTACGCCGGCACGCGCGAATTTGCGCGCCACGGCGAAGTCGGCGCCGAGACAGAGACCTTTGCCGCTGTGGCGGCCATACGCCAGATCGCAGTCGATATCGGCCAGCCGATGACCGATGTGGCGCTGGCATGGTTGATCGCGCAACCCGGCGTCACCTCAGTCATTGCCGGCGCGCGCGATGCCGAACAGTCGCGTGGTATCGCCCGCGCCTGTGATGTCACGCTGTCCGCTGAAACTCTGACTCGACTGAATGAGGCGACCGAGGCGCTGAAACAGAAACTTGGCCGCAACCCGGATATGTGGCAAGGCGTCTCGCGGATGAGATGATATGCAACTGACAACGTATCCGTCTGCTGTTGGATTTCTGGCGCACACCCGGGATGTGCTGCAACAGGACGAGGTCGCCAACAACCTGATGCTGGGTGTTGCATTGCGACTTGCCGCCGCGCCCGAAGAGATCAAGTCGCCGCCTTATCTTGCCACCGTCGAACACGATGGCGTGCTGATTCTGGCGGCGTTGATGACGCCGCCGTATCCATTAACGCTATTTCGCACCGAACAGGTTGAGACAGCCTTAAAGCCCGCCTGCGATCTTCTGATCCATGACCTTTTGTCGCATGGCTGGCCGGTCAGCCACGTATCCGGGCGCAAGCCGTTGCCCGAGGAATTTGCCCGCGTGTGGACGGAACTTACGGGTTCGGCATCACACATTTCGATGCGCGAACGGATATACGAGCTTCGTCAGGTCATACCGGCGCGGCCTGTGCCGGGAGACTTACGCCAGGCAACCGTGGAAGATGTAGACATCGTGGCGCAGTGGGCAGTTGAGTTTTTTGCAGAAGCATTGCCCGATGAATCGCAAGCCGATGCACGCGAGTCAGCCCTGCGTCGGCTAAAACTAGGTGAAATCGTTCTGTGGGAGGTCGACGGACGCCCTGTGTCCATGGCCTCAAAAAGCCGTCCGATGCAGACGAGTATCAGCGTCAATCTGGTGTACACACCTCCTGCGTGGCGCCGGCGCGGATTTGCCGGCGCCTGTGTGGCCGCGCTCAGTCAACGCCTGCTGGACGAAGGCTGGCAGAGCTGTGCGTTATTCACCGACCTGGCAAACCCGACATCGAACAGCATCTATCAGAAAATCGGTTACCAGCCGGTGTGCGATTTTGACGTGGTTGCGTTCGATTCCTACGCCACGTAGTACACAGCCAGCAACCGGCGACATATAACCAAGTTATGCCATGATGGCAAAGCGTGTTCATAGTTGCTGTCAAATGCAAATGACGGATTGTCAGTTTATTGTCAAGAAATGTCATATTTTCCTGATCATAAGTCGATATAAAGTAATTGCTCATGCTATCAACCTATAGCGATGAGGCCCTTATTTATTGCGACTTATATGCAGGAGAATCAAATGGCATCAGAATTAGTTATGTCTCAGGAAAGTGCAGTAGAAATCCCGACATATACCATTCCTCCAATTGCGACCTTTTTACAACGACTGGCAGCATTCATCATTGATTCGCTATTGCTTGGAATTGTCGGGCAGGTACTGGGTTGGACCCTGTCCATCATTTTTTTCGAGATTGGACCCTATGGGCGATTCATCGGGTTGATTGTTGAATTAGCCTATTTTGGGGTTTTGAACTCCTCGATTGGATCGGGGCGAACAGTAGGCAAACGTATTATTGGTATCACTGTAGTGGACGGGCAAAACCATCTTATCGGTTTGGGAAGATCGCTTCTGCGGGCATCCATATTGGTTGTGCCGGGAGTGTTGAATGGATGGACACTTCCATGGCTGCAGGTGCCGTTTTTGCAGTGGTTGGTCAGCATTGTTGTCTTTGGTGTTGGTACAGCTACCATTTATGCGATGGTTTTTAACGTGAGAGCGCGACAAGGATTGCATGACATAGCGTGCGGCACCTATGTCGTCCGGCCATTGCAGCCCAAGGTGGCCGCTTTCCCTGTCACAAACAGAATTCATCTCGCTATCTCCGGTGCGCTGATGGTTATTGCTGTCATTGGGGTGACCATTACTACCTTTTTTGTGTCGCCTGCAGCTGCAAACGGCTTCAAAACGATCTATGCTATCTATGATCAGATCCAGTCCGATAATCGGTTTTTTACTAGTACGGTTTACGATAGTACCAGCTCCGTCAATGGTGGGAAGAGCAACCATAGTCTGATTATTAGAATCTGGTGTAAAGGCGCGCCTTCTGTTGCAGAGCGCAATGTGATCATCAGTGGCATAGCGTTTACTGCCTTGAGTAAAGTTCAAAGCCCGAATGAATTTGATGGTATGCAAATCGAAGTGTATTCGTCATACGATATTGGAATCGCAACAGGGACACAGTCATATAAAACCTATCACTCGATGACTGAATGGCAAAACCAGTAAAAACCTAACTAGGGTCAGTGCTGAGCGCCGTCTCAAACATCGCATAGATATTCTCCGCCGGCGTGCCCGACTGAATCCAGTGTGACGGACCGAGCAGGTAGCCGCCATCCTTGCCCAGGATCGATATCAACTCCGTTGTTTCACGGCGCACATCCTCGACGCTGCCGAAAGGCAACGTCGTCTGCACGCTGACGCCGCCCTCAAAGCACAAGCGGTCGCCGTACAAGGTTTTCAACGCGCGCGGATCCATGCCGCGGGCGCTGAACTGCAATGCCTGCAGCACATCGATGCCCATCTCGATCAATCCCGGCGCTGCTTTCATGATTGAGCCATCCGTGTGATAAATCACCTTTGCGCCGAACTGGTGGATGGCATGATTGAGGCGCACGTGCAACGGCTTGATATAGGTTTCCCACAGCGGTAATGACATGAGCAATCCGTTCTGTCCGCCGATGTCGTCTGCCGTGAATACCAGGTCGATGCGGCCATCGGCTACCTGCAGGATGCGCGTGAAATACGCCACGAAATAATCGGTGACGCGTTCGAGGATTGCTTGCACAGGTTCCGGGTTCACCATCAAATCCATCAGCGTCTGTTCAAAACCGCGCATATACCAGGTGGTTTCGAAGATATTGCCGTTGGAGGCGATCAGGCAGTGCTCGCCGTCAACCTGCGCTCGCACGATGGCGTCGTTCAGGCTGTCGTAATCGAACCAGTCAGCGCTCGGCCAGGTGTGTTTCATAACCTCGTCAACGGTATGCGCGTTGGCCAGTGGATAGTACTCAATCTCGTCATACGAGCCGTCGCCAAACGACTGCGCCTTGCGTCGCACGCCCCATATGTCGGTAGCGGTTGACAGTCGCGGGCCGATATAGCGCGGGTCAACGCTGCGTACGTCGACGATGTTAGCCAGGTAGGTTTTGAGGTCGATGCCCTTCTCGCGACGCAGGAGCAAGTCGAACTCGCGGTCGGCGGGCGGGTTAATGCCGGCGCACACCAGGGCGATCGGGATGCGATCGGTCGTTTGATGCTGTAACGCCAGTCGGACGCGTTCGCGCGATGTAAGTGTTTCTTTGATCATTCCTATGATGATAGTTCAGAATAATAACTATAAATACGCGATATACGCAATTGTGAACAGGTCATGGTAACTACATACTACTGCACTGTCGCAGCGCAATGCGCTGTTTAGTACTCAGGTGCTTGTAACACGAATTACTCAAATACGGGTATAATGCTCGACCGTGTCGTAATTCATAGTATGTATCGTTACTAACCATAGGATAATTTAATGAAACATAGGATTTTGATCGCCGTTACTACCCCCTTGTTGGTAGTTGCTCTTCTGGTCGTTGGAATGTACGCCCCTTTTGGATCGGATGTGGCCACGCACGTCAATGCAGGCTTGTCTGATCTCCCCTTTTACGGTGATTATCTGGCAACAGGTTGGCAGGACTGGTCATGGAGTGTTACGAATAACTTCGCCAGCAGCAGCCCCGTTCATTCCGGCAGCTCAGCCATTGCAACGACGTTCAATGGTGCGTGGGCAGGCTTGTCTTTGCGCGCCCCTGCGCCTGTCAGTACGGCAGGTTATACGGCGGTGACATTCTGGGTGCATGGTGGCGCGTCCGGCTCACGCAGCCTGGCGGCTTACATCCAACAGACCGACGCTGGCCCCAATTCGCCCACGATGTATTTCAGCGCACCTGCAGGCAAGTGGACGCCTATCACGATGACGTTAAGCGCGCTGGCAAATCCGACAGCCATCGCCCGCATCACGATCCAGGACAGCACAGGCGCCGCTCAGCCGACGTTCTATATCGATGACCTGGTGTTGGCAGGCAGCGGCACCACAACGCCTGTGGATGGCTCGATTCGCCTGAATGCTTCAGGCGCGCCACTGACCATCGATCCGCGCGTGCGTGGTTCCAACCTCCCTGCGTGGCTTGGTGTTTCTCGCTTTACGGATCCCGTCTTCCGCGCGCGCACCGTCGCATCCGGGCTGACTTTGTTGCGCATGCCGGGTGGCAGCTACAGCAACTCGTACGGCTGGCTGAGCTGCGAAATGGGCGCCAATCAGGCGAACGCTCAACCTTGCGGCAGCGGCTGGGAGACCTGGGTGTCCAAGCCGACCGACTTCCTGAACTTTATCAAGGCGACTGGCATCGCGGGCATGTGGGTAGTCAATGCCAATAGCACACCGCAGGAAGCGGCCGCAGCCGTAGCCTTCTTCAACGCAACTGTTACCGACACAACGTTGATCGGTGTAGACAGCAAGGGCTTTGACTGGAAGACCGCCGGCTACTGGGCGCAGTTGCGCAGTTCACACGGCAATCCGAGTCCCGTCGGCATCAAGCTGTGGGCAGTTGGTAATGAAATCTACGGTGGCACGCCTGCCAGCGGCGGCGCCATGTGTATGTCATGGGGCTGGGAAAACTCGTGGACGTGCGACGGCACCGAATACGTCAACGGCGCGCGCGGCTACTCCGGCTACACAGCCTTCCGCACCGCCATGCGCTCCATTGATGCTTCGATCCAGGTAGGCGCCGTTGGCAACGTGCCCTCCGCGGACTACAACAACTTTGGCAACAAAGTGGTCGCGGCCGCCGGTTCCACCATGGATTACTACGATATCCACATCTACGGTTACAGTGGCATGCCGGCCTCGTTCGGCGCAGCACTGGCGCAGCCGGTCACCAGCTGGCCCGCAGTCATGACCGATGTGCGCAGCTCGTTTACGGCCAATGCCGGCGGGCGCCAGGCGCCTGTTGCCGTTACCGAATACAACATGTTCTCTGGCCAGGACTACGACATCGGCCAGTTGATGACGCGCGCCGTCAATGCGCTCTACATGGCCGATACCATGGGACAGATGATCCAGAACGGCGTGGTGATCGCCAATCAGTGGGATCTGGCCAATGGTAAAGCCTCCAACGGCACCATGTACGATTTGTTGCAGGTGGACAATGCCTGGTATCGCAGCCCGCAATACTATGTTGCACCGCTGTGGGCGCGCTTTGGCAGCCAGATGCTGCCGACCACCAGCACCTTCGACGCCGCCACCCAACTGAGTGTTTACGGTGGCCAGGTATCGGCGGGCAGCAATGTGTACTCCATCATCGCCATCAACAAGAGCGGTGTCAGCATGCCTGCCACGATCACGATTGCCAGCGGCACTGGCACTCTGGGCATCATCAGCGGGACAGTTGATATTGTGCAGGCCACTTCGCTCAACGAGCAGGCAGTGACATTCAACAATGTGACGACGCCTTCCGATGACTTGAGCAATGCGCCATCACTGCCCCTGAATGCAACCAGCGTGCAGAATGGAATTCGCTATACCTTTGCACCCAACTCCATCACTCTGTTGAAGCTGACGACGAATTCAACCACGCCCACATCGACACCCGCGCCGACGAACACGCCTGCGCCAACGAACACGCCTGCGCCAACGAACACGCCCGCGCCAACGAACACGCCCGCGCCAACGAACACACCCGCGCCAACGAACACACCGACCGCGACGGCGACCGCAACCAAGACGCCGACCGCGACGCCCACTGCGACAGCGACGCCAATCCGCACCTGCACCGTGCACTACGTTGTGACCAGCAGCACGGCCACAACCTTTGCTGCCAGCGTCACTTTTGTGAACCTGACCGGGACAACGCTGAACAACTGGAACCTGTACTGGAGTTTCCCCGGTAACCAGACAATCACAAGTATGACTGGGGCCGCATTCACGCAGAACAAGACGGTCGTCGGGGTTAAAGACGCCAAGAACGGTTCAAAACTCGCCAATGGCGTCAGCACAACGGTGACGTTCAATGCCAAATACAGCGGCATCAACGCCTTGCCGACTGTCTATACCTTGGGCGGCTACACCTGCGTCATCAACTAAGTAGTTAATCCACTCCCTTGCGAAGGCGCACGCGTGACAGGCGCAATCCGGTCACACAAACGCTTTCGCAAGGCACAGCACAGCGAGTTCAACACACCACCCTTGCGACAGCGTTGATGTGACAGGCGCAACCCTGCGACAAAATGCACTCATGCACCCGAAAGCTGGCGTCGCCCCCGATATTTGAGGCCTTCGGGATAAGCGTAGCGGCGAACCTGTCCGTTCACCCGCGGCAATAACGCCCACGTCGTTCTTGGCAAATTGCCGCATTGAGAATAGAATTCTCCATACAAATCTCTGATAAGGAGTATTACTCAAGTGCCTCCTGTTGTATGTATGGGCGCCGCTATGCAATGCACGTTCGGCGCGACGATCCAATTTGTGGTTCTACCAGTAAATCGCGTGATGGCCAACTACATGCCAGTTGCGACAGCCATGGAAAACGCTCCGATGGTGAATCTGGTTCCTGCCGGCGTGTGCACCTCATTGGCTAATCCGACGGTAGCCTCGGCCACAACGGCCGCAATGGGTGTTCTGACACCGATGCCATGCGTGCCCGTCATCCCCGGCCCATGGGCGCCTGGTTCGTTACGAGTGAAGTGCAACCATAAACCAATGCTCAACAGCCCATGTATGCTGAACTGCGCATACGGCGGTGTCATCACGATTACCAGCCCCGGACAGTTCAGGGTGCAGTGCATGTGAAGCGTGATGCCGTGCAGCATCCTTGTAAGGAATGTCGGGCCGCCAACGATATCGTGCCGATAGTCCGCGCAAGGATAATTCGTCAATGGCGCTAAAGGCGCTGCGAAAAAACGCTCTTTTGAACTTGTGTGAAATCTGCAAATCGGTGCATACTCAGGCCATGAGCACTCCTACTGAAACCGAACTCGTGCTAACGCACAAGCCTGACGCCGCCGCCGTTTGCCGCCGCATGGACGCATGGTGGCATGGCGAGATCATCGACCGCGCCACCATTCAAGTGACTGCGCCTAAACCCAACCGTATTCCGCTGCCGCAGAAGCAGCATGCCACTTTCCGCGAGCGCTGGATGGATGTGGATTACGTGGTTGAATGCGCCGCGATCAACATCGCGAACACCTACTGGGCGGGCGAATCGCTGCCGATATTCATGCCGAACCTCGGCCCCGAAATTCTGACCACATGCTATGGCTCAGACCTTGACTTTACCGAGAACACCTCATGGTCAAAGCCGATCCTGCACGACTGGGCCGACATCCCCGGTTTGCGCATTAACCCTGATAGCCCGTACCTGCGCACCATTCTCGACATCACCCGGCGCGCGCTGGATGTGGGACGCGGCAAGTTCGTCGTCGGCATTACCGATATCCATCCCGGCGCTGACCTGGCGGCCTCGTTCCGCGATCCGCAGCAATTGTGCGTCGACCTGGCTGAATCACCGGAGCAGGTGCATGCACTGGTGCAGCAGATTCGGCGCGCCTTCTTTGATTTCTACGAGATCAACGAGCGCGTGATTCTCGATGCTGGGCAGTCCCTATGCACCAGTTGGCTACCGCTGTGGGTCAATCACGGACGCTACTACATCCCCTCCAATGACTTCTCGATTACGATTTCAAACCGCATGTTCGAGGAGTTCTTTTTGCCGGAGCTGATAGAAGAGATCGAATGGCTGGATCGCTCGATTTACCACCTCGATGGTCCCGGCGCATTGCGTCACCTCGACACGCTGCTGGATATCAAGAAGCTCGATGCCATCCAGTACGTCTATGGCGATGGCGCGCGGCCTGCCTCACGCTGGCTGGACGTGTACAAGCGTATCCAGGATGCCGGCAAGAACCTGCATATCTCCGTTGACCCGTGGGAGGTTGACGCCTTCATCGAGCACCTGCGCCCCGAAGGCGTGATGCTGTATACCTCGGTGGCAACCGTTGAAGAAGC
>CAIQQO010000364.1 GCA_903873965.1 uncultured bacterium
AGGGTGACGAGTTCCATCGCTTTTTGCGGCGTCGGTGCGATCGACCCAACGTGCGCCTCGACCGAGAAGGCCACACCCACTGTACGCGCCTGCTCAGCACGCCACGATAATTCATCTGCGCTGCGTTTGAGCGATGTGTCATAGGGCACTCCATCCCACTCGATGCCCGGCAGGCCGGTCATGTGCGAAGCGTTGCAACGCAGCGTGAACTCCAGCATGCGCATGAAGAAGTCGCGCCCCCTTGCCCGTTCGGCGGGATCGGGGTGGTTCGCGGCCATGACTTCAAACGACGCCGTCTGGTAAAAGATGCCGGCGAAGTCCAGCCCGTTGTCGGCTAGTTTAAGCGCCAGCTCCCGCGCCGATGTTTTTAAGTGCGGCAGTACGTGACTGGGCTGCAGGCGCGTTCTTTCTTCGAACAGCCCGATGTCGATATAACGAAACCCCAGCAACGCCACCAGCTTAATCGCTTGATCGTGGGCGAGCAAAGGGAAAGTATAGTCAGCGCACGCGAGTTTTAATTCCATCCATGGCCTCCTGTAACTACGCGGGGCATTATATGTGGAGATTGGAGATTCGAGGTCAGAGGTCAGAAGCCAGAGGACAGATGTTTATCACGATACAGGTTTTTGTACTTGCGAATCTCAAATCTCTTCAGCTATGCCAGTGGTACGGCGTGGCCAGGCAATCATCAAATCGCGCCAGAGTCTTTTTCATGTATGCGCTGTGCAGTGCTCCGTAGCGTAGTTCGAACTATACGATGCTGCAAACGCAGATATCCTCTTCAGGTGTTTGAAATACCCATCTTGTCAGCGCTTTACGCGAGAGGCCATTGTGGATCTGGGCACGCGATCATATCGTGCAGTTTGAGAACCAGCGCAACATCGGGGTGAACCTCGCTCGGGCCAAATGTCTTCACCAGTCGGCAGGTGGCGAAACCTGCCGACGTCATCTCATAACCGTGCTGCCACTGGCGATAGCGCGCTTCTTCTTTGGGGTTGTCAAACGGCCAGCGCGAAGGCGGCGGACGGACGCCGCAGCGCCAGTGCTTGGGCGTTAGCCGCGCGCGGAAGCATTGCTGCTGGCGGCACAGGCGAATATAGAGCGGGTCGCTGTGGAGTGATTGCAGAATGCCGATAGTATCGGAACCATTAGGCTCGAAGACGGCATTGGTGACCAGACAGCGCAACCCGCCAAAGGTGCGATATACCCGCATGCCAAGACCGGGATTCTGTGCAGCCCATGCTGCAACACTTTTCACGGCTTGCTCTTCCGGATTTGGTTTCGGCGCAATCTGCTTCGGCTTGTTGCCGAATAAACCCAGAAAGCCGCCGCCGCTTTTCTGCGCGGCAGCTTGTTCATTGTCCGGGAAGTCGATATCGATGAACATCATATTAGCTGTGTTGAGCACCAGTGCGCCATAAGCATTGCGCGTGACTACGGCCACTTCCCGCAAGTCGCCGTTGATGACGGATTGCGACGTCTCCTCGCGCATGGCGCGGTCGCCGTATGAATAGCGGTTCAAACCCATTCCCGACGCGGCTTTCTGCATGATTTCGAGCAGGCGCGTCTCTGCGCGTTGCAGCGCTTCTGAAGTGCTACTATTCGACCATTGCCAGCAGGCCATCTGATACTCGCGCCCGTTTGGATCTTCAATCGTCGCGTCGCGTTTCGCCCAGTACTTTGGAATGTTCATTTGTGTTCCTGTATTTCACATCGATCACATGCCATGGACGGGGTGATGTTGTGCGCACATGATGAAGCAGCCCGTCAACGTATATGGCAAATTGTAAAATGATTTTGCCATGCAGCGGTTCTGCTATGTGCCTATGTGCATCAGTTGCGCTGATATTTCCTCAGCGCGTGAGACATAAAGAGTGTTGACAGTAAGTCGTTGCCTATCTCATGATGAATGGCACATAGAAGTGGAAGGTAAGCGTTAATCTCCCACCGAAGGCGCCAGGGACAATCACTTCGCTGCGCGGCGCTCCGTCGTAGTCTACGGTTACGGTATTCGTCAGAGTCCCTGTCGGAACAGTGGGTGAAAATGTGTTCCACGCCGGGAAGTCAGTAACTGTCGTGAAGAAGGTGTACATACTCGACGCCGAAATTACGTTGCCGCCTGTGAGTGGTCGATAGTCGCCATGTGTCGGGTCGATCAGTTGTGGTTCAAACAGGTTGATGGCATTCTGGGCTTTGAGTTGGCTCTGGTTGCAGGTGGGATTGTCTGACTGGCATCCTTGACTCGCTTCCTCAATTCCCAGCGGGTGATCTGGTGGGCCATTCCAGATGATATTCCCGCGGATGATAAGTGCATCGTCAGTGCGGACCGGGTCTGGCATATTGGCGAAGTCACTTGGGCGCGCGATGGGCCCGAAAACGGTGAAATGCTGGTACATCGTCTGAGCAGGTGCGGGGTTGTAGATCAGGTTGTTCAGGATGTACACATTGCGATTGGGGATAGATTGCTGCGAGTCCGTGATGACGCTCGGTCCCCATGCTCCCCGAGACAGGAAGTCATTGCAGACATCGATCGCATTGGGCACCTCGTCCGTCGGTGTGCAACCGCGTTCGCCGTAGATGATTCCGATCAACTCATAAGTTCTATAGTCGTTGCTGTATCCGACGCGATACAGCGTGTTGTAGGCGAACAGCGAGTTGTAGGCGCCTGAGGCGCCGAAACCAACGCCGGGGATGTCATGCAGCAGGTTGTTGATGAACTTGATGTCATATGCTTCGTAATGCCACCATGGCGCTTGCATGACGGCAAGGTTCGAAGCTTCGCCGCTTTCAAAGCCCAACTGGCAGTCATGCAGTTCGTTGCCCTCGATGTGTAAATAGGCAGAGCCGCCTTTAATGTACATGCACCACTGTCCGGCTGTGTGCAGGTTGTTGTTGAGGAAGTGGCCATACTGAACGGAGAAGTAATCGACTACCGTATGCCATGCGCCGCCAATGGTGCTGTCTTCAACATACACATACTGTGCCTGATTGACTTTGAGCACTTCCTGCAGGTTGTTGCATTGGTCGTTGGCGCAATCCGGACCCAACACTGATAAACCATGCAACAGCACATGATCAACGCTGGCAAGGTGCAGCAGGTTGTTACCTGAGTTGTTGATGGGCAACGGTGCGCCACCCACGAGGTTGAGGTTGTACAGGTAGAGATAGTCTACCTGTGCAATGTTGAGCCCACCGCGGATGGTGACCGTGTCACGGCCATTCAATGCGCGCATGATCAGCGGGTGAGACGCCGTGCCATGCCGGTTTTCGAAGTAATTGACGCAGTTGTCGGCTTCGGGGCCGGGTTCACATGGATAGGTGCCGGGCAACAGGTTCAACCGATACCCGGTTGTCGTCAGCGTGATCGGGACGCGTGCCCATGCCTCGCGCAAAGTTTGCATCGGCGCGCTGATGGTCAAGCCGTTGTGCTTGTCGTCCCCGCTGGGCGAGACATACAGGTCAGTGACAGTAGTTGTACCGGGGTTGTAATAGCCTGATGCGACAGGTGTTTCGGTGGATGACACTGGCGCTGCGCGGCTGATGGAACATACAACCGCGAAGATGATAGATGCAAGTAAGCCTGCATTGTATTTCATGGTGATTCATTAGCGCGATGGGCTTCTGGGATACCTACAGTTAAACAGATCGAATCGGTTTGCGCAATGTCACACTAGTCGGAAAGTCTCAAATATATCTGCTCTTGGCCATAACTGCCGCTGTTGTAAAACAGCGCAAGACCGCCTTGAGGTAGCGCCAGAATGTGATGCCGCCATAAGTTCGTACCCTCGCCACTGGCTACGGCTTGTTCCGGAACATCTTCAATCCATTCGATCGGATCGGGGCACCAGTGCCAGCCATGCACAGGCCATTCCTCATCGCAGTAGGCGAACCCGCCCAGACTGGGTGGCGGTTCTTCGCGAGAGATGGCAGTGTCAGTAGGTACTGGTGCGGTTGGCGAGGCGTTGATCAGCGCCAGCCAGTGATGTGTCTTTCCGCGGAACAACTGCAGACCTCCCACCCAGCCCCCAGCCCAATGCCCATGTTCAGCACTCGGCGCCAGAATGATCCCGCGCTTGTGAATATGTGGTTCACCGATCCGTTGCGTGGCTACAGCCTGAGCAGAACCAAAGCGGCTGCCTTCACGCTGTTGAGCCTGTAGTGGATAGCCCATGTAAAAGTAGATGATCTCTTGCCGATCCGCAAAGTAGTAGGCAGATACAGCATCCACGTGTTTGCCATCGAACTCATCTTCATTCCCCGGCCCAATGAACACCTCCGACTCTAATGTCCACGGACCAGCCAATCGATCAGCCCACGCCCGTTGTACGACCTTATGCCCATTCAGATAGCTGATCGTTACAAGGCAATAGTGGCCGGCGATGACTGCAGCATGATTCATCTGCTGGCTGTCCATGACGACAAAGGGTTTATGTGTAGTTCCTCCCAATAACGCCTCAGGATTGCTGAAAGTCAGAGGCCCTGTGAATTGCCATTGCCCAGGGCCAACGTCATTCTGATTCAGACAAATCGCTTGTCCGTGGCCGGGAGGCTGGCAGAAAAGGAACATGCGCCAACCCTGCAGTTCTTCATCCCATACAATGCAAGGATCACCAATCACTTCGGACGCTGGCCCTTGCGCGCTGCGCGGCAGAATCAGTCCGAAGCGCTTCCAGGAACGCGGGATTTCAACCATGTTTTATTCCTTGCTGGCACTGCTCATTGTCTGTGGCAGATCAGACTGCCTTGTTTCATTACACTTCGAATGTTGTTGTCAAGTCCTGCACCTGCCCGGTTTCGGCTGATCGATAGGCAGACTCGATGATATCGATGACGTGGCGAGCGTGTTCGGCTGTGACAGGCGTCACTTTGCCCTCGCGAACCCAGTCCACTAGTTGCATCACATCTTCGTACACGTGCAACTCGCCAAGCGCGCGATGTTCTCCAACCACGTGTGGCAATGCCCACGATACGTTGCCATTGGGCAGGTCGGCTTGATCCTTGCCTGGGTAGTCAAACGGCTGTCCGTTGAGCTTTGTACCCATGATGGCGCCTGTTGCGCCAAAGAAAGTCGGGCCGCCCGTGGGTACATTCCCCGCAGCCGTGCCATACACCATGCTGAACAGGTTATTGCCGTAATCCAGCAGCATGAGCGTGTTGTCGTCAGCGTCGGTCGGGATCATGGCGCCGCGGAACTCGCGCTCCTTAATGCGCGTGCCCGATAGCGCTGTGACACGTTTTGCCGGCCCCAGCACGCTGGTGAGTCCATGCAGTGCATACACGGTCATATCATAGAGTGGCCCACCACCCGGTTTGCGGAAATACCACGACGGATCGACGTTACTCAACACATCGTCGCCCTTGCGGAAGATTTCTTCTTCGTGATAGCGCCCGAACGCTGCGCCGCAGATGGTCCATACCGGAATACCGATAGCGCCTTCCATGATTAACTTGCGGGTCTGGCTGATGTGCGGGCGCAACACCTCTCCGGGTGAGGCGACGATCTTCAACCCCTTCGCGCGCGCCAGATCGATCAGCGCCGTGGCTTCGGCCACGGTAGTGGTCATCGTTTTGTTGAAATGGATATGCTTGCCGGCTGCGAGCGCCTGTTTGCCCTGCTCATAATGCAGGCTGATCGGCGAGCAAATGCTGACCGCGTCAACATCGCCGTGTTCGAGCAACGCTTCATAGGTGGTGAACGCGCGTTTTACGCCGAACTTCTGCGCGGCAGCTGCGGCGCGCCCGGGCACGGGATCGCATACGGCCTGCAATTGCACACGGTCTTGAACATCGGAGAGCGACAAGTGGGGCAGGATGCCGCGCTGCGCAATAGCGCCTGCGCCGACCACGCCCATGCGAATGACGTTTGTGGTATTGGTCATACGCGAGATTTTACTCCCGCGGCGTGGTTATAAGAGCATCACTATTCAGATCGCATCGACGTAAAATGCTGACATGCTTGAATTCCGATCCGCCATCACATGCCCACTGTGTGGCTTTCAGTGCGAAGAAGAGATGCCGGTTGATGCTTGCCTGCGTTTCTATCGGTGTCACAAATGTGATGCGCTGCTTCGCCCTAAACCGGGTGATTGTTGTGTTTTTTGCACATATGGCACGGTACCATGTCCATCGAAGCAGGAAGAAGATACATCAGGAAGCGATTCTGATCGCCGATATGTGAGGTTGGATGCTTGAGCAGACCCTTTTCGACTTGCTCGCATGGCACGCTAACCAGAACCCAAATGCCATCGCCCTCATTGCGGAGGCATGTGAGCCACTTACCTACAGTGCGCTGCTCGCGCATATCAATGAGACGGTAAGGTATTTAAATGCCCTGGGGATTGGTCGGAATGACCGTGTCGCTATCGTCGCGCCGAATGGCGCTGAGATGGCTACAGCATTTCTGGCAGTTGCTTGTTGTGCTGCCAGCGCGCCGCTCAACCCGGCCTATCGCGCCTCCGAGTTTGATTTCTACCTGACCGATCTCGCCGTCAAGGCATTGCTTATTGCGGCAGACCTCGATTCTTCTGCACGCGAGGTGGCGCATAAGCACGGCATTCCTGTGATTGAGCTATATAAGACCAGAATCGCGGGTGCATTTCGCTTCAACAACGTCGAAGAGCTTCCTGCGATAGGGCCTGTCTATGCCATGCCTGGTGATATTGCCCTGGTGTTGCACACGTCTGGAACGACGTCCCGCCCGAAACTTGTCCCACTGACGCACACAAACCTTTGTGCCTCCGCCCACAACGTCAAGGTCGCGCTGGCGCTACAGGCGAATGACCGTTGCCTCAACGTCATGCCCCTGTTCCATATTCATGGGTTGATCGCTGCGGTGCTGGCGTCGCTAGCTGCCGGCGCGAGCGTGGTGTGCCCCCCGGGTTTTCAGGCCGATCGTTTCTTTGACTGGCTAGATGCGTATGAACCGACCTGGTATACGGCTGTGCCCACGATGCACCAGGCTATCTTGGCGCAGGCGGATGCGCATCCATCACGCGCCGCGAACAGCCGGTTGCGTTTGATCCGCTCCTCCTCGGCATCGCTACCTCCGCCCGTCATGCTGCGGCTGGAAGAGGTTTTTGGCGCTCCTGTCATCGAGGCTTATGGCATGACCGAAGCGGCGCATCAGATGACCAGTAACCCGTTGCCGCGCAGCGATTCCGATCGCCGTAGCGATTCCGATCGCCGACGCCCTGGTTCGGTCGGTATCGCTGCGGGACCTGAAGTGGCCATTGCCGATGAAACCGGTCGCTTTCTAAACGCGGGCGAGTGCGGCGAGATTGTGATTCGCGGCGATAACGTTACCCCAGGATATTCCAACAACCCGGATGCCAATCAGAAAGCATTTTTCGACGGTTGGTTTCGCACCGGCGACCAGGGTATTCTGGATGCTGAAGGGTATCTCAGCATTATTGGCCGGTTGAAAGAGATGATTAATCGCGGCGGTGAGAAGATCGCGCCGCGTGAGATCGACGAAGTTTTCCTGGAACACCCGGCCGTAGTCCAGGCTGTGGCTTTTGCCGTGCCACATGAGACGCTGGGCGAAGACTTGGCTGTAGCGATCGTGTTGCGTGAAGGCGCACGCGCTGCCGAACGCGAATTAAGAGCCTTTGCCTCAGAGCGACTGGCAGACTTCAAGGTTCCGAGTCGGGTCATTTACGTTTCCGATATTCCCAAAGGGCCAACGGGCAAGCTGCAGCGCATCGGGCTGGCCGATAAACTCGCAGCTTATTTACAGTCCGACTATGCGGCGCCGGTCGATGCACTCGATCAAGCGCTTGCGGTGATCTGGCAGCGCGTGCTTAATAGGCGCGTGACTCGCATAGGCATAAATGATAACTTCTTCACACTGGGTGGCAACTCGCTGCTGGCCGCGCAGGTTATTTCGCGCGTCCATGCCGAACTGCATATCGATCTGCCCATGCGCGCGCTCTTTGACGACCCGGTGTTGAGCCAATTTGCGGCGCGCTGTCGAACCGGTCAGGCGATAACAACGGTTGACCCGCCGCTGCTTCCACAGTATCTCGCTTGCGGTAGCGATGTTGAGCTGTCCTTTGCGCAGGAGCGCATGTGGTTTTTTAACCAGCTCGATCCCGCCAACAGCGCCTACAACACAGCGGTAGTTTTTCGGTTGCAAGGTCACGTGGATGTCATGGCATTGGAGCGTAGCCTGAATGAAATCGTGCAGCGGCATGAGGTGTTGCGCACCTGTTTTGTTGCCGTTGAGGGCAAACCGTATCAACGCGTGCAAGCCGCGACCAATGCCGTAGGTATCCGCTGCGAGGATCTATCACGCTGCGATTCCAGTGTAGGCCCGCATGCAGATGCCCGTTTCATTGGCTCGGCATCCGATCCATGCTCCGTGAGCGCGGTGCAAGCGGCAGTGCGCACTGAAATCGTGCTTCCTTTCGATCTGGCGCATACGCTCCCGTTGCGTGCCTTGCTGGTGCGGGTATCAGATCACGAACATGTTCTTGTCTTGACCTTGCACCATATCGCCAACGACGGTTGGTCGCGGGCGATTCTCACGCGTGAGCTTTCGGCGCATTATCGCTCCTGCGTCAGCGGTGAAAGTCTATCGCTACCTCGGCTCTTGGTTCAATATACTGACTATACGTTGTGGCAACGCAGCTTGTTGCAAGGCGCTGGCTTTGACCCGGAACGTGCGTGGTGGCGCAACTATTTACGTGAGGCGCCGCGTGTGCTTGATCTGCCGGCGGATCATCCACGCCCGCCGGCGCAGACGTTCAATGGCGCGTCGCATTGGTTTGACCTCCCGGCCGAGTTGACGCAAAGTCTGCGCAACTTGGGCGAGCGCGCCGGGACAACGCTGTTTATGACGCTGCTCGCGATCTTCGAGACATGGTTGTACCGCTGTTCGGGTCAGGCTGACTTTGTGATCGGGACGCCGGTTGCAAATCGAAACCGCGTGGAAGTGGAGAACTTGATCGGCCCGTTTGCCAACACTCTGGCGATACGCGCCGACTTGCGCCATGGCGATGGCGAGACGACCCGCGGGTCGCCCTCTGCGTCTGCCGGCATCACGTTTGAGGCGTTACTGGCGCGGACGCGCGAGGCGTGCCTGGAGGTGTATTCGCATCAAGCCATGCCCTTTGAGCGGTTGGTCGATGAGCTTCATATACCGCGCGACCTCAGTCGCAATCCACTCGTGCAGGTGTTGTTTGCCCTGCGTAACATGGAACAACCTGTGCTGGACCTTCCGAGCCTGCTGGCGCACGAGGTAGAGATCGATACCGGGACGACCATCGGCGATCTCACCCTGACGTTCACCGAAACGGCGCATGGGCTGCACGGTGTGATCGAGTACAGCACTGATCTGTTTGAACCTGAAACGATCACACGCATGGCGGCGCAGCTTCGCCAGGTAGCTCTGGGCGCCATCGCTCATCCCGTCTGCCCCATCACTCAACTACCGCTGCTTGGTGATGCAGAATCCCATCAGATTCTGGTGGAATGGAATGACACGGCTCGTGAGTTCCCGCACGACCAATGCGTGCACGAGTTATTCGAGGTGCAGGCGCTGTGCGCGCCTGATGCCGTCGCGGTCGTGTATGGCAGCGAATCGCTGACCTATGGCGAGTTGAACCAACGCGCCAACCAACTGGCGCATGACCTGCGCGATCGCGGTGTGCGCCCTGAATCACTCGTCGGATTGTGCATCGAACGCTCTCTTGAGATGATTGTCGGCTTGATCGGCATACTCAAGGCCGGCGGTGCTTATGTGCCGATCGATCCCGATTACCCGCGCTCCAGGACAGAGTTCATCGCCCAAGACACTGGCTTGACCGTTCTACTGACTCAGAAGAGCTACGTTGAATCGTTATCAAATCTCGGCTGCGATCTGGTCTGCCTCGACAGCGGATGGGAACACATTGCGCGACAGCCATCCACGACGCCGGTGAGTGGTGCGCGTCAGCACCACCCTGCTTATGTGGTCTACACCTCGGGTTCTACCGGCCAGCCCAAGGGCGTTGTGATCGAGCACAGGAGCCTGGTTAATCTCATTCTGTCTGATTTGCGCATCCAAAAGCTGCAGCCGGGTGATCGTGTGCTGCAGTTCACCAGTCTGACCTTTGATTTCGCGAGTGAAGAAATACTTCCCACGTTGATCAGTGGCGCCACACTGGTGTTGCGCCCGGCCGGTTTGCCACCCACCGCCGCCGAATTCACGCGGTTACTGGATACTGCGCAAATATCGGCTGTATTGTTGCCCACGGCGTATTGGCGCGTCTGGGTGCATGAGATGTGGGCGCGTAAGGAACGTATGCCGTCACGGTTGCGGCATGCCTATATCGGCGGCGAGCAGATGCAGGCTGAATCCGTCGCGCTGTGGCAAGAAATCGTTGGCGATAAGGTGGCGCTGTTTAACGGGTATGGTCCGACTGAAACGACGATCACCGTCACGGCTTATCGGGTAACGCAGATCAAGGATCGCATTCCGATCGGTAAACCGGCTGATAACACGCGCATTTATGTGCTGGATCAGCACCTGCAGCCCATGCCGATTGGCGTCCCCGGCGAACTTCATATCGCCGGCGTATGCGTCGGGCGCGGGTATCTGAATCAACCACAACTGACTGCGCAACGCTTTATCGCAGATCCCTTCACTGACGAGCCTGGCGCGCGTATGTACAAGACCGGCGACATGGCGCGCTGGTTGCCGGATGGCAACGTGGAGTATTTGGGGCGCATCGATCACCAGGTTAAGATCAGTGGTTACCGGATCGAACTGGGCGAGATCGAAACCGCCTTAAGCCGGCACCCTGCTGTGCGCGATGCGATGGTTATCACCCATGAGGCTCCAGGGATGGACCGTTATCTGATTGCTTACGTCGTGGCGGACGGTAAAAAACCACCTGAAGAGCGTGAATTGCGTTCCTTTCTGAGCAAGAGCATGCCCAGATACGCCGTGCCTGCGGTGTTCGTCTTTCTTGATCGCCTGCCGCTCAATTCTCATGACAAGGTCGATCGCCGCGCGTTGCCGATACCCAAACCGGCGGAGCATGCGTCGGATACAGTTTCCCCGAATTCTGGCGCGTCGCCATCAACGCCAATTCAGGAAATCCTTGCGGGCATCTGGGCTGAGCTACTTGGTACGCACATCAAGCAACCTGGCATCGCAGACAACTTTTTCGACCTGGGTGGCAACTCATTACTCGCTATCCGGTTGTTTGCCCGCATCGAAAGCCAATTCGGACGGCGCTTGCCACTCGCCACACTGTTTCAGCATCCCACGATGGCGCAGCTGGCTGCAGTGATTGCCGAAGGCGACGGCCGGACAGGCTCCTGGTCATCACTGGTCATGCTGCAGCCCCGTGTGGCTGGCAATCAGGCGCCTCCATTTTTTCTGTTGCACGGCTTTGGCGGAAGCCTTTTGAATCTGGTTGATGTCGCACGCAGCCTGGGTGCAGAACAACCTGTTGTTGGTATACAAGCCAGGGGCATCGACACGCCAAGTCGCGAGTCACCCGACGCAACGATTGAGGCCATGGCGATCCACGCCTTGAACGCGATCCAAGCGTTTCAACCTCATGGGCCATATCATCTTGCGGGATATTGCATGGGCGGGCTGGTGGCGTATGAAGTGGCCTGTCGACTTGATGCGCAGGGCGAGTCGGTGGCATTTCTCGGCTTGATGGAGACCTGGGCGCCACAGTCCAGCCTCGTGCCGCCCACATTGAACCTGCGACGCCTTGCGAATGTATGGCGCAATGCGCCTGGCTGGCTGAACGAATACTGGCGCCTTGGGGTGGCAGGAACAATTCAACGCGTGAAAAATTACAGTGTGATACGGCTTGCGGGTGTGCCAGACCCCATGAGTCTGCCCGCTGTCACTCGATATATCATGCGCGTGCATTTGCAGGCCATTGCCGCTTACCTGCCGCGTTCATATGGCGGCCATGCGACAGTCTTTCGCGCACGTGAGCAGACTGTGGAGCAAGTACTCATCAGGACGGCTGACCCAGCGCTGGGGTGGAGTCGCCTCGCGACCAGTGTTGATACTGTAGAGTGCGCCGGCGGTCATACCACCATGATCAGGTTTCCGCATGCTATGGACCTCGCAAATAGATTACGCGAGCGACTTATGGAGTGCGGAACGTGATGCGTGAGGTCCGGCCGCTGCCTCCTGGTAATACCCTTCCAATATCATGCGATAGCCGATGATGAGTCAATCCGTGTTTCCTGGCGATATACTGGCGTAGCAAATCGCCGCAGGTTACACTGAAAAATCGCGCACGAAAACATCATGGGGGAAATCACAATGGTAGTGAGTCATTGTAGCTATCTGATGCACAATATACGCGACACGGTCAATGCTCGTTTTCCTGGTATCCGGTAAGGTGTAACCATGTGTAGAATGCTGCGAGTATTGTTAATAGGCTGTGCGACGCTGATGTTATTGGGAACCACGCTGGCTTTGGCTGGCAGTACTCGCGACGACACGCTGGGGTTAAGGGTCAGAGAGGATACGCAGGAAGCCTCCTCGGTGCTAGAACGAGGCGTTCAAAGCTTGGGCGGGTGCCTGGTGTACCCGGCCAATAATGTATGGAATACTCCTGTCGATACACTCCCGGTTCATTCACATTCTGCCGACTTCATAAATCTTGAGTTTAGAGCCCCGGCAGAACAGGAGTTCTGTTTTGAGCAGACATTAGGCGTGACAAATTGGACAATGCAAGATGAATTGCATGTTGCAGCATGGCAATTTAGGCATGTACAGACTATAGGTTGAGTTGGCTACCGGTTTTGCAGTCTTTTTTAGACTTTACGATGACGGAATAGCGTGGACGCGGCTTGGGGTGGAAATCACGGGAGCGACCAGGCGACTTTCCGGCAGGGACGGGCGATGCAGCCGGAGTGCCAATGGTGGCCAAAAGTATTGGAAGGGCACGTTGAACCTGACGGGGCGTGTCGATGAAAGGCAAACCCACACTTGAATTACGATATTGCCAAGGTGGGACAATGCCGGTGACACGCGGCACGGCGAAGACGAGCTGGGTATAAGCCATAACGCACAGCCAGACCCACAGTTGGGTGGCGGGTAAATTTGTAAGGCGTGCCGAGGTGAGACCAAGATGCTGTTTCAGAAAGCGGAAGAAGTGTTCGATGACGAAACGCCACAGATACATGCGACACACATCCGCCAATAGAACATCCTGTGGACCGGTCCAGAACAACACTAACGGTCTCTTGTAACGCGGCATACCATCAGAGCGGAGAAAGACCACATGCAAAACCAGACCGGGCAAGGTTACGAGTTTCTTGAAGTGTAAGTTGTATCAAGCCGCCAAGGTTACTCTTTGACCCAGGAGTTCAATCGTACACATTTGATCGGCCGCCCATCCTGGCTTGGATACCTTGAAGTAGGCACCGTGTTTCTTGGGACGCCAGTGACCGATATAGGGAGGTGGCGCTCCATACAAGGTTTGGTTGCTGCGCAGACGCACCAATGCCACCACGTGTTGCAGCAGCACAAACACCGCTAAAAACACGGCGTTGGCGTAGTCACTATCACCCACAACCACTTTACGTTGCGTATTTTGCTTTGCCAACACACGGACTTGATCGCCCGCCACTTGGTTAGCTGTCTGAGCACGGCCAATCCGCTGCACAGCTTCTGGTGCCACCCACGAACTGCCTTCCTGCACCGCACGCGTCAGCATCGAGTACGCTTGTCCCGGCCGCCCCGGCTCACTCGCTTCCGACTTGAGCAGCACGCGGTCGCTCAATGTTTCCGCTTCCGGCCGATATACCGATGTCGCATCCACTACATACACTTCGTAGCCACTGATAGTTTGTGCTGTGCTTGGCACACTCTCGATCAGTAACTTATGTGCTGCCTCTTCATTACTCAAGATTAGTGCATCACCTACAGTTGGTCAATCGACATGTCGCCACCAAACTCAATTGGGTCGGGTGAGGGCGAAAACGTATGAGTCATGGTTGTGACTTCGGCATATTAGGAGATGCGTAGTAGTTATGTGCGGAACGGAAGGGGATCGCTTCATGCGCCAAGACAAGCTGTACATGACGAAGGCTCGCACATGACGCAAAGTAG
>CAIQQO010000365.1 GCA_903873965.1 uncultured bacterium
AAAGTGCTATACATCCTGTTTGGTCTGCTCCGGGGAGAGGCGACTAGAATCGCTCCGGCGCGTGAGGCGCGCCCGCACTGGAAGTTCGACTCTGATCTGTTCAAGCATCACACCACCGTCTGCAAGCGTAAGATACGCGATAGCGAACCCAACCAGTAGCGTCATTAAACCGAGGAGTACACTGACGCTGATGCTGGGTTCAAGCGGTGTATATCCCAGTTCGATCGATGAGATGAACATGAGCAACCCGATGCCGATGTTGAGCGCTTCGGATGCCGTTGCCATCAATAGCAGGCCGCCCGCCAGCAGCATGTAGGCGCCGAGGCCAAGATCGCGCGTATTACCGGGCAGCGGAAAACGTATGGATGCGCCAAATGCCGCGGTGAGTACAAGTACAGTGGCGATGGCACGCAACAGCACCTGTGCCGGCACACTGCGCCACGCCACATGGCGGATGCGCTCTACAGCCACAGATTCTCCGCGCGTAGCACGCTGACTATCGGCAGCCTGCGCAGCCACACTGATCGCCAGACATACCAACGCACCGGCCATCGGTTTGATCAACGCCACACCAGGAGGGATGACGCGCGCCAGCATGATACCTATGATCACATACTGTACGATCAAGGCAGGCAAAGTGAGTCGCCAGTTGCGAATTAGTAAAACGATAATTGCCGAACCAGCCAGTGCAGCCAGCAACGGTGTTGCGGCCAACTGCGATAGGCGGTCTAGTAGAGCGACTAAGTCTGACACTTTCAAGATTATATATGCGCTGGAAGCTGGCGGAGACGTGATGACATGGACTCACCCGACGCGACCGAAGCCAATGCGACAGCGTGCCGTAATAGGCATCGACGGCCCAGTCAGCCAAGGCACGATGTTCATCGTGATCCCGATACTGCACGGTTACCTTTCTGAATTGCGCTAAAGTGTGAGTATTGATGAATATTGCGTTTAATAAGCCTTATGGTGTACTGACTTCGTTCACGCACGAAGTGCAGTCAGCAAGCGACGTCGGCAAGCGCACGCTGAGCGAATTCGGCCTGCCGGCTGGCGTCTATGCCGCTGGCCGGCTCGATTATGACAGCGAGGGCCTTTTGATCCTGAGCGACGATGGCGCGTTTATCCACCGCCTGACTGATCCGCGCTATAAGCTGCCGAAAACGTACGTTGTACAGGTTGAAGGCGCGCCGATGGAGGACGCCCTGACGCAACTGCGCCTCGGTGTCACTATCCAGGGCTATCACACCCAGCCATGTAGCGCGCGCGTGCTGGCGGAGGTGCCGCAATTCCCACCACGAGAAAAACCCATCACGCCGCACGGCCCCACCGCGTGGCTGGAAATCGTCCTGAGCGAAGGCAAAAAACGCCAGGTTCGCCACATGACTGCTCATGTCGGCCTGCCAACATTACGGCTTGTGCGCGTGGCTATCGGTCCTGTAACGTTATCAGGATTACGGCTGGGGGGGTGGCGCGAGTTAACTGTGACCGAGACACGCACATTGATTCGCGGGCAAAGGTGAAGAGGAGACTAAAAACCAGAATTCAGTAATCTGTCTTCACTCCTCTGGCCACACCACTCTACATCGAGCTTTACGTTTCACGTTTGACGTACTACCACCGGCATGTAGTACACCCGCATTTCGGGTGTGATCCAGAGGGCACTTTGTGCCACCTGCCCGGCGCCGTTATCGACGATGGCGGCATTGTAGTAAGTGGATAACGTGGTGACATTGAGCCTCGGTATGTTTACAGCGTACGTCAGCGTTATCGCTCCACCAGCCTCAATCGCCCCATCCCAGTTCACACGATTATTGATCGTTGTCAGTACGCCGCCGCCATCCACACTCAGCGACGGTGTGATCAATGACAGCGCAAACGGCACGGCGTCAGTCACATGAGCCAGTGGCGCGTCCACACCACTGGTGTTCGTCACATGCAGCGTCAAGGTGATCGTATTGCGCCATCGCACCGGTGCAGGCGCTAGATCGAGCGACGAAACCAACACAGGTGTGTTGCTGTGAACAACAACTTGGCGCGCAAACCGCATCGCCACTCCATCCAGACCGACAAACATCGTAGCCGTCAAAGCCGTTCCGTCGCTTAGTCCAGCCGTCGACGACACTGTAAACGTCAGTGTCACCACATCACCCTGTGCCATCATGCCATGCCACTCACCTGCGTCGTGGTCGGTAGCTGATGCCAGCGTCGATGACACGACGGCAAGATTCGATGCCAGTGGGAACGAAACCGATACCGACGTTGTAAGTGGTGTTGCCGTCTCGAGTTCCGTCGGATCGCGCAGAATCGGCGGTACCATGTCATCAGCGCGCAATATGGCCGTATAAGTGACGATTTGTCCTGCTGAGACTGCACTGGTGCTAGCGCCGAACGTCGATTCACCCAGCCACGACAACCAACCGACAACGCGGTTCATCAAGTCAGCTCGCACCGTACTGGTCAGTGTTTCAAACGCAAATGGCATGAAGGTGGTGCGCCAAGGCAGTCCAATGGTAGCGCCAGCGCGCGCCAAGCCAAATGGCTGACCACTATCACCGCGCAGAATCACCTGGGTGTTGCTCATCGGCAGCAGCGCCGTGCTCAGGTTCCAGTTATACGGCCATGGCAACATCGTACCGCCTGCAAAGCCATCGCCGATAGCACTGTCTGGCGCACCGATAATAGCCAGAGTCGTGTCGTTAAAGTTAATCGCCGCAATACCCAGATAGTTGCGGTTAAAGGGGTAGAGGTTGGTATAGGCCAGTACAGCCTGCGAGGTGAGGAACAGCCGCCCGCCACCATCCAAGTATTGCTGCAATCGATTTTCTTCAGCAACCGTCAGCGGATCATACCAGTCATAGGCGTTGAACCACACCACTTCATGGTACATCTGTAATGTCGTCAGCGGCGGCGACAGTGTCACACCAGTTTCCCAATGATTGTCAAAACGGTCGACCTCGTTTCCTAGCGCACTGAAGGCGTCAAGATAATCATGTTCACGGTTATAGAAGCGGTCATCATCAACAAGTAGTATCGCGGCAGGCGTCTTGCTTGTCAGTGAAATAGTCGTGCTGAGCGTCGGTGAATTGGCCGATGTAACAGTCAGCACTGCCGTGTCGAGCGTGTTGCGCGTGGCTGTGAGTGGTATGGTGACGCTCACATTCACCAGCGCCGACGCGCACGGCGCTAACGTGATCTGGGTCGGGCTGATACTCGTCGTCCACTGGTATCCGTACAGATGAAATGTCAGCGTATCGGTAATGCCGCCATCACCCGTATTACGCACTCGCACGGTGTGCGAGAGGGTTTGTCCCGGCAAACCAATTGGCAGACCCGTCGCGAAGTTGTCGCGTGGCAGTACTTCAAGGCCAGCCGTTGGGCGCGGAACATCGAACGCAGCCAGCACCTTGCCGATCACACTGCTGCGTTCAACCGTGGAGTTAATGCCTTCGATGCCAAACGAGAAAAACGCGGCACGATAATTTAGGCAGGTCTGGCTGTACATCACCGCGCCGTCACGGCTATACACCGCGGCATCATAGCGCGCGATCTGGTTTCCATAGTCAGCGTTACGCACGGCGATGACATCCGGCAGACCTTGGTTATCCATCCCTTCACCGCCGCTGATGGAAAAGTCGTTGCCACTCAGAAATGTGCCGGGCTCGCCAATAATATGCCGTGTCGGCGCGTTGTCAGCGTAATAATAGGCGTTCAATTTGCGGAAGTAAGACTGTTCGCCAAAATAACCGCCACCATCATAAAAGGCGACATCCTGTCCCGAAATGATGAGGTTGCGGCCACTGCCGATGAGATTCGATATCACATCGCCTGCGCCAATCACTCCTGGCGAGTCCTGCGGCGCCGACCAGATCACAGTGTCGTACTTCAGTAACTGCGCTATGTCAGGCGTGTCCGCCGGCACGTGTCTCACACGGATTTCGTCATAGGTCAGCGATAGGGCATCCAGTGCCGCACGATAATAAGCTGTCGCACTGGCGTAGTACCACGCGCCGGTGTCGACCAACACAATACGTTGCGTAGGCGTCAGGTGGAATGACACAGCCAGCGCCGCACCTTCGCTGATAGTGACCGTGCGCGTCTGCACAAGATAACCCAGCGCGCGCGCTTCGAGGGTATAGGCGCCGGTGGGCAGACTAATATAGTACATCGGCGGTATGCCAATATTGCTTGAAGACGAACGCGGCGTGCTCGGTACGGTGATGACAGTCGTCGTGATTTGCGCGCCGCTAACGGCATCATAGACGCTACCACTGACTATGCCATACGGCTTGCGATTCAGGTTAAAATTGAAGGCTTTTACCTGCCCGTGCACAACGAGTTGCGCATTTGTCTGACCATCATTGTAACCAAATGCGCTGGCTGTCGCCGTATACGCCCCCGGAGCGACACGAATGGCGTAACTGCCATCAGCGCCTGAAAGTGCCTGTGCCTGGGTCGCACCATTGCCGGCGATGACTAGGGCATCGCTGATTGGCTGTCCTGCATCCAGCACTATGCCGGTGATCACGCCAGTCGTCATTACGGAGAGAGCGGCAGCATAAGCATCTACGCGCCCCCAGCCTATGTTGTTATTAGGCGCCGCCGTTACATGTACTGCCGTGCTGGTCAATGCATACAGCGTACTAGTGATATCCAGCGATGGATTGGCACTGAGCAGCAAAGCCGCTGCGCCGGCCACGTGCGGCGCGGCCATCGATGTACCACTGCTGGTTGCATAAGCGCCGCCGGGAAAACTCGATACCACCTTCAAACCTGGCGCACTCAGCATCGGGCGCACTTCGCCAAACGGTGACGGCCCACGGCTGGAGAAGTTGGTCACCTCATCGTCGGGATCGGTAGCGCCAATCCCGATCGCCCCATGCAGGCTGGCGGGCGAACCGACCGATCCAGCGCGCGGCCCGGCATTGCCATTCGAAAAGACGACAAAGATACCGGCGCTCTGCACTGTCGCGATATCGCCTTGGAAGGTGGTGTCAGTTCCATCATTATTGCCCCACGAGTTACTAATCACGTCAGGCGCAAAGCTGGGGTCGCCACCCGGCGCGAGCATGAATTCAAACGCAGCATGCAGCCACGAGTCATATCCGGAGCCGGTTCTATCCAATCCCTTGGCTGCCATCCAGCGCGCGCCCGGCGCCACGCCAATTCCTCCCTGCCCTACCATTGTGCCCATCGTGTGAGTACCATGACCATACATATCGGTAGGGTAGTCTGCGGCCTCCCCCGTCGCGTCGTACCAATTGTGCAAATGATCGGGCACGCCATTGGCGCGCCAGCCGCGGTAGGCGGACTGCAACGCAGGGTGCTGCCAGTCAACACCCGAATCTATGTTAGCAATCGTGACGCCGGTACCCGTGATACCGAGCGCCGTCCACACGCTATCAGCGCGAATCTGCGTGATACCCCATGGTAGCGCAACGGGCGCAGGCGTGTCCTGCGGTGCAAATGCTATGACACGCGTAATGGGCGGTGAAGCCTGTGTAGCGGGTGATAAGTCAGGCACATCAACACGTTGCCGCCAGTGATCAATCGTGATCGAGACAACGTCGCTACGTGCTGCCATGGCTTGAATGGCCTGCGGTGTAGCGCGCACCCCGGCGCCGTTGAAAATCCAGAATGGTCGCACTGCTTCCACCTGCGCCGCTATAACAGGCGAAGATAGAAACGCGTTAAAACTGGTCTGCGATACATCCGCAACAGACTTGAGTGCACGGAATACGCCGACACGTAATTGTTGTCGTCGCTCCACACCTGTCGCTACAGGGCCAAGCGTTCTGCCAACCTGAGCCAGGTCAGCCTGCGCCTTAAAGCTAATGATCACCGGCAAGCGTGTATCCGACGCGGATGAGTCGAGTAGCTGCTGCAGTTCAGGAGAAAGAACATCAACCGCAAGCGGCGCCATTACGCGATCAGGCGCCACATGTCGATCCGATGCGGACACTGGATTCAAGCCGAGTACACCGCACAGCACGACGCACCATATGATGCGCATTGCGTACTTGCCCGGTGTAACCGTTGCGTGTCCGGCGTGAAAATTGTTCATTCCTTTTCCTTTATACAAGTAATGGCCCATGCCGCATGCTCTCGGATCAGCCCCTCATCGTCAGCCATTAAAGCCTCAAGTGCCGGCAACACTTCCCGGCTGCCCCAGTTGCCTGCCGCTACGCAGGCGTTGCGCAACAGCCCACGACGCTTGGCGCGTACTAGTGGCGTACCATTGTAGTGGGCATTGAATCCTGCTCGATCCAGCGCCAGTACATCCAGCAAACGTGGGGCGGCGCGCTCGATGTCCGCTGGATAAAAGGCCTGTTCACGCGTCGGTAGTGAATAGCGCCGCACATACGGGCACACATCCTGACACACATCGCAGCCGAACAGCCAGTTACCCAACCGAGGGCGATACTCCACAGGAATCGCGCCTTTCTGTTCAATGGTCAAATACGATATACACCGCCGCGCATCCAGCACCCTTGGTCTGACCAATGCCCCAGTTGGACACACTACCAGGCAGCGGGTGCACTTACCGCAGCCCACAGATGCGATTGGTGAAACATCATGACCTCCCGCGCGGGTTACGGCAACTTTTTGCGTCTCTTCATACCCATTTCTGGCTTCCGTCCTCTGACTTCTGATTTCTGACTTCTGACCTATGACTTCCTCTGTCACAATCTCTTCTGCCAGAAACACCGCACCAAGAAAAAAATAAGACCCGCGCTTGCGATGAATCAGGCAAGTGTTGTTACCAATAAAGCCCAGGCCGCAACGCTCTGCCCATGCACGCTCGATCACCGGGCCTGTGTCAATGTAGGCGCGCGACTGCGTAGCTAGCCGGTCTCCCAGCGCGCGTAGACGTGGCGTCAGTACCTCGTGATAATCCTGCCCCCACGCATAACGTGCGATGCGCCCACGCGAGGGATCAACCAGCAGGGCGTCAGGAAACACCTGTGTGTCATAACTCACGCCTACCATCATCACGGTGCGTGCTCCGGAAAGTACATGGCGCGGATCGAGGCGTTTGAATGGTTCACGCCCAAGATAGGCCATTTCCCCGGCATACCCGGCGTCCATCCAATCGAGGAAGGCTTGTGCTCCGGGAGTGGGACCAGCAGGCGCAAAGCCTACCAGGTCGAAGCCAGATTCGAGCGCCATCTGGGTTGCGGTGTCACTTGTTAGCATGGGAATGGAGATCGCAAATTGGGCAGAGTCTGAAGTTTGACCTATCCGTGTAATCCAGTAAACCGCTAAAACCGTGGTTCTGACTTTCAATATCTACTTGACAATAAAGTTGGCCGAGAATTGTTTGATATCGCCGAGGGAGATGCGCACTTCATACAAACCAGGAACGAAACCCTTTTTTGGCGACCACACAAAGTAACCAATTCCCGTTCCGGTGCGCGACCATGTGGACGAATCATAGTACACGCCTTCACCATTGCGCAGCCATGCTTGATGAATCACGGTGTTTTGCTGGATGCCGACATAATCATAGACTATATAAATGCTAGCAACGCCCCGGCTATATTCGGTGGTGGGAGAGATTGGTTGTCCAGCCGGCGTGATTGCACTGCTGATCGACCGCAGTGTCAACTGGTGCATGCTTGTGGTTGCAGGCACAGGTATAGAGGTCGGTGGCACTCGTGATGCTGTAGCAAAACCAGATGGCGTTGATGTAGGCGTTGCCCGCACAGCAGGTGTCGTCATCACTGTAGCTGGAGGCACAGGGGTGGACGCAGATACAGCGGTTGATACAGGCACATCACTTACGGGCACCGGGGTGACAATTTCCGGTGGCAAGAATATACTAATCACCACCATACTGAAAGCAATCACTACGATGATGCCCAATTTGGCAAGATCACTGTTGGAGCTATTAGCGGCGAGGCGACGAGTGGCATAATAGGTCGCGGATCGCGATTTTTTTGCCCTTCCTATGGCGCGCAGGATGAAAAAGATTCCTGGCAGGGCAAGCAAGGCAGCAACGATCTGGAGAAAAGCAGCAGTGGTGAACACTCAAACTATTATACGTGGTGAGATTATTTCCTGCAATTTGTTGAAATCTGATGTATGGTTTGTGGGAGATGACGTGTGGATTGGCTAAGAATTGTTGAACAGTACAAAGCTTTCTTTGCAGTCAATGATACGATTGTACAGTTTGTTCATGGTCAGGTATTTCTAGTGCTGGGTGTTACTATGGCGTTGCAATGGGGTCAGCGCAGTAAGCTTGGTCTGGCGCGCGCTCTACCTTTTTTAGCCATTTTTGGCCTGCTCGAAGCTGTGGCAACATGGGGGAATGCGTTTATTCCGCTGCAATCCTCTCTGCTGCCCGCCGAGGGCATCCAGGACCTGCGCTTCCTGCAGTTACTCGTTTATCTCGCAACTTTCATGGCTCTACTGGCTTTTGGCATCAAGCTGCATGAGCCAGGCATTGCCCGTCCGGTGAAATTCATTATCCCGATCACTGGTTATGTCATCCTTAGCCTGCTTCTATTAGTCCAGTATGTCTTTCTGCCATCTGATCCGTCACGCAGTCTCATCGTCGAAGCCCTGTTTCGCTATCTGGTATGCATACCCAGTGCGCTACTGGTGGCACTTGGCTTGCGCCGACAGGCATCAAGGCTGGTTGGACCGTTAAACGACGAGCGCATCGTCAATGTCCTGCGCCTGGCCGGGTATGGGTTTGTGCTGTATGCGTTTGTCGAAGGCATACTGGTCACGCCTGTGGCTATATTTCCCGCTAGTCTGATCAATAGCCAGGTGCTGTATAACTTGACCGGGCTGCCGGTGGGTATCGCGCGCGCAGTGGTGGGGCTTGTGATCGTAGTTAACTTTCTGCGCGCGATGGAAGTATTCCACATTGAAACGGACCGCATGGCTCAGGATCTCGAACGTGAACAATCATTGCGCACCGAGCGCGAGCGTATCAGCCGAGATTTGCACGATGGCACTATTCAGTCGATCTACGCTGCTGGACTTGTTCTCGACGGCGTGCGGCGTTCAGTCGATGAGGTGTCAGTCTCACCATATCTCACCCTGAATGACAGCGAATTGCTGGGCACGGCGCGCGTGCAACTCGATCAGGTGATGACATCGCTCAATAAAGCCATTCAAGGTATTCGCAGCTACATCTATGACCTGCGCTCTGCCTCTACGGATGAAGACCTTGCGCATGGGTTGGTTCTGATCACGAGCGAGTTCCGCAATCGCACCGGTATTGAAACTAAATGGAGCTCTGATAGCCAGTCGTCATTCACTTTACGACCGGATCAGCGCCAGCATGTTTACCAGATCGCGCGCGAGGCGTTGAGCAATATCACACGACATGCCGGAGCATCGCAGGTTTCGGTGGAGTTGCGTTATGATGGACATGATGCTACCGACCGTGCTGTGTGTCTACGTATTAGCGACAACGGCAGTGGCTTGCTACCCGTCAGTGGAAGTCACCTTGGTGGTAAAGTCGGAGATGGACTGCGTAACATGCGGGAACGCGCCAAACTATTAGGCGCGTCACTCGATGTTAAGGGATTGGCCGGTAGTGGCACAGTCGTTACACTTGTATTAAGAGATGTCGAAAATCAGATTGTTGCTCGTAGATGATCATGAGGTAGTGCGTGTGGGTTTACGTGCATTACTCGGTCGTCATCCCGACTTTGAAGTCATTGACGAAGCGTCGAGTGGGCAGGAAGCCGTGCGCAAAGCAATGCTTCATCGGCCTGAGATTATCGTAATGGATGTGCGTTTGAACGGCATGAGCGGGATTGAGGCGTGTCGCGAAATAACGCAGGCTGCGCCGGATGTGAAAGTCATCATGCTGACTTCCTACGGCGACGACGATACGTTATTTGAGGCTATTGCCGCAGGCGCTTCCGGTTATGTGCTCAAGCAGATTGGCAGCAATGACCTGATCAAGTCCATTGAGACCGTCGGACGTGGCGACTCCACACTGGATCCAACAACGACTTCGCGCGTGTTTGCTCGCATGCGTGAACAGGCGCGCAAGAAAGAAGAAAGCGCATTTTCAGACTTGACCGAGCAAGAGCTGCGCGTGCTGGCTTTTCTTTCCGAAGGCAAAACTAATCGCGAGATTGCTGATGTCCTATCGCTCGGTGAAGGCACTGTACGCAACTATGTCAGTTCAGTTTTTTCCAAACTTCATGTGAATAATCGCGCTGAGGCAGCAGCTTACGCAGCTGCTCATAATATCCGCGATTATGTAGGGTGATTCAACCATGACAACGACCCACCAAACCACCGTTCATCCTCTTGCAGAGGCACTCTCCAGCCAACTTTCGGGCGAAGTACGTTTTGATGATGCCACGCGAGTACTCTATAGTACTGATGCGAGCAACTATCAGGTCTTTCCGTTAGGCGTCGTCTTACCCAAAACGGACGACGATGTCATCGCGGCCGTGAAGTTGAGCGCCGAACACGGCGTGCCCATCATTCCGCGCGGCGGCGGTAGCGGCCTTGGCGGTCAGGCCATCGGGCCTGGGCTGGTGATCGACATGTCCAAGTACATGTCGAAGGTGCTGGATGTGAATGCTGCTGCGCGTGAAGTGCGCGTACAGCCGGGTGTTGTGCTCAGTTTGCTAAACAAGCAGCTTGCGCCCATGAAGCTGCAATTTGGCCCCGACCCTGCCAGCGGCGAACGCGCCACCATCGGCGGGATTATCGGCACCAACGCTACCGGTGCACATTCGATCCGCCACGGCATGACCTCAGATCACATCAAGTCGATGCGTTGCCTGTTGTCTGATGGCAGCCTTGTGACGTTTGGCGCTGCGAGTTTGCAGGACGCCCGCCGTGCCTCAGGACGGTTGGGCGAGATCAACAACGGCGTCTTGCAGATTGTGCAATCCAGTGACGCCGCAATCCGACGCGACTTCCCCAAAGTGTGGCGGCGCGCCAGCGGCTACAATGCCGACTACATCAGCGAGATGTTGTCATACGATCCAGCCCATCCACAAGTTGGGCTACTCGATGCCAGCCTCAACCGTCAGACGCTCAACATGGAATCGCACTTGCGCACCATCAGCCAATTCAACCTCTCTCCGCTCATCGTTGGCTCAGAAGGGTCGCTGGCAATTGTGCTGGACGCCACATTGCACCTGATGCCGAAGCCGATCAAGACAGGGTTGGTCGTGCTGTCTTTTGACACGCTGGATGCCGCCATGCGCGCCACACCTGCGTTGTTGACCGCCGATCCAAGCTCGGTTGAGCTGATGGGCGAATTGATGATCCGACTCGCGCGCGGCATTCCCGAATATGCGCGCAAGATGACGTGGTTGAACGGCACACCCGACGCAGTATTGATCATCGAATTTGACGGCGAGAATGAAGCCGAGGTCGTCGTCGGCATGGAACGGCTCAAGCGTTTGGTCGCAAGTGAACACCTGCCGTGTTCAGTCGCCACCATGGTCGATGTGCAGGCACAGGCCGATGTGTGGGCGGTGCGCAAGATCGGACTGGGGATTTTGCTCAGTATCCGCAGCGAGTACAAGCCGATCTCAGTTATTGAAGACGTAGCAGTGCCAGTCGATCGGTTGGCTGAGTATGTGCGCGAGATGCGCAAAGTGTTTGCGCGTCACAATACCGACGGTGCATTCTATGCGCACGCCAGCGCCGGTGTGCTGCATGTGCGCCCACTGGTCAACCTCAAATCGGTAGCCGGCGTCGAAGCGATGCACGACATTGGCAATGCTGCACTGGAACTATGCAAGGCTATGGGCGGCGCAATGAGCGGTGAGCATGGCGACGGGCATGAACGCACACGTTGGAATGAGGCGTTGTACGGCCCCGAGGTATATCAGGTTTTCTGTAAGATCAAGAAGCTGCTCGATCCCAAAGACCTGCTCAATCCGAATAAGAAAGTTAACGGCAAGGACCTTGACGCTGTAGGCCCTGCCAACGCCATGCGCGTCGGGCCGAACTTCAAGACGGTGCCGTTTACAAGCGTATTCACTTATCGCAAGGACAAATCCTACGCCGGGCTAGTGGAGCAGTGCAACGGCAACGGCGTGTGCCGCAAGCAAGACGGCGGCGTGATGTGCCCATCGTATCGCGCTACCAAGGAAGAGAAACACAGCACGCGCGGACGCGCCAACCTGCTGCGGCACTTCATCACCGAGCAGAGCGCCTTGCTTGCGCCCGAGCGTATCGCCAACACGGGCGAGGCGGGTAGTCCACCGCCGGTGACCGCCGAGATGGTATACGACGCGCTGTCGTTGTGCCTGTCATGCAAGGCGTGCGAAGCCGAATGCCCATCGAGCGTCGACATGGCCAAACTGAAGAGCGACTTCATGGCCAAGTATTACGCACAAAAGGGGTTGCCCTTACGCGCGTTCCTGTTTGGCAACATTGCGCGTTTTAATGCACTCGGCGCACCTTTCGCCCCACTGGCAAACTGGGCACTGAAACTCCCACTGGCCCGCACAGTGTTCGGGTGGATGGGTGTCACCAAGATGCGCCCGATGCCTGCCTTTGCGCCGAAGACATTCAGCGCGTGGTGGAAGAAACACACTAAGCCCGCGGCGAACACCGACCCCAAATCGACGGTCGCGTTGTTTGTCGATACGTTTACGCAATATAACAACCCTGAGATTGGTATTGCGGCCGTTGAACTGCTCGAACGCGCCGGGTTCAACGTAATCGTGCCAAAGACCAAGTGCTGTGGTCGCACGCTGGTATCGCAAGGGCAACCGGGCGCTGTCGTTCCTCTGGCGAAGCACAACATTGCCACGCTCGCGCCACTCGCACGGCAAGGCATTCCGATTCTGGGACTCGAACCGAGTTGCATCGCGATGCTTAAGGACGACTACCTTGACCTGCAGCCGGGCGAAGATGCCGAAGCCGTGGGCAATGCAACGCAATCGGTTGAGGACTTCCTTGTAAAGGCGCTGGCCGATGGATCTCGCAGCGTGTCGCTTAAACCGATCTTCCCCGCAAATGCCGAAGTTCTGTTCCACGGGCACTGTCACCAAAAGTCGGTCTGGAGCACCACTGGCACGAAGCAGGTCATGGGAATGGCCGGGTATCGCGTTAAGGAAATCGATTCGTCATGCTGCGGCATGGCGGGCGCGTTCGGATACGAGGCCGAGCACTTCGAGATCTCGCAACAAGTCGGCGAATTGTCGCTGCTGCCCGCGGTGCGCACTGCCAGCGCCGATACGCTTATTGTTGCCCCCGGTACGTCGTGCCGCGAACAGATCGAACAACTTGGTGGGAGAAAAGCGCTTCACCCGGTGCAGGTGCTGGATGCGGCGATGAAGGGGAAACTGGAGAAATAGAAGTCTGAATCGCGGATTACTGAATTTAATAGACAGGATCAGAGATAAGAGGCCAGATTGCAACTGTTGCCTCCTGTCTCTTGTATCCTGCTGTCTACAGCCTACACCGTGCCGGGGAAGTACTCATTACACAGGTATTCGCCATCGCGGAACATGAGCAGCACTGGGATTTGGCGCGCGTCGGCCCACGCGCTGCCCTCTTCTTCGCCCATGATGAACACGGTCTTCGCGGCGACTTCGGCCTGAATCGTCGTGTCGCCAATTGCAGTGACAAACAACAGGTTGTTACGCGCCGGCTGTGCGGTGCGCGGATCGATCAGATGATGCTGTTCCGTGCCATTAACCAACCAGCGCCGTTTCATGACACCCGACGTTGCAATCGCGCGGTCTTTCAACATGACTGCGCGCATGCCCTTGACAGTATCTAGGTCAAGCGCGAAAGGATCAGCAATATCGATACGCCAGCCATCTCCGTCCGGTTCAAATGAGCCGCCAACATGCACATCACCACCTGCGTTGATGCAACAAGGGCCCATCTTGGACAGAGTGCGAAAAGTACGGTCAATAGCCCAGCCTTTCGCAATCCCACCCAGATCCAACTGCACCTTGTTGCGGAGGGTGACTTGCCGTGTGAGTGGGTCAAGAATGACGTTATCCACAAAGCCTGGAATGGCACTCAGTTTGGCAGAATCGCCTAATCCTGGCTGCATCGCATCCGTGCCGATATCGTCGAAAGTCCGGTTGTACCCGGCAGCAATCAACGCCGGACCTATCAATGGGTTGAACACCCCACTTGTTTCTTCATATGACCGCGCCGCCAGTTGTAATATCTCGAACAACACGCGTGATGCCCGACCTGATCCTGTTCGGTTAAGCGTAGATATCTCGCTACTATCGCGGAAGCGGCTAAGTCGCCACTCCATTTGGACAAAAAACCACTCCGCTGCGTCGAGCACGCAATTAGCATGACGGGCGTCAGCACTGAGCAAAAATATCGAGACATCTGTGTTCATCGCACGAAAGGTACGATCATGTAATTCCAGAGATTTTTGGGGGTGTACAGTTACTGGCATCGGATTAATCACCTTAATCTTCTTGGCGTCCTTCACTTCGTCACGCTTCAATTCTCCGTAGGAAGTCGGTGGGGCGCCAAGCGGGAGGTCGCCCCCGAAGTGACTCACTGGTTGCTCGCTCCCTGCGCCTGTGTCTGGTAGGGGGATAGTCTGTGTCGGCGCCAGTGGCAGCGCCACTTTGAATGTACTACCATGTCCGAGTTTACTCTCAACACTGATCCGTCCACCATGTGACCGCGCAATCGTCTGCGCTATGGCAAGGCCGAGTCCGCTGCCGCCACTGTCGCGTGCCCGGTCCGCATCGGCGCGATAAAAGCGTTGGAACAAGCGTGGCAGATGTTCGGACGCAATGCCACGTCCGGTATCGCGCACGTCAATATGAACGCTAAATCCTTCGTTGTGAATGGCCACATCGACTTTGCCATCCCGGGGCGTGTAGTGCAAGGCGTTGTCGATCAGATTGGTAAACACTCGTTGCAAGCGAATACGATCACCCATAATGACCAATACCGGACGGTCGGACTGGCATTCCAATGCAATTCCCTTATCGCGCGCCACTACCTGCATGCGAGCGCAGATGGTCATCACCAGATCGACGATATTTAGCGGTTCCGTCGACATGACTTGTTTGTTGGCAGACGCACGTGTCAGCGTCAGCAAGTCTTCGACCAGTCGAATCATGTCGTCAACGGTGGGCTCAAGTTGTGCCAGCGTGCGCCGATAATCTTCTCCGAGGCGTGCACGACTGAGCGCTACTGATATCTCACCTTTTAGCACAGTCAGTGGGCTGCGCAGCTCGTGTGAGGCATCAGACGTAAAACGCCGCTCGCGATCCATTGCCTGCTGTACGCGTTCGAGCAACTGATCAAACGTGCGCGCCAACCGCCCCACTTCGTCGTCGGGCAGGCCGGTACTCACCCGGTGTGACAAGTCCGACTGGTCGATAATTTTCTCGACATCACGCCTTACACGCGTCATTGGCGCCAGCGCGCGCCCTGCCAAAAAGGATCCGCCAATCCCGGCTAAAATCAGGCTTAATGGGATAAGCCACACCAACAGGCTGCGCAGGCCTTCAAGCGTTTTCACCTGCTCATCCATCGAATCGACCACTTGCACAATGGCAGTGCGAATGTTGTTCACCTTCACCGGCGCGGTATACAGACGATAAGTGCTCAATCCAACCTGAATCGTCTCGAAACGCGCCGCGCCGGCGTTGGCAGTAGTCAGTGCGTCGACGGTAATCGAGATGCCACGTGGAAACAGCGGATCACTTTGCAGGAGCGCGCCATCCAGCGCCAGCAAACGCGCCGGGGTATTGCTTAATAACACCAACCGCCGCAATTGCTCACTTTGTTCACTGTCAGGAAATAACTGCCCAAACGGAACCTGATCAGCATTCGCTGGCGCCACGCTGCGCACACCTGCCGTCCGCAGGTTTGTGTCAACACTTTGCAGCAACACCCGTTGCACGCCGACATACAGCACAGCGCTGATGGCGAGAATGACAATCGCCAGAATGCTGACAAACCATACCGTCAGCTTGAAACGGATGGTACGGACGAAGTCGGGCACTACGGCGACTCCGAAATCTTGTACCCCACACCGCGTACAGTGTGCACCAATTGCGGCTCGCCCTCATGATCTACTTTGCGGCGTATATATCCCACGTAGACATCCACGACATTCGAAGCGCCGTCGTAGTCAAATGACCAGATTGCCTGCAGAATGGCTGTGCGGCTGACAGGGCGACCGCTATGCCGCATGAGGTATTCGAGCAGGTGATACTCGCGCGAGCTTAGGTCAATCTTGCGCTCGCCGGCTTGCGGTTCCGGCGCGCGTCGTTTAGCCGTGTGTGCGACTGTATCAAGGATCAAACCACCTATCTGCAGGAAGTTGGTTTTGGCCGCGATGGGCATGCGCCGCGATAAGGCGCGCAAGCGCGCCATTAGCTCGGGGAATGCAAATGGCTTAACTAGATAATCATCTGCGCCACTATCAAGACCACGCACACGATCATCCAGGGTATCAAGCGCGGTAAGCATCAAAATCGGAATGTGAATACCGCGCGTACGCAATTCACGGCACACCGAGAGCCCGTCGCGCCTGGGCATGAGGATGTCCATTATGATCAAGTCAAATGGCGAATCCGGAGTAGCTGTAGCATATTCAAGCGCCTGCTCTCCATCAGGAACGTGCTGCACCAGATAGCCTTCTTCGTGCAATCCTCTGCTGATGAATGCGGCGATTCGGTGATCGTCTTCTGCCAATAGTACACGCATAGTTTGTTATTCGTTGATATAGGTCCATAAATGATAGCAGCCCTCACATCCAAGTTTGTGAGGGCTGCTATTCAAGACACTTTCGTCAACGTTTTACTTATGGCCTTTGACGATCGTTGTGGCTTCCACCTTGACTACCGCTGCCCGATGAGCCATCGCGGCGCGTGTCGCCCTGATGGGTGTTCTGCCCACTTCCGGATTGGGTGCCGGAATCACTATTTCCCGAGCTGTGCTGAATAACTGGGGTAGCTTGCACCGACTTGTCACTATTGCGATTCTGATCGCCCTCGCGATTCTGATCGCCCTCGCGATTCTGATCGCCGTGATCAACTGCAACGCTCAGTGTGTTTGTAACAGTGCCATGCTCTCGCTCGTGATCAATCTCAACCTCAACCTCAACCGTAATGCCATGGTGATCAGAGATTTCAATCTCATGGGTATGCGTCAAAGTATTGGTGAATCCATGGAAACCTTGATCGTCCTCACTCTCATCCTCACTGTGATTCCGACCGCCGTGTTGCGTATCGGTCAGTGTACCTGTGTCAGAAATCACGCGCATATCATCATCGAAGCCACGCCCATGCTCACTCAATGTCTCCGTCAGAGTGTCCGAGATTGACCATTGATGGCTAGCTGCTGCACCATGATTCTGTGTGCGCAACTTGTTGTAAACCTCGTACAACTTGGTGCGAAAAGGCATATTTCCAGCCACGGTTTCTGTGATGACATCTTCAGCCGACTCATCCAGGTCGATACTCCCATCCTGCGTATAGTAATCAACGACAACACTACTTTGCGAGGTTGTCTGAGTGCTGCTCGTTTGACGGCTCTGTAGCGACGTTGTGACCATCGCAAAGGCGCCACTCTGAGCCGCGACCAAGGTGCCACCCATCACCGTGAATGCCGTGACAACTCCTGCAACTGCAATAATGACTGACTTCTTCATATAAAACTCCACATCTTCAAAACGTTGAGGTCGGTCGTCACTACCGATCTCACGTTGACTATCATAGTACAGTTATGATGACCAGCAATGAGTATTATGTGAGAATGCTCTCATGATAGCCATTAGTTGCTATGAATTTGTGGGTTTATGCTTTCTTTACCGCACGTTGAATCGCCTCATCGATGCGCGCGCCACGACGTTTAAACCCGAGTTCGCTGCGCATTTCTTCTTCCATGGCATCCTGCGTACGCAGTAGCCCGTCTGACTTGATCCAGCGCGCCAGTGACAGCAACTCAGCCTCGCTGTAATCGCCAATGGTGTTGCGTTTTGGAACATTGGGGCGCGGCTGCCGCTGCGGCCCACGTGTTGATAACTCAGCATTCTTCTTCTGCCAAACCGCCGTCGCTTCCTCGCGTTTCAACACAATTGTTCCCTCTGCTGACACGGAAGGCTGGCCAAGAGTACTTGGCTGATCGAGGCCCACAGTCGACGTCGCTTCAGCACGCTCCGACCCAACGGCACGTTCGTCGTAACGTTTGACGGCTTCGTGGTAGGCACTCATCACACGTTCAATTTCAGCATCGCGCCGAAAGAACCAATCAGTTGACCAGATGCGATAGAAAGACCAGCCTAGCGCCTCAAGCTGTTGCTGGCGCAGCCTATCGCGGTCGCGGGCGGTGGGCGCTGAATGGTAACTCGCGCCATCGCACTCGATGGCAAGAACAAAGCTGCCGGGATGTTCGGGGTGCTGCACGACGAAATCGATGCGATAACCGGACACGCCCCATTGCGGCAGCAACTTAAGCCCCCGCGCCATCAGAGCATCACGTACATCTGCTTCAAAGGTGTTCAGTGCAACATCGGTCTTCTGCACCTCGGACAACGTCTTGCCCTGCTCAGCAGCGTATTCTAGATACAATCGCAGCAATTCAACGCCGCGCGCGCGGGTGCGTGCAGGGTCCATATCAATGTGGCTGAACGATGACACCAATGTCAACCGCACTCGCGCGCGGGTTATGGCGACATTAAGCCGACGCTCGCCACCTTGCTGGAGCAACGGACCGAATCGATATGGCAACTTGCCATTCTCATCCTTGGTATAACCCACGCTCAAGATAATCGCGTCACGTTCATCGCCCTGCACCCGTTCAAGATTCTTAACGAAAAACGGCTCGTTACGATTCTGATCGCTTCGCTCTTGCTTGAAGAATTCGTCGAGGTCGGGGTAATTGGGCAAGATGCGGTCGAGTTCGTCTTGAATGCGCTGCGCGTGCCGAATGCCGAGTGCAATCACGCCAAGTGACTCATTCGGGCGCGTTCTGGCGTGTTCGATGACCATCTCCACGACGCGGCGCGCCTCGTCTGGACTACGGCGATCAGAACCGCTATGGCGATCTGAATCACTACCGTTCGGCATGTCACTCGGCCGCTCAGCCAAATTATGATTGGGTGTGATCAGCACATGCGACAAGACACGGGCACCCCCAATGCTGGGAAAAGTGATTAGCCTATCGGCGTAGATATGCTTGTTCGAGAAGGCGATCAGCGATTCGTCGCGGCTGCGGTAATGCCAGTCCAGCCACCAGCTTCCTGTCAGGCTGCTCATTAGATCGAGCAAGCTCTCAAAACCCTCCGTCGAAAGTTGTTCTTCACTCTCCTCCTCAGCCTCCGCATCGTCCGAAGCGAAGAAGCGCGTAGGTGGGAGCTGATGCTTATCGCCGGCGACGACAACGTGTGTCGCGCGCATGATAGCAGGCGCGGCGTCTTCAGGCGGTACCTGACTGGCTTCGTCAAACAGCACGATGTCAAACACTTTGCGATTCGACGCGAGTAACTGGCTGACCGAGAGCGGACTGGCCATCCAGCACGGACAGATGGCGGTGAGGACATCGGGTGCGGCAGTAAGTAGCTTACGCAGCGGCATCTGGCGCCGCTTTTTCTCCAGCTCGCGCTGCACCAGGCGTAACTGGTCTTCGTGCTGGTTGAGCGTCGCGATAGCTCGCTCGGCATGCACCCGTTTTACGCGATCAACGGCAACAGCCACCCTCTGACGATCGAGTTGCTTGAAGTCATTGACAAAGGTGTTGTAGGTATTACCAATGAAGCCCGACAGCAACGTCTCCTGCGCAAGCACCTTGTCCATACATGAAGCTGTCCACGCGTAGCCAAACTGATCCGGCCACAAGTCGGGGCTGGAGCGCGCGGTCGTCGGGTCTTTAAGGAACGCTCCGCCACCCAGTTTGTCGATCTGCGCCCGTATTTCATTCGCGCGCGGTAACTGGTAAGGTGTCTGCGAATCAGCGGCCAACTCGTCGAACAACTTGATAAGGTCTCGATAGGCGCGCACATCGTGATCGCGAATCAGTCCACCGAGAAGCGGTAACGCGATGAGCAGATCGGCATTGAGCGCCTCATGTCGCTGCACCACCATATCCAAGTCGGGCACTCGGTCGGGGATTGGCGTGTCCCCGGCATATTTCGCCCACGACCTTTGCACCAGAAACGCCGCGTTGACATCGGCCAGTGCCTGACTGGCATTGACTGAATCTACGCCTGCTTTGCGCAAGGTGCGCACGGTTTTGAGCGCATTGCGGAAACCGGCATTAAATAAGGAACTCACGGCGCGTGAGATCAAGCTACTCGCGGGCGCCAATTCGTTCACCAGTTGCGTCAGGTTTTGCTTGAACAAGTCAGCCGTGTAGCCTTTCAGCAATACCGACAACCTGGCAATGGAACTAATAAGCACTGCCATTTCGCCTTGAGTGTTCGGCATCTGCAATCCGCTGACAGCGGCGTAGTCAGATAAAGCGATCTGCAATTCCGGCAGACGCTGGCGCGCGATCCGAGCGACAAGGTCAATCGCGTGTTGTGCAGCATGGCCATCAGATAGAATCGCGTTAGCCCACGCCGGCGCACCAACGGGGCGCAGGATAGGCGCAAAACCACCAGCTTCCTTAAGCAAGTCCTTGATTTTTGCGACGTTATCGGGCGTAAATCGATCCAGGTCAGTGCCACGCCAGCGGATAGCGCAACGGTGCTCGGGCACTGTACGCAGCAGTACGCCTTGCAGAGAATAGATGCTTTGCGCCGCTGGCGGGCGCGCAGTGTGCATCACGACGTCGTGCGCATTGAGCCGCGATCGCCGATCTTCGAACTTGCTGTGAATTTCGGCAACAGACACCGGCAGCGTGGAGCCGATCGCATCGAAACTCTTGCCGATGCGACGCAGTGCTGCGACGCGGTTGGTATCGGTATCATGCAGATCGAGCGCCAGATGGCCAAGACCAATGTTATCAAGGCGGTTGAGCACCACATCGAGCGCGGCGCGTTTCTCGGCAACGAAAAGGACGCGCTGCCCCGATGCGACGAGTGCCGCGATCAGGTTAACGATGGTCTGACTCTTGCCAGTGCCGGGCGGACCTTGAATCACGCCGCTCTGCAACTTGAGCACGGAATGAATCACGCGTTGCTGGCTGGAGTCAGCGTCGAGGACGAGAAACTCATTATCGGCTGGAATCTTGTCGAGCTGGCGCGGCTCGATGTCTGTGCGGCGCGCGGTCATGCGCTTGCGCGCCGCGTCGTCACCAGCAAGCGCGCCAAGAACGTCATTGGCAGCGAATAAGTCGGCATGTTGCTGCAAATCAGAGACCATCGCCATTTTCTGGAACGAGAAGTTACCCAGCACCACTCGCGGTTTCACTTCGAATCCGTTCACCTTGGTCACGGCATCGCGCAGGCGATTGAGCACGAGCGCGGGATCGGGATCACTCTCTTCCGAAGCGCCATCGCAGACTGTCACGCCACTACCATTAGTATGCCCACTGGTGGCATCCAGCGTGTCATTAGGCGCGCCAAGCAACGCCTCGGGGTCAATAACGCAGCCATAATCGGTGGCGAGAACATGAAGCAGGGCGAGATTGATCTCGGTGTTACCTATGACCTGCAACGTCGCGCTGCGCGGGTCGCGGGCGCGACAATCGATCACTGCCGGTATCAGCATCACGGCGGCTTCATACGGACGATTTTGCAATGCACCTTTCGTTCTGTCAGAAG
>CAIQQO010000366.1 GCA_903873965.1 uncultured bacterium
ATATGCGCACCGTGCGCGCCAATTTCTGCCGCCAGCTCGACGTGGTCGTTAATGATCAGGATTGCAGACGACTCATTGCAGAGCTGCAGTAGCGCCTGGGCTTGAGTACGACGCAAGGCGGGCGTTGCCGTTTTATTCCGGTATTGCAGCACGCGTGCGCCACCGTTGAGGGCTGCCCGTGTCATGCGCAGCAGCGCGACCGTATCGTCGGTGTCCGGGGTGACTGCGTAGAGCCCTTTAATCGTTTTGGTCAGAGGGTTCATCTTCTCGTGCCCAGAATAAACGGTCCGGGATATGCTGGCCCATGCCGGGCCGGAACGCGGCTTTCAGCGTTTGCCAAGTATATTCCTGCGCGTCTTTCACGGCGTCGCCGATACTCAGCCCGTTGGCGATGGTGGCGGCGATGGCTGAAGCAAGGGTGCAGCCGGAGCCATGGTAAGAGCCGGGGAGCCGGTCCCAGCGGTCGGTACGAATGACGCCTTCCTGGCCGTAGAGGGTATTAACGACCTGGGAGGTGTTTTCATGTGTGCCCGTAATCAACACGTATTCACACCCCAGGGCGAGCAGACGACGCGCGCATTCAGCCAGTTCGAGTTCCTCTTCGCCGTCTTCTTGCACAAGCCGGCGCGCTTCTATGCTGTTTGGCGTGATGATGGTGGTTTGCGGAATCAGGAGTTCACGCAACGCTGAAATCATCTCCTCGGTAGCCAGTTCATCGCCACGGCCCGACGCCAGAATCGGGTCCAGAACAAGCGGCACTTCGGGATAATCGGAAACCACTTCGGCGATGGCGGTGATGTTCTCGACGCTACCCAGAACGCCAATCTTGATGGCGTTAACCGGCATGTCTTCAAGCACGCAACGCGCTTGATCGGCCACCCATTCGGGATCAAGCGCCATGATGTCTTCGACACCCATGGTGTCCTGTATGGTCGCTGCGGTGACCACACTGAGCGGATGACAGCCCATGCTGGCGAGGGTCAGGATATCGGCCTGCAAACCCGCACCGCCGCTCGGGTCGGTGGCGGCAAATGCAAGCACGATCGGGGGCAACGCGGACGGCTCGGAGGAATTCATCGGGACGTGTGTTCGCTGTTCATATCAGCGCTGCGTCGCTAAAATGTTATTTTATCCCAAACCATACAAACGCGCCGTTCATCATGACAACCACAGACCTCAACGCCTTCAAAACCTATATGTGTCTTATTTGCGGCTATATCTATGATGAGGCCGCCGGCGTGCCGGATGAAGGCATCGCACCCGGCACGCGCTGGGAAGATGTGCCGATGAACTGGACTTGCCCGGAGTGCAGTGCGCGCAAGGAGGATTTTGAAATGGTGCAGGTGTGAGAATTTTGCACACCATGATCAGGGTGGGCGATTTACAGCGCTCGCTTGATTTTTATACCCAGGTGCTTGGCATGCGCGAGCTGCGGCGCAAAGATTATCCGGAAGGACGTTTTACCAATGTCTTCGTCGGTTACGACGACGAGTCGTGTGAAGCGGTGCTTGAATTGACCCACAACTGGGACACTGCCAGCTATGACCTAGGCACCGGTTATGGTCACGTCGCCGTCGAAGTCGATAACGCGGCTAGCGCTTGCGCTGAAGCAAAACGGCGTGGCGGCAAGGTGACGCGCGAGGCGGGCCCGATGAAGCA
>CAIQQO010000367.1 GCA_903873965.1 uncultured bacterium
CCTCAGCCTGCCTTCGGACCGTGCTGCTGATCTGTGTCTTAAATACCGGCATCTTCAATCTCCTTGGGTGATTGTCGTGACCAACTAATCATTTGTCAATCAGACTAAACCACTTTCTTCTGCTTTTCGATACATTCGTCCCAGTAGGTAATCGTCGACGCGCTAAACTCGGCCAAAACGCGCTGTGGGACCGGGCAGCCTGCGATATAAGCGCGCTGGACTATGTTCCCATGCTGTTGAAAAGTGACGCGCATCTCGCTGTCTGTCCGCACTTGAATTAAGCCTTTTTCTATCCACTGCAGAAAATGGCTCTCGGCGTAGGCGACCAGCACATCCTGACGGCGCGCCCAGCGAACTTTTGATTCTGTCTCAGCATCCTCGCGCGCTTTTCTGGCCGCGCAGTATTCAGCGCGCGTCTTCTCGCGCTGCTTGTCTGTCTTTTCAAGTGCGTTGAACCCAGCATGGAAGTACGCGTCTTCTGCCTTGACCCACTTACCGCGCGCCATCTTTTCCTTGAACTCGAAGGCGCTCAGGCTGGCCGGTTTTGGGCCAGCCGCCAGATTGCCGGCATCAAATAGCTCGTTGAAAATAGCGTCGTGCTCTGCAACCGTTAATTCCCAGATTTCCACTTTCAATACCTCCCAGCACCGCGGGTAATCTCAAACGCTTGATTTCTCATCGACGCCCTGCTGTTTTGTTGATTGACGCTTTCGCAATTTCGTCGGATAGCTCAACTTGTAGTCCGTTGATACCGGGCTGTCGTAGACGTCTTCGCGCCTGCCGCGATATCCTTTCTCGTATGATTTCACGCGCGCTTCAAATTCGACGACATCGCCTACCCGCAACCCTAGCGCCTGAATGCCTTTGGTGAGGTTGAACCACAGGTGATCGGCAACGAGCCGGCCGCTCGCATCGCAAATCTTCGTGAGCAAAACGGTCTGCTTGGTGTGTCCAAAACTCGTCTTGACACCAATCCGCGAAAATGTGCCGCTGAATCGGGCCCGTTCACCCTCAACCCTTTTGAGTTCCGTTCTCACGATATCCTCGCACTGATCTGGAAACAGTTGACGTCCGTCCACAGCCGTACCCAGATTTGACCTTCGTACAGCTCAACAAAGACAACCGGGCCGGTGTCTCCGATCATGTCATTTGTGCCGTGCCCGTCAAAGCGCATGCTGACGCCGCGCTCTTCGCGCCAGACCTCGCCGTTGATGACCTGATCCGGCGCATTGAAACTGGCATTGTCGGTCTGTTTGATCAGCCAAACGTGCTCTTTGCGCCAGTTCTCCAACGCATAATGGGCTACCATTCTATGAAGATAGCCGGGGTTTTCGCGCAAATACTTGATCGCGCTCTCCGCGCAATGAGACGGCTTGAAGTCGTCAACATCGCCGGCCTTGCCGCGATCAGCCGCCCATTTTGCCATGCTGTCGAGCTGCCACATCGTACTCGTACTCGAATCCATCACACTGTTTACTTTTTGCGCCATTTTATTTCTGCTGCCACTCCAGATAGGTTTCTACGCCATCCACTTCGCGGCGCGATTCTTCACGCCACAGTTCTTTGTTAAACGGCTGTTCGTGCTTCTCTTCGATTTCCGCGCGCTCGTAGCGCATCAGGAAAGATACACAGGTTGCCAGATCGCCACAGACTTCGTGGTGAATATCGCCACTGTCGTCGCCATTAAGGATGACGGCGCGATAAGTGACCATGACTGTCGCGCCGTTCAGGTCGGGGCGTGGCGCATAAAGCCCGGTGATATAGACGTTCTGCTGAGCTGACAATGGGATTCCCATGTTAAACCAGCACCTCGTCGTGATCGACCGTGAACACTTCGCCGTCCGCAGCGATAAACTCAATCTGGTCAATGCCAGGCGTCTGCTTGATGACATCGATGTACTGCATCGCATCGCCCCAATTGAATCCGCTGCCGCAAATCTCAGCCAGCAACTTTGCGCTACGCCCCGACTGACTGCTTCCCCACTCACGCAGATGCTTCTTGATGTCCACTATGAGCGCGCCTATGTCATCCTGCTCATACACAACGCGCAGTACGCATGAAACGCGCGGCTTCTCGCCAAACTCGCGGATAACTGTTGCAATATACGCCTCGCTACACTGGATGGGCACATAGCCGCGCTCATCCACAACAAAACCAACGTTATTGTGTGGCATTTTCCTCCTGCCTTAGTATTTGATCTGATTAGATTGTATCAATTAGTACAACATTTGTCAAGAATCGGGCGTAAGGAGTGGCAGGGCAACTGGCGTCGTCCGCCAAATCGCCAACGCCGTTAAAACATCGTTAAGGTCGCGGACGGCATTTTCGATCACGCGCTCGGCTTCGAACAGTTGTGCGGTACTCTCCGCTTCTGCATCGAACGTTTCAAAAATTTCGATCGCGATGAACTCGGCCAGCGTGTCGCCGTACGGCTGTTCAACCGGCCCGTCGGCGTCGTGGTAGCGTTCGGTCTCGCGATCGGGATAACTGTTATCGACAATACCCATAAGCTCAGCGTATTTCATTTTTTCTCAGCTTTTTGCGCTCGCTCATGACGCGCGCATAAATATCGTAATAATCATTAAGGACGTACTCTGGAACGGGCTGGTTTTCCTTCAA
>CAIQQO010000368.1 GCA_903873965.1 uncultured bacterium
AGGCTTTGCTGCCCTTGAACCACACGTTGCGAGCCAGAATCTCGTGCTTCTCAACTACGTTCCAGCCCAACAGACCACGCAACAGCGGTCGCCAGTCGCGAGCTGATACGTTGTCGGTGTTGCTGTTCTTCCACATGTTGAAGATGTTGCTGGACTCGTGCAGCTGCACCTTGTCGCCGTAGCGTAAAACCGACCATTTTCGGCTGCGCGAGTCAATGGCCTGCGCTTCACCAATGTAATTGGCGGTCATCGGGATGGGGTTGGCATCCACTTCACCTTCCAACAGTTCAAACTGTTCAGTCGTCACCGCACCAGTCGCCATCGGCGAGCTGTCCCAGTCGATCAGTGGGGTATAAATGGCGTCTGTGCGGAACGCCATGTTAACGAGTGGGTCAGTGATCGCCCACTGGTTGCGGTCTACCACGCCGACTGGGTTAAGGTCGTAAAAGTAACCTAAGTCCAAAGCCATGATGTTTAATCCTTTAGGCGATCATGTCGGCGGTGGGTTCTGAGTACCCGTCGAGGATGATTTCCAGAATGAGAACGCCAGCGGTTGCGCCAGCAGCGAATGTGACAATGATCTGGTCGGAGGCGGCATAATACTTGCCACCCTGCGAGTAGACGTTCATGGTCGTAGTGCCAGCGGCTTCCTGGCTCAACTGACGAGAATCGACTACTGCGTTGATGGTGGTGGTTGTAATGTCAACGGTCTTGACATATCCGTCCGCTGTTACCGAGTCGCCAACCGTCACGGTGGGAGTGCCACCGGCGAAAGCGGTTTTGACGCGCAAGCGAACACCCAATACCCAACGCCCTTTCTCAATCGGAATGCGATACACGTTGGCTGTCGCGTCCGAGAACTTGATTTCCTTACGAACTGCTACGTCGCTATAGGCTCGACCGTCAAATTCGGTTTTGCCCTGGCGATAGACTTCCTTGATTGCCATTTGAAGTGCCTCTTACTTGCTGGCTCTGGACGATTGAAGAAACGCATCGTAGGCTATGTCGAACGCCTTTGTGTCGTTTGATTTCGTCGCCAGACTCATTTGTGAATGGAGGATGTCGTGTTGGACACTGGCACCCTGTCTGGTTGCGCCGACAGCAGGAGCGGTCGCAGCCGGTGTAGCTTTCACTACCGGCGCGGATGTCTGCCCTACTGCGGCTTGCATACGTGCGGCAAAGGTTTCAAGGTAGCTGGAAAACTCCGCTCCCTTTAAGTCCTGACGCAGCAACCCCTGTTCTTCGTCTGCCACCAAGCCCTTGCTTGCAATCACTTTGTACCGTTCCAGGTTGTCTTTGGTCGTAGCGGCTTCCGCAGCATACCTGTCACGATCCGCAGCAGCATTAGCGGCCTTGGTGGACTCCTCGGCTAGTTTCACGGCCAGTGTTTCCTTTGCAGTAAACGCTTCTGTGAACTCCTGAGTCTTTTTATTGAGCGCGGTCTGGAATCCCGTGATCCGGGCTTGCAATTCCGCAACTCGTGCGGCCAAATCATTGACTGGCTGCGAAACGGCCTCATGTGACTGGGGTGACGTTTCCGTGACAGTGGCTTCTGGCATTACTAGAACACTCCTTATCTACAGTGACGTGCATTAGTGCTCGGCTGTATTTTCAGTGTCATTGGGCTTCCTGAGAAAGGTGACGAGTTAGGGGTTGAAAGCTTTGACGAGTTGTGCATGGCTGCATTACCTTGACAGTAAGGACTTTTATCGCTCCGGTTTCGGAGAAGTGAGGCGCAGCTTGACAGAGTTAACGATGGTGGGAAAAGTGAATCGGCGACAGTCAGACCGCAACGGTGCCATCGGGTGGGCAAGGGAAAAGTTGGCTACGCCAAAATGGATTCTGCTGGACACCGAAACCACCGGCATCGACGATCAGGCGGAGATCATCCAGATCGGTGTGCTTGGCAACGATGGCACACGCATCATGGACAACGTGTTCGTCAGACCGGCGAGTGGCTACATTCCATCCGGTGCCAGTGCCATCAACCACATTACCTACAACATGGTGTCGAACGCACCGACGTTTGCTGATGTGTGGCCGACGCTGGAAAAGTACCTCATCAAGTATCCGGTCGTCATCTACAACGCAGCCTATGACACCAAGCTCATCGTTCAGTCAGCGGCCAAGTACCGCATCAAAGTGCCAACCTACAACGTCCAGTGCGCCATGCTTCGCAACGCGGAGTTCGTTGGTGACTGGAACGAGAGCAAACAGTCGTACAAGTGGCCGAAGTTGACCGGCGGCGATCACTCGGCGGTGGGAGATTGCATCGCAACCCTCGAATTGATCAAGCGGATGGCCGCGTCAGACATTATCGAAATGGACGGTTTGATATGACAGGCAAGATTGCAGAACTTGTCACCATCGGTGAGCAGGTCTACTTCGTCGGACAACCAGACGACAAGTTCACCGTCAAGGAGATCAAGGTGTCTCGCAACGATGATGGGTCGCTTGAGCTGATGATCACGAACGTCAATGAGGATGGGAACACGTCCATCACTGAAATCACACACTCAGGTGAGTACACGATTATCTGGAAAGGGGGCAACCGAAATGGTTAAGGACGCACAGTCAGTCAAGACGAGTGAGTTTACATTGCAGGTCGG
>CAIQQO010000369.1 GCA_903873965.1 uncultured bacterium
ACATCCACTGCACACATTCTGAACGAACTAAAAAACCTTGCCGTCCCACAGTCAGAACGACGCTACGGGATCGCATCACGCAAACTCGATCGCCGCCTTACGCACCTGTTCAACGACGAAAGGCAATTTGGCAATCACGGCGTCGATGTCGTCCTGCGTGGTGTGATATCCCAGCGTCATGCGCAGGCCGCCCAGCGCCCATTCGACGGGAATGCCCATGGCCAGCAACACGGGCGATGGCTCAGGATTGCCGCTGGTGCACGCTGAACCTGTACTCACCGCGATACCTTCGACATCGAGCGCCATCAACAGCGTTTCGCCGTCGATCCCTTTGAACACAAAACTCGTGTGGTGCGCCATGCGATCAGACGGGTGACCCGTGAGTTGCACGTCCTGCACAGAATTCAACACGCCCGCAATCAAGCGTTCGCGCAGCACAGCCAGTCGCGCCGCTTGCTCATCGCGCCGCGCCGACACATACTTGATGGCCGCAGCGGTGCCCACAGCATTGGCGACACTGACTGTGCCGGGGCGCCGCCCGCGTTCATGGCCGCCTCCCGTCAACGTCGGTATATAGGGTGTGCCGTCGCGCATATATAACACACCGCTGCCCTTGGGCCCATAGAACTTGTGCGATGACAGCGCCATGAGATCAACATGCAATGCGTTGACATCGATCGGCATATAGGCAGGCGCCTGCACGGCATCTGTATGGAGCAGCACGCCACGCTCGCGGCAGATCAGGCCGATCTCACCAACTTGCTGAATCGTCCCCACTTCGTTATTGCCCAGCATCACACTGACAAGCGCCGTGTTGGGGCGAATGGCGCGCCGAACATCGTCTGGGTCAACCCGCCCATAGCCGTCGACGGGCAGCATGGTGATGTCGAAGCCAAACAGATCATGCAACTGGTGCACAGTGCCCTCGACGGCGTGGTGTTCGATGGGTGAACTGATGATGTGATTGCCCCTGCCATTTTTGCGGGCGGCAAAAGCCACGCCGCGCAAGGCAAGGTTATCGGCTTCCGTGCCACAGCCGGTAAAAGTGATCTCGCTGGCGCGCGCACCAATGGCGCAGCCCACCACGCTATGCGCCTCATCCAGTGCGGCCGCAGCTTCACGCCCGAAGCTGTGAGTTGACGAAGCATTGCCAAACGTTGCCGTGAAATAGGGCAACATGGCCGCTGTCACTTCCGGCGCCACCGGCGTTGTCGCGGAGTAATCCAGATAAATCCCTTTTCGGCTGGTCTTTTCCATGGTGTCATTGTAGTCAACTACGTTAACTTCACGTTAGACGCACTTGTTTTGCATTGCACGCTGCAATCTCTTGCCGGCGCGTTGTAGAATCAAGACAACAATGCGAACATTTGTCTCCCTTGATCTTGAAACAACCGGGCTTGACTCTGAGCGTGATGCCATCATTGAAATCGGCATCGTGAAATTCCGCGGTGATGAGGTGTTGGAAGAGTGGGGTTCACTCATCAACCCCGGCCGTGAAATCCCGCCGAAGATTGAAGAACTCACCGGCATCAGCAACCAGATGGTGCGCGACGAAGGCATTCCTTTGTATAAAGGTTTGGCCGAGGCTGCCCGCATTATTGGCAAGCTGCCTATCGTGGGGCACAATGTCATGTTTGACATTGGCTTTATGCGTCGCCAGCGCATGCTGATGGACAACCCTGCCATCGACACTTTTGAACTGGCGGGTATTCTGATTCCCCATGCGGGTCAGTATTCGCTCAGTGCGTTGGCGCGGGAATTGAACATCGATCTCACCGACGCCCATCGCGCCTTGAACGATGCGCAGGCAACCTACCAGCTCTACCAGAAAATCTTCGAGCGCGCTGTTGAATTGCCGCGCGATGTGCTCGAAGAGATTACCGATCACGCGCGCCGCAGCGGCTGGACGCTGGCCGATTTCTGGATCGATGCGCTGGAGACGCAGTCGCGCGGCGTGTTCACGACGAACCTCGGCGCGCAGCTGAAGCGCAGCAAAACGGGCCAGAACGCGATTGCGCGCAAGGCGGCGTTGAAGGCGCGCGCCGAAGCCCGCCCGCTCAAGCCGCTGGATAATCCCAAGCCGCTGGATGTCGATAAACTCGCGCACCTGTTGGACAGCGACGGGCCTTTTGCGGCGCATTTTGAGGGCTATGAGATGCGACCGCAGCAGGTGGATATGTTGCGCACGGTGGCCACGGCCTTTAACGAGAGCGGCTATGCCCTCATTGAAGCAGGCACTGGCACCGGCAAGAGCGTCGCTTATCTGTTGCCTGCCTTGTTGTGGGCGATGCAGAACGGCGAACGCGTTGTCGTCAGCACCAACACGATTAACCTGCAGGAACAGTTGGCGGAGAAAGATGTGCCTGCCATCATCAAAGCGCTGGGTTTGCAGGAGGCGCGCGCTGCCGTGATGAAGGGCAAGAGCCGTTATCTGTGTCCCGTACGGCTGGCCGACCTGCGCCGCGCTGGTCCGAAAACGCTTGAAGAAGTGCGCCTGCTGACCAAGATTCTGATCTGGATGCCGAACACCCTGACAGGCGACGGCGATGAATTGTTTATCCCCGCGCCGGGTGAACGCGCCGCGTTTAATCGCATGTCGGCGCAGAATCCGGCCTGCAACATGAACACGTGCAGCGCCAACGATTGCTTCTTTCATCAGGCGCGCCGCATGGCCGAAAGCGCGCATGTGGTGATCGTCAATCATGCGTTGCTGCTGGCGGATATTGCGGTCGAGAACCGCGCGCTGCCCGAGTACCAATACCTCGTCATCGATGAAGGTCATCACCTCGAATCGGCTGCCACGGATGCGCTGGCCTATAAGATCGATCGCGATGAGTTGCTGCGCCAACTGACTGAATTGGCCAGTACGGGTGGGCGCAGACCGTCGGGTGTGTTGTCTGAAATCAGCAGCTTTGCGACCAAGACGTTGCCTGTCACACAAGGGGCGGCGATGGACATGCTGAGTAATCAGGTCGCGGAAGTGGTGACGCGCGCCGCCAGCACGGGCGTGGAATTCTTTGATGAGTTACTCGGTTTTTTGTCTGACCGCGATCACAGCGAACCAGCAGAATACTCGCAACGCATCCGGGTCACGCGTACATTGCGCGGTGAATCCGGTTGGACGCGCGTGGAAACGGTCTTCGACAAACTGCTTAACGATTTGACCAGCATGTCGCGCAACCTGCACAGCCTGGCGCTTGGCATGAACGAGTTGAGCGAAATGCACGGCGATGTGACTGGCGAAAAAGGCAACAGCCTTGATACCCTGATGGCGCGCGTTGTCGGATCAAAACGCTTCTTCGATGATGCCATCGAGCAGTTGAACGCCATCGTGAGCAAGCCCAATGACCAGAGCATCTACTGGGTGGAACTTGCGCCTGAACGGTTTGATCGCGCTAACACCAGCCGTCGGCCGGGGGCATCGAACCAGCGCGTGACGCTGAACGCGGCGCCGCTGCATGTGGGCCAGTTGATGCGCAAGAACATCTGGGACGCCAAGAAGTCGGTTGTGTTGACATCGGCCACGATTCGAACCGCGACGCCGAACACGCGCGGCCAGCCCACGTTCGACCATATTCAAGAGCGACTGGACGCGGCCAATGCCCTTACGCTGGCGGTGGGTTCACCGTTTGACTATCCCAACTCGACGCTGCTCTATGTCGTGTCCGATATGCCCGAGCCCAATCAGCCGACATATCAGCAGTTTGTGGAGCGCGCGCTGGTGGAGCTTTTCATCGCATCGAAAGGGCGCGGCATGGCGCTGTTCACCAGCTACAGCCAACTGCGCGCCACCTCGCGCAACGTGGCGCCGCAACTGCTGCGCGCCGGGATCACGCTGTACGAGCAGGGCGATGGTTCATCGCGCCGCGTCATGCTGGAACAGTTCCGCGCGGCTGAACACGGCGTCTTATTCGGGACGCGCAGTTTCTGGGAAGGCGTGGATGTGCAGGGCGAGAAACTGAGCGCGCTGGCTATCTGCAAGTTACCCTTCGACGTGCCCACCGACCCGATATTCTCGGCGCGCAGCGAAACCTATGAAGACCCGTTCAACGAGTACAGCATCCCCGAAACGGTGCTTCGTTTCAGGCAGGGCTTCGGCAGACTCATCCGTGCGAAGACCGATCGCGGCGTCATCGTCGTGCTGGATAAGCGCGTGATCAGCAAAAACTACGGCCAGACTTTTCTCAATGCGCTCCCAAACCCGACGTCGCGCAGAGGACCTCTTAACGGTCTAGGGCGAACGGTTGCAGAGTGGTTAAAATAGGACTCGGGCATATTCATTCGTTGTTATCAGTAAAACGTTCTGGAGAATTACCATGCGCACAATTGCAATGATCCTGGCTGGTGGGCGCGGCAGTCGACTTAGCGTGCTTTCAGATAAGCGTGCGAAACCGGCAGTTCCCTTTGCCGGGAAATACCGAATCATCGACTTTCCGGTATCCAACTGTGTCAACAGCAGCATCTATGAAGTCGCTATCTTGACGCAGTACCGTCCGCGTTCCTTGATGGATCATATTCGTACGGGCGGCCCGTGGGATCTTGACAGGCTCAATGGCGGCGTCTCTCTGCTGCAGCCTTATGCCAGAGGAGATGAGTCTAGTTTTTTCTATAGTGGCACCGCCGATGCGATCTTCCAGAATATGGATGTGATTCGCAATGCGCATGCTGATACCGTGCTCATCCTGTCGGGCGATCACATCTATAAGATGAACTACGGCATCATGATCGACTTTCATCATAAATGCGGCGCCGATGTGACTGTGGCGACGTTGCGCGTCAGCGCAGAAGAGGCCGCGCGTTTCGGCATTGTCGAAGTCGATGAGACAGGCCGGGTCAAGAGCTTTGAGGAAAAGCCCAGAAATCCCAAAGGCAATCTGGCTTCGATGGGAATCTACGTGTTCAATTACAGCACGCTGGCCAGGGTGCTGGCCGAGGATTCGCGCGATACAAGCTCTGCGCATGACTTCGGCAAGAACATTTTCCCGAAGATGATCAACAGTAGCGCGAATGTATATGCGTTTCCGTATGGCGACTACTGGGTGGACGTCGGCACGATTCAGGCGTATTGGGAAGCGCACATGGATTTGCTGCAGGAAAACCCGTCGCTCGATCTGCTCGATCGCGAATGGGTTATTCACACGCGGTCTGAAGAGCGCCCCCCGGTCAACATTCGCACCGGCGCGACGGTGAATCACAGCCTGATTACGGATGGCTGCGTCATCGAAGGTTCGGTTGAGTATTCCGTGCTGGGGCCGGGCGTCAAGGTGGCGCGCGGCGCGGTGGTGCGCTATTCGATCCTGTTGACTGACGTGAGTGTGGAGCAGGGCGCTTATGTGGATCACAGTATTCTGGATAAGCGCGTGGTCGTCGGCAATGGCGCCCATATCGGTTATGGCACCGACTATACCGAGAATACAAAGTACAGCATCGCGACGGGCATTAACGTCGTAGGCAAGAATTCGATCATCCCGCCGCATTATAAAATCGGGCGCAACGTGGTCATCGGCAGCGAAGTCACCGACGATATGTACGGGAATGAGTCGATTAAGAGCGGCGACTGCTTTCACGTCGATGTTGAAGACAACTACGACATTGGCGAATAGATTAACACATGGATAACCAGACCATCGGACTCAATCACATTGCCATTGCCGTAACCGATATGGATGCGGCGCTCGTGTTTTATCGCGACGTGCTGGGGCTGCACCTTGATCGCATCGAAGAAGTCGAGGCAGAGAAGTCGAAAGTGGCTTTTCTGCCTTTGGGCAACAGTGAAATCGAACTGGTCCAGCCGACCGCCAACGACACGGGCGTCGCCAAATGGTTGACCAAACACGGACCGGGCATGCACCACATCGCGATTCAGGTGCCCGATATCGTGGCCGTGATGGCGCGGTTGAAATCGCATGAGGTCGAACTGATCAACTTTGAACCGCGCCAGAAAACTGATGGCACGCTGTATGCCTTTATCCACCCGCGCAGTGCCTTTGGCGTTTTAATCGAGCTTTACCAGAAAGCAGAATAGGGAAGGGAGATCAGCGGTTCCCGCATCTCTCTTTTCAACTCTCCGTTCATGCGAGGTTGACATGTTGGTTGGC
>CAIQQO010000370.1 GCA_903873965.1 uncultured bacterium
AGCAGCCATGTGGTCAGCGTGCCGACGGCTAACACGACGAGGGCGAAGCGCATGGCGGGCGTGGCGTCGTGCGCGTGATGCGCCTCGCGCGGCGCGCCGAAGAACACCAGCCACACGACGCGGAAGGTGTACAGCGCTGTTAGCCCGGCGCCGATCAACATCACGACCCACATCCAGGTTGGACCGCCCGACAATCCGGCTTCCAGCACCAGCTCCTTGCTCCAGAATCCATTCAGGATCGGGATACCGGCCAGCGCCAGCGCGCCAATGATAAACGTCGTGCGTATCAAGGGCATGTGGCTGCCAAGCCCGCCCATCTTGCGCAGGTCGCGGGTGCCGATGGCATGAATGACCGCGCCGGCACCGAGGAAGAGCAACGCCTTGAATACCGCGTGGCTGAACAAGTGGTATTGCGAGGCCAGTATGCCGCCTGCGCCGACCGCATAGACCATGTAGCCCAACTGGCTGACAGTGGAGTAGGCCAGCACGCGCTTCAGGTCGGTTGCAACGAGTGCCATGATGGCAGTGAGCAGCGCCGATATCATGCCAACGGCCATGACAGCGGTCGTCCAGCCGGGCACCTGCGCGAAGGCGGGGTAGAAGCGTGCCAGCAGATAGACGCCGGCGTTGACCATCGTGGCCGCATGGATGAGCGCACTCACCGGGGTGGGCGCTTCCATCGCGTCGGGCAACCAGGTCTGGAATGGAAATTGGGCTGACTTGGCCGCGGCAGCGATCAGGAACCCGAACGCCAGCAGGTTCAGCACGCCGGGCGGCAGCGAACCAGCCCTGGCGATGAGCAGGCTGATGTCGTAACCGCCCAGATAGGCGTAGACGATCAGCGCCCCGGCCAGCAGCCCGACGCCGCCGAACTGGGTGATGATCAGCGCCTTGATGCCGCCGGCAACAGCCTTGGGATCATCGTTGTAGAACGAGATCAACGCATAGGAACATAGCGCCGTGATTTCCCAGAAGACGAATAGCAACAGAATGCTACCGGTGAGTGCCAGTCCGGCCATGGCGCCGATGAAGAGCAGCACCAGAGCGTAGTAGCGTCCGAGTTGCTTATCGCCGCGCATATAGTCGACTGAGAAAATGACGGCCAGGCTTCCTACGACTGTGGCGACCGCGGCGAGAAAGACGCCGAGGCCGTCGGGGTTGAAGGTGAAATCGCCGAAGACGCCGCCAACCGGGATGCTCAGCATAACGGGCGTCGCGGCGGTCGGGAGCAATGCCAATGCAGCCAGCCCGGCGGTAACGGCGAACACGATGGCCAACGTGTGCTGAAGGCGTTCAGAACGGTCATGCACTAGCCAGACGCCAATAGCTCCGAGCCATGGCAGACCAATAGTGAGTGCTACGAGACTTGCTGTCATGTGATTAACCCTTCAGGTTGGATAGCGCCTTGATATCCATAGTGCCGAAGCGGCGGCGAACCTGCACGGCCAGCGCCAGCCCGACGACAGCCACGATGGTGTCGGCGACGATAACGGTCATCGCCAGCGCCTGACCTTGTCCGGTCTGTCCATTGGCGTCGCCAGCCATGACGAATGCTAGCAGCGCCGCTTTGCCGAGAATCTGTAATGCGATGATCATTTTTATGAGGTTGCGGCTGATTAGCAGGCCATAGAGTCCGACACCGAGCAGGCCAATCACCGCGATCAGAACGAATGTGAGTGGTGTCATCGTCATTGCTGCGCCTCCTCTTCTCTGATCTGACCTCTGACTTCTGACTTCTGACTTCCTGCTTCTGCGCCGTCTGCCAGCAGACCGATCACGCCCAGAACACCGCCGAAGATCAACGCGATCTGAACGAGCACATCCAGCCCGCGTTGCTTCCACAGCGCGTCGGCTAATGGCACGACGATCGAGGGTGCGATGGGTTGAATCAGGTTGGCGATGGGTTGCGCTACGGTGAACCATGCCAGCAATAACCCTGTGACGATAACGAGCGTGATAGCCACAGGACGCGGTATGACGGTGCGCACGTCCAGCGCTTCATCGCCGGCGACGCTGATGGCGAAGACGAACAGGATGGTGACCAGCCCGGCGCCGACGCTGAGTTCGACCACGGCAATTTCGTGCGCACCCATCAGATAGAGCGCGAATGCGACCAGCGCGCTGGTACCGGCCAGCCATAAGGCCGAAACTAGTGTTTTAGCGGCCCGCAATGCCATGATGGCGCAAACCACAGCCGCTAGCGCAATGAACCCTGCAATATAGATCATAGTGTCCTCCTAAGAGTTTTCCACAAATCGACACGAACAAGAAAACACGAAAAGAGTCGCGCAGATGGGTGGATGTCCTACTCTTTGATCCATGCAACGATCTTGTCGATGGCTTCGTTTGCCAGCGCTGCAGTTTCTGTGGACAGCGTGCGCTCGAAGCCAAACTGGTACCCGCGTACCGAGATCACCATTCCGACTGGGGCATGACCATAGGCGGCTTTAGCCAGTTCGAGGCACGTCTCAGGGGTGAGGTGATGGGTAAACGGAGAGCTTTGAAACTCGGCATGCAGTGGCGTGATGGTGACATCGTGCGGGTAAGCGCCGGTATGCGCGTCTACAAAACACACTTTGTCATAGGTTGAAATAGTTTCGGCGATCTCGGGCATCAGTTGCAACTCGCCCATCAGATCGGGCGCGTCGTCGCGATGTTCAGGCTCGGCAAAGAGAATGGCCGAGATATCATCATCTGCGGCAGCCGTCTCGATGCGATCGTAGCGTTGCCCCAATACCTTCAGAATATGCCAAGCTACCCCGTCATCTTCGCGATCCGGGTTGCCGTAACCAATAATCAAACATTTGCTCAATGAAACGCCTCTGCAAACCAACGTGTGTATGGCGCTTACACGCGTCAACCGCAACGTTGTTCCGTGCCTGTAACCATAACTTGAATGCGCCGTCAGCGATAGTGTTAACTGGCCCGACTATGGGCTGACAATGCGCACGAAGATTATTAATGAAAAGTATAGGCGCGGGAGAGGAATTGGCAAAACGCAGAGAGATGAAGTCTCCCTCAGGTGTTGGCAATAGTGTTATGCTCGGGTTGCAGCGGTTCGCCAACTGATCAATAAACAATCTTTTCCGAGGTATACGAATGGATATTCAACTCAATAATCGTGTAGCGCTAGTGACCGGAGCGGGTGAGGGCATCGGGCATGGGTGCGCGCTCGCGCTGGCAGCAGCGGGCGCAGATGTCATCGTCAACGATATCAACGCGGAAAAGGGCCGCGCGACTGCGGCTGAGATTCAGAAGATGGGCCGCAGGAGTTTGTTTGTGCAGGCCGATGTCTCCAGTGCCGATGCCGTTCAGGCAATGTTTGAGACTGTGCAGCGCGAGTTTGGCGTTTTGCATGTGCTGCTCAACAACGCGGGCTTTAACCTGTTCAAGAATCTTGAGCAGACATCGCTTGAAGAGTGGGAGCGCGTCATGAGCGTTGACTTGCGCGGCATCTATCTGGTCACGCGCGCGATGCTCCCGTTGCTCAAAGCTGCCGGAGGCGCATCGGTTGTGAATATCGCCAGTGTGCATGCGCAGGCGACCGTCGCCGATATCACGGCTTACGCGGCAGCCAAGGGCGGCGTCGTGTCGATGGGGCGCAGTCTCGCGCAGGAACTGGGCAAATACGGCATCCGGGTCAACACGATCAGCCCCGGTTTCATCAGCACACCGCTGCTCGATCGCTGGTTCACCTCTGAACCCGACCCTCAGGCAACCCTGAACCGTGTCGTCGGTTTTCACCCACTTGGTCGCATTGGCACGCCGCAGGATATCGGCAATATGGTTGTCTTTCTGGCGAGCGACTACGCCGGGTTCGTCAGCGGAACCAATATCACGATCGATGGCGGGCTGACCGCGCGGCTCATGCATTGATGAGGTAAGTATGGGCACACAAAAATCCCGTCCGAATATCGTCTTGATTCTGGTCGATGACATGGGCTATGGCGACTTCAGCGCCTTTAACGGCGGGCTGTCGCGCACGCCGACGCTTGATGCGTTCATGAACGAGAGCATCTGTCTGTCGCAACAATACACCGCGTCGCCGGTGTGCAATCCCTCGCGCGCGGCGTTGATGACGGGGCGGTACCCGCATCGCACCGGCTCGATCGATACGCTGGAGTGGCGCGGGTTGGAGCGACTGGCGTTGCGCGAGACGACGCTGGCGGATGTATTGAAGGCGTCAGGCTACACCACCGGGCTGGTGGGTAAGTGGCACCTCGGTTCATTCGATCCGCGTTATCGACCCACGGAGCGTGGCTTTGATGAAGCCATTTGTTTCCGGGGCGGCATGCATGACTACTACCGCTGGCGGTTGGAAAAAGGCGACACCGTGATGCGAGGTGATGGGCGCTATCTCACCGATGTGTGGGCTGAGGAAGCCGAGGCATTTATTGATCGGCACGCGGCTGAGCCTTTCTTCTTGCACGTCACGTTCAATGCTCCGCATACGCCGTTGCAGGTGCCGCCTGAAGAGGCGCGCCCGTTTCTCGAATCGGGCAAGTTCAACAAGGGCGTCAGCATCCTGTATGGCATGATCCATCGCATGGACAGCGCCGTTGCGCGCATCCTTGACGCGTTGCACCGGCATGGGCTGGATGACAACACCATTGTGCTATTCAGCAGCGATAACGGGCCGCAGTTCGGCGGCGAAGGTGACGAGTGCACCACGCGCTTCAACTGCCAGCTCAATGGCGCCAAGGGCACGGTGTATGAGGGTGGCATTCGCGTGCCGGGGCTGTTGCGCTGGCCGGCTGGGCTGCAGGGTGGGCGCGAGTTGCACGATATGGTGCATTTCACCGACTGGTTCCCCACATTGCTGGCGATGGCCGGTGTTGACGTGCCATCCCACCTGAAGTTGGACGGCGTGAATGGGTTGCCCATCCTGCGCGGCGAGCAAGGCAAGACCGAAACACGCCGCTTCTGGCAGTGGAACCGTTACACGCCGCTGGTGACGTGCAATGCGGCCATGCGCGACGGCGATTGGAAGCTGGTGCGACCGATCATCAACGAGGCGATGGCGACACCCGATATTCACTGGCTGGGCGTGTCTATGTATGAGCCTGAACATTTCATCGAGAACGGCATCATCCGCAAGCCCGATCCGCCGCGCGATGTGCCGCCACCGCCGCTGCCCGAGTTGTACAACATTGCGCTCGATCCACTGGAGAGCGAGAACCTTGCAGCGGTTTATCCTGAACGGGCATCAACTATGTTGCGCGCGTTGGAGACGTGGTTTGAAGAGGTAGACGCCGAAAGGCGGACGATTCAAGACTGACGCAGAAAGAGAAACGCGAAGGGACAAAGAGCGCGAAGATTTTCATGTCTTCGCGCTCTTCGCTTCTTCGGGGCAAGTTATTACAGTGGGGTGCTTTCTTACGACACCAGCCACAGATAGGGCTGTTCGACCAGTTGCTTCACGCGTTGCAGGAAGCGCGCCGCCGGGCCGCCATCGACGAGGCGATGATCGAACGTCAGGCTGAGCGTCATCATGCGACGCACTGCCACGCGTTCAACCTCATCAATCGTGCCGGGTTTCAAGGTCACCACCTGTTTCGGCGTGATGCGCCCCATGCCCAACACGGCGCACTCGGGCAGGTTGATGATCGGCGTGAACGCGTCAATGTCGTACATGCCGAGGTTGGTGATGGTGAAAGTGCTGCCGCGCAAGTCGTCAGCGCCCACTTTGCCTTCGCGCGTCCGCGTAATCAGCCCGGCGCTCTCGCCCGCGATCTGCAGCAAAGTCTTTGTGCCTGCGTCGCGCACGACGGGCACGAGCAGCCCGCGCTCGGTATCAACCGCGATGCCGATATGAATTGCGCGCTCGGTGACGATTTCGTTGCCTTCAAAGCGTGCGTTTAATGCAGGATGATCCGACATGGCGCAGGCAACGATCTTGGCCAGCAGGTCGGTGTAAGACGGGATGGCTGTTGAGCGTTTGTCGTTCTTCAATTGTTCGCGCAGGCGCACCAGCTCGGTCGCATCGACTTCGCTGTTGAGCGTGACCGGCGCTGCGATATGCACGCCGGCGCTCATCCGCTCGGCGATCACACGGCGTGTGGCGCTCAATGGCGCTCGTGTTGCGGCGCTTTGAGGTGTGGAAACAAGCGCTGGCTGTGGTGCAATCTGAACGACTGGTTCGGGAATAGGCTGCTTCACATTTGCAGCGGCGATCGCTTCTGCTGCCGCACGCACGTCGGCTTCCACGATGCGCCCTGTGCGACCGCTGCCTTTGATCTTTGTCCAATCGACGCTGAGTTCATCGGCCACGCGCCGCGCGCGCGGGCTGATCGTGGGCGTGGATGTGGATGGGGCAGCAGGCTGTGTCACTGGCGCAGTCACCACAGATTCTACGCTGGCCACACTCTCCCGGCTAAAGCTTTTGCTTGCGGCTAAAGCTTTCTGCTCAAAGGGAGCGGCTTCACCGGGCGCGACGATGTAGGCCAGCAGCGCGCCGACGAGTACGGTCGTGCCGGGTTCGGGTGAATCGGGCGGGATGCGCAACACGCCGGCGTCCATCGACTCGACCTCGGTCATGGCCTTATCGCCTTCAAGCTCAAAGAGCAGGTCGCCCTGCACCACCGGGTCACCATCCTGCTTCAACCAGCGGATGAACACGCCCTCTTCCATCGTCCAGCCCAGCCGGGGTACGAGTATTTCAATCGCCATGCTTTATCTCCAATCTCTACTCTGCCAGCAGATCACGGATGGCTGCTTCAATGGTTGCCGCATTTGGAATCATCGCGGCTTCGAGTGGCGGGCTATACGGCGTGGGCGCGAAGGCGCCGTTCAGCCGCTTCACGGGCGCGTCAAGGTCATCAAGTGCGCGATCCACGGCTTGCGCCGCAATCTCTGCGCCGATACCGCAGGGCGCAAACGTCTCGTCCACGATCAACAATCGCCCAGTTCGGTGCAGCGATTCCAGAATGGTGTCTGTGTCGAGTGGAGACACGGTGCGCGGATCGATCACTTCAATGTCGATCCCGTCCTTCAGCAGCACGTCGCACGCGTCGAGTGTCTTGCGCACCATCGAGGCCAGCGCGACGACCGTAGCGCGGCAGCCTTTGCTGCCTGCCCGTGCGATGCGCGCCTGCCCGAAGGGGATCTCGTAATCCTCTTCCGGCACAGGGCCTTTCATATTCAGCAAGAGCTTATGCTCAAGGAACATGACCGGATCATTGCCGCGCAGTGCGGTTTTGAACAATCCTTTTGCGTCGTAGGGAGTAGAAGGTATCACGACCTTGAAACCGGGGATGTGGGCAAAGATTGAGTAGTAGTTCCCGGAGTGGTGCGTGGCTGCCGATCCGCCTACACCGATCGAGCCTCGCAGGACGATGGGCATCTTCAAACGCCCATCGCTCATGTATTGGATTTTCGCGACTTGATTGATCAACTCGCCCATCGCATCAAGGATGAAGTCGAGGAACATGAAATCGACGACAGGGCGCGAGCCAGTCATCGCTGCGCCAGTGCATAGACCGATGAAGCCGCGCTCGGCAATCGGGGTATCGCGCAGGCGCATGGAGCCATATTTTTCGTGCAGGCCAAGCGTCGTCATGAAATTTCCGCCGCGCGGGCCAATGCCTTCGCCCACCACGAAAATCGTCGGGTCAATCGCCATTTGTTCGGCCAGCGCCTCGCGCGCCGCCGCAGTATAAGTCAGTTCACGCATCGAACCTCCGGACAGACACAGAATGTCTTTGAATCAATTGCTACTCTGCGAACACATGCGTCATCGCTGTGGACGGGTCGGGGTAGGGGCTGTTGCGGGCGAAGTCGTAGGCCGCGTCGACCTGCGCTTTTACCTCAGCCTCAATCGCTGCGACATCCTCCGCCGCCATCCGGGCCGCCAGCAGCTTGAGTGGGTCGCGCGCCTTCCATGAGTCGACCTCTTCGGCGCTGCGGTAGCCCGCGTCACGCATGCCCTCGGAGTGCGCGCGCGTGCGATAGGTGCGGCATTCGATGAGCGTTGGCCCACCGCCGGAGCGCGCACGCAGGGTTGCCTCGCGCGCGACTTCGTACACCTTCAGCACATCGTTGCCATCCACCTGCACGCCGGGCATGCCATACGCCACGGCGCGCTCGGCCACGTTCGGGTTGCCGGCGGCATTGGCGATGGAAATCTCAGTGGCGTACAGGTTGTTTTCGCATACGAACAACACGGGCAGCTTCCACACCGAGGCCATGTTCAAGCCCTCGTGGAACGCGCCGTTGTTCGATGCGCCGTCGCCGAAGAAGGCGACGCCGACGCGGTCGGTGTTGAGCAACTTGAAACTGTACCCTGCGCCTGCTGCCTGCAGGATGCACGGACCGACGATGCCGCTGGTGCCCATCATTCCTACTTCGGGGGAGAACAAGTGCATGCTGCCGCCGCGCCCGCGCGAAACACCGGTGGCGCGCCCGAACAACTCAGCCATCAATGCGGCTGGTGAAACTCCTTTGGCCAGCGCGTGACCGTGCCCGCGATGTGTGCTGAACACCGCATCCTCGTCGCGCAG
>CAIQQO010000371.1 GCA_903873965.1 uncultured bacterium
GCCATCCGCGCCGCCTATCGTGGCGAAACCTATCTCAGCCCCAGCATCGAAGACCTGATTGTGAAACAGTTCGTGGGACATAAAACCGCTCCCGAAGACAACCCGCAGAATGCTCTGGCCTTGTTGACCGAGCGCGAACGCATGGTCTTCCGCATGATCGCCCAGGGGCACACCAACAAGAGCATGGCTCAAGAAATGGAGATCAGCCCCCGCACGGTGGAGAAGCATCGCGCCAGCTTGATGCAGAAACTCAATGCCCCCGATCTCGCATCACTGATGCAGATTGCCATTCGCGCCGGGCTGTATAACTCGCAAGATTGATGTAACCACGTTCTTCTCGCAGTGGCCGCCCTTTTGATTCGGCCACCGTCGGTAACTACCCATGCAACATATAGGTAGTTCTCCCTACGCCCAATCGTAATCGACCCTATAGCCACACACCGCCCTTGTACTTATGATATAGACACGACGAGCATACAGAATCGTTATTATTCTCATAAGGAGACATTAAAATGGCAGTCGAAAAATCTATCGCATCCAGCAGTCTGGCAGAAGTAGTTGACCGCATCCTGGACAAAGGCATCGTCATCGATGCGTACGTCCGTGTGTCCCTGGTAGGTATTGAACTCTTGGCGATTGAAGCCCGTGTGGTAGTCGCCGGTGTAGACACTTACCTCAAATATGCTGAGGCCGTTGGTTTGACCGCCGGCGCCGCAGCCTAAGCATCCAGGCTTGAGCTCGTCGAGCTTGCGATGCGGAGGGGCATATCAGGGAAAACCTGGCTTGCCCCTCCGTCTTTCCGTGTCGATTGGTTGTCGCCCTGAAGGGCCGACCGGAAAGCTCGCTGATACAACAACGATACTTTAAAGGAGGTGACCCGTGGAATTTGAGACTGAGATGAAGCGCTTAACGGCCGAACTCATGAGTGCGTTTGAAAACCGCATGTTGGCCATTCGCGACGCTCAAACCAACACGCTCAACCAGATCCGCAGCAACCAGTCCGCCCGCAGCGAAATGGCAGCACAGCAGCAGTCCCACTTGCACAAGCAGATGGATACCCTGCGCAGTAACGTGACGCAAATGCGCCAGGACGCACAGCAACGCATACGCGACGGTTATGCGGCGCATCAGGCCATGGCCGACGCCCAGCGTGAACGCCATGCCGAACAGATGCATGAATTGCGACACAATACTGCCAATATGCTCAGCGCCGTCCGTGGCAGTCGCACGAACATGGGGAACACGCAGCGCAGTATGTTGAATAGCTTCATGGATAACCTGCGCACAACCAATGCAACCGTCATGGCCAATACCGGCGCAGCGCGGCAGCAGTCTTCAAGCGACAAGCAGCGCGAATTGCGGACATTCATGGCGTCACTGCAGAGCGAAATCAATCAGATGCGCCTTGATACCGTAGCCTTCATTGCCTCTACCAGCGCAGCGCGCAGCCAGGCCTCCGAAGCCCAACAGAACAGCCTGAATGACTTCATGAACAACCTGCGCTCCTCCAATGCCGCTTTCATCTCCAGCACTAACACAGCGCGCAGCCAGTCATCTGAAGCCAAACAGCGCGAGTTGCACGACTTCATGGAGACGCTGCAGGGCAATATCGGCCAGATGCGCGCCAACACCGAAGCTTTTATGCAGCAAGTCGCTGGCAGCCGCGCAACCATGTCTGCTGCACAGCGCGAGGCACTCAGCAACGCCAAAGCCCAACTGACCGCCGACATCACCGTGATGCGCCACGGCTTGCAGGCCGCGGAAGCAGCCTTGCGCGCCGACCAGTCGGCCGCCCGTGATGAGTGGCTGCACTTCAGACAGGCCAAGAACACACAGCAACCGGTTGAAACGCCTGTTGCGCCTGTTGCTGTGCCAGAACCGCCCGTGGTAGTGGTTGCATTTGTGCCAGAACCTGCTACCATTGTAGAAGAGGCTGCAGCAGAACCAACACTGGAACCCGTAGTGGCCATTGTCGTGCCCGAACCGGAGCCCGTAGTTGTCGTGCCCGAGCCTGAACCTGTAGTGGCGGTTGTCGTCCCGGAGCCAGCGCCCGTGGTTATCGTACCCGAGCCTGAACCGGAACCTGTAGTGGTGACACCCGAGCCAGTAGCAGTAGTGCCCGAACCAGTCGCTGATAACAGCGTTACTGAAGACGTTAAGAAAGTGGATGACCTGACCGTCATTCGCGGCATCGGCAATGCGACGCAAGCCCGATTAAACGCCATTAACATCTTCACGTTAAAGCAACTGGCCGAATCTCAACCAGAAGATATCCGAGCAGGACTGGGCGAGATTGGAAAACGCATGAAGTGTGAGGAATGGATCATTCAGGCGATTGATCTTATCGCGCAAAGCGAAAGCGGATCACAGACGCCGAAATCGGAAGAATAAGACTGGAAACCCGGAAGCTGCTCGTTGCAAACAGCGAGCAGCTTTTTTAGGGGAAATGAATCTGCTAGATGAATTACTAGAGGCAATAGCCGGGAGAAACACAGTGCATCTGGGTATACGAACCATCCGATCAGCAGGACGCACCAGCGGTAGTATCGAGATCACGCTGCCAACACAACTACAGGTGTTGGAGGGACTCGACTGTCGCATGCAATTGCGTGACGGGGGACAGCCCGAGATCATACTGCAGCCGGATCTGACTGCGGCGCATCGCCTGATCCGGGATTTGTGGGGAAAAGTGCGGTTGGGACTGGGAGAGATCGGCGATATCGGCGACTTTTCGCCCTCTGACTTCACCTTGATGCTCTTCCAGCCTGAGCATTGGCAGGAGCGCCCACCGTTGGTATACGCTGATGCACTGCGCGTGCTCAGCCACCGCGAAGGCGCCACCGAAAACCTGACGTCGCTCATCGCCGCGTTATCGATCGCTTCAGCGCATCGACTAGATCTGGTCGGCGCATTAGGGTTGGGTTTCGCTGATGCCTTGACCTATCTGGCCACGGGCAGTACATCCGGGCTGGGCGCCGACTTTGAGCGCGGCATGGCCCATCAGGTGATGCAACCGGAACAAGACCCACGTCGTTCGGCGCAGGCAGCGTACATGCCCGGCAGCCCATTCGAAGACCAAACATGGATATCCTTGCGACCTGCGGCGCGCCGGCTGTTTGAACAGTTCCGGAAATGGCATCTAGACCCAGCCACCTACACCGCCGCGCGCGAGAACTGGTACCGCGCATTCACGGCTGAAATCAACCTGAACATGTCCCTGGGCAGTCTCACAGACAGTGTATCTAATTTCCTGCTCTATGCCGACGGCATAACAGGCAAGTAAACCAAGTTAGTTAGTGACAATGGATGACGCAGATTGCGATTCAATCTTTAGCGTCACGAAGGAAAATAAACAATGGCAAAGGCAACTCAAAAGAACGGCGCAGAACCATCCAAACTACTCTTACTGCAGCCACATGCCGATTTCGTCGAAACGCCGGCAGTGCACGAACTCAGTGGTCGCGCACTGGGCTATCTGCACGCCGGTTTCCCGATCCACTTCCGTGGCCCGGCCGGCACCGGCAAGACCACCCTGGCGTTGCATGTTGCCGCGCAACTGGGACGCCCCGTGATGCTCATTTCCGGCGATGAAGAGTTCACCACGGGTGACTTGATCGGCAATCAGAACGGCTATCACTACAAGAAAGTAGTGGACAGCTTTGTGCATAACGTTGTCAAGTACGAAGAGGATGCCTCACAACGCTGGGTGGACAACCGCTTAACCACAGCCTGCAAAGAAGGTTTTACGTTGGTTTATGACGAGTTCACCCGCTCTCGCCCCGAAGCCAACAACGTCTTGTTGAGCATTCTGGAAGAGGGGCTGCTCATCCTCCCCACCCCCCAGCGCAACCAGGCTTATATCAAGGTGCATCCTTCATTCCGCGCGATATTCACCAGCAACCCGCAGGAATATGCCGGTGTGCATGAGGCGCAGGACGCGCTCTCTGACCGGTTGGTGACCATCGATGTCGACTATTTTGAGCGCGAAACGGAAGTGATGGTAACGGCCAAGCGCTCCAACATTTCTGTGACAGACGCCACCCGCATTGTCGACCTTGTGCGCGACTTCCGCGAGTCGGGCGAATACGTGCAAGCGCCCACATTGCGCGCGTGCATTATGATCGGGCGTATGATTAGCACGCTTCAGATGCGTGCATCTAGCGATGATCCTCGATTCGTGCGAATTTGCCTCGACGTGCTGGAGTCAAAGACACCTTTGACCATCAAGCACAAGGAACGCCGCATTAAGGAACGCAACATGCTCATCAGCCTGATTGAACATCACTGCTCCGACCCAGAAGTGGAACAATCGGTAGCAGCGTAATCTCACTCAGTAAGTATAGAAGAGGTATTCAACATGAGACCACGAGGAATGCGTGATATCCCAACCGCCTATGGGCTGGCCAAACGAACCAAGCCCGGCTCGCGCGACGAAGCCATCACGGAATTGGCGCGGCTGGAGCGTGAAAAAGCCCGCCTGGAGCGTGAAATGGCGCTTTGGGTCGAGAATCAGAAGCGCACAGAAAAGCATCTGCAGCGCGTTCTGACGCGGTTGGCAATGCTGGAACCCGTTATAGCGAACAAACCGCCAGAGCCCGTCGACGTCGAGCAAAAAGCGGACAATGAAAACCAGGCGGATAACAGCGCCTCGGCTCAGACGTGGACAGCAATTAAGCTTGAGTATTAAGCGCACTGACGCGAGTGTCAGAACAGGAGTGGACATAACATGAGCATCGAAAGAGATGACAAAGACAAAATGGAACAGTTGTCGTCGGCTGCGGACATCGTAACGCGGCTTGGCGCAGGCCTCGGTCTATCGCCGGCAGCGCGCGAAGCACCACCAGCCGCGCTGGAACAGTCCCAAGGGGATGCCAAGCCAGCGGCCGCGCCAGCACTTACCGGCTTGCAGATCGTGAACATGGCCAAGGAACAGATTACCATGCTGACCGGGCTGTCTTCCAGCACAGTGTCAGGTTTGTTTAAGGATGAGAAGGGTTGGCACGTCGTTCTGGACCTGGTCGAACTCCGGCGCATTCCGTCATCGAGCGACGTACTGGCCACATACGACGTGCTGCTTGATCCACATGGCACCCTGCTCAGCTACCGCCGGACGCGCCGCTACTATCGCGGTTCGACGGAAGTCGAGATATGAGTTTAGTAGGTGGGCGTCAGACGAGACGCGCGCAGAACATAGGGGCATGGCCTTGCGTCTGCCCTGAAGGAACAGCAGCGCATATAAGGAGTGAAAAACATGCCAGAACAGCGCATGCAGCATAACATCCAGGCCACCAACCTGGCAGATATTCTTGAGCGCGTACTCGATAAGGGTATCGTCATTGCCGGCGACATCACGATTTCGCTGGTCGACGTGGAATTGCTCAACATCAAGGTGCGCCTGCTCATCGCATCGGTGGATAAAGCGATGGAGATGGGCATCAACTGGTGGGAGAGCGATCCCTACCTGACAACACGGGCGCGCCAGCTGGAAGACGAAAACAAGCTACTGAAAGAACGACTCGATAGGATCGAGGCGAAAGTACAAGAGACAGCCTGATCAACAGGCTGAACATATAGAGGTAAATCAAATGGCAGAAACAAAAAGAGGACCGATTCGTGCGAAACGGACACTGAAGAGTGACGACGTCAACTTCGATCTGGGCATGGGCGGCCTATTTAAGGGACTGGGCGATTTTCTCGATGTGATATCGAACCTGGCCGAGAAGGCTGAAGAGGCCGGCGCCAAAGGCGAAGGCATCAACAAGACCGGCGAGTTCAATATCGACGGACTGGGCGATAAAGGCAAGGCTGTGTACGGTTTCTCTGTGCGCACCGGCTTGAGTGGCACCCCCAAAGTAGAGTCATTTGGCAACATCCGCCCGACCAAGGAAGGGCCGGTTGTCGACGACGTTCGCGAGCCAATGGTCGATACCTTCGACGAGGCAGCCGAGATCGTGGTCGTCGCCGAGTTGCCGGGCGTGTCCGAGGCCGAAATCACCGTTGACGTGCAGGACGATATCGTGTCTGTGCAGACGACGGGCAAATATAAATTCGCCAAGGAAGTGCTGCTCTCCAGCCCGGTAGACCCAGCCAGCATGAACCGCTCGTACAAGAACGGCATTCTGGAATTGCGCCTGAAGAAAAAGGCCTGACGTCATGCCTTCTGGAACTGCACCTCGCACAGTCAAGCATTTCAGCCTGCATCGCATCAACAACGTTGAATTGCGCACCATCGCGGATGTCGATGATGGTGTGATCCAGTTGATGCTGCACGAGGAAAACGTGATCCGCGGTTATGCGCGCGCCGGTATGTGGCCGCATCACCGCGTCATGTTATTTGTGCTGCAAGATTTACAACCCTTGATGCGCCAGGTGCAGGATCGGCCAGGAATGACGCGCGAACGGATTGCGGCTATTCAAGACCAGCCCGCGACCGTGCTGTATGACCTGAAGGCGCTGGACGAGTGTTCGGTGTACGTCAACCAGCAGGCATCCGTGAAAGCGGGCTATTGGAATGACCTGCCGGCGATGGAAGGGTTGCTGGCGCACGAACATGCCCATCCCATAGCAGAGAACGATACGGTGCGCGCTTCGCGCATGCTTCAGCTAGGCGTGGTACCTTCGGCGTCCGCCTTCAATGCCGTCCTGACGGCGTTATGCCAGAAGCTAAGCCTGTTGGCGCCGCGCGAGGTATTCGCAAACGAAAAGGCGCTGCATGGCGGCTTTCAACCAGCGCTGGCACATTTGAACCAGCGCCTGATCAGCGAAGCCGCTTCCGGGCTGCCCGGGCGCACCGCGCTGGTGCAACGGATCAATAATGCCGTTGCCAGCGGGCATCATCCCGCGCATGATGCTGCTGCCCTGCTGCTGGCGGGTGATTATGAATTGTGCCTGCCCCTGGCAATTGAAGTGGCGCCCTTTTATCGCTGCGGCATGACGACGCAGGCGGCACAGTTGGAATCGATTCTGCGCGCTACGCTGTTTGCAGCTCTCGGCACTGCGATAGAACATACCTATACTGCACTACGCGACGCCTATGTGCACTTGCCGTCAACCTACACACCAGCAGAATTAATCAAATGGTGCTCGGGCGTGATGCAGATACTCGTGAACAGTTTCGCAACAGTCGGTTATGCACTAGAGTTTACATTGCGCGAGCAGGTGGAAGAACCAACCGAGGTTGCATCCACTGCTACCCAGGCCGACGAAGAGAAAAGCGACGAATACAGTCGCGAAGATGGTAACGATACAAGATGACAGACAAAAATAAACCCTCAGACGGCCAGCCGTTGCAATATGTCTATGGCATTATCCGAGACCCCAACCCGCGTGAATTCGGGACGAAAGGGATAGGTGAACGAGGCGATGTGGTGCACACGATCACACACCGCGGCCTTGCCGTCGTATTAAGCGACTCCGGCGCCAAAGAATACGACAACTCGCGGCGCAACATGATGGCGCATATGACCGTGCTCGAAGAAGCCATGCGCGACTACTGTGTCCTGCCTGTGCGGTTTGGCACTGTCGCGCCATCGCTGCAGGCAGTGATGGATTCGGTGCTGGTCAAGCGCTATGACGAACTCGTCGGGCTGCTGATCGAAATGGACGGGCGCGTAGAGATGGGCTTGAAGGCATTCTGGTACGAAGAGGCCATTTTCCGAGAGATCATCGAACAGACGCCCGCCATCCGGCAATTGCGCGACAAACTGGTCGGGCGCACAGCCGAGCAGACCTATTACGAGCGCATCCGGCTGGGCGAAATGATCGCCTCGGCCATGGATCGGCAGCGCGACGTGGATCAGGAAGCCATCCTAGAAAGACTGCGCCCATTCGTTCATAAGACGGTGTTGAACAAGACGATCACCGACCGCATGATCATGAACGCCGCGTTCCTGGTCAATAAGGTCGATGAACCCAAACTCGACAAGGCCTTGCAGGAATTGGATGCCGCCATTGGCAAGCGAGTCATGTTCAAATACGTTGGCCCGGTGCCTCCATATAACTTCGTCAACATTGTCCTGTATACCAACTCCAGGTCAGGATCAGAAGGTTAACCATGGGATTACTCGATATTCTCGCCTTTCCCGTCACCGGTCCCATCAACTTCGTCACCTGGCTGGCAGAGCAGATCGCCGAACAGGCAGACAAACAGTACTACTCTGAGGACGCCTTGCGCGGCCAATTGATGGACCTTGAGATGAAACTCGATATGGGTGAGATCACCGAGGCGCAGTACAACGAAGGCGAAGAGGTGCTGCTGGCCTTGATGAAGCGCGTGCGCGAAATCAAACAGTCGCAGATTGACAGCGGTAGTTTGTTTGATGAGGAAGAAGAAGGCTGATCAGCCTTTCACCTTAATAGGTAACAGCGATGGCAAATGAAACACAAGAAGCACCACTGATGTTCCGGGTAGCAGAGGCGCTGCAAAAAGACGTTGGGCGCGCGCTCGTGCGACTCGATCCGCACGACCTGGAAAAATTGAAGGCCGGCATCGGCGACGTGGTGGAAATCAACGGCAAGCGCGCTACCGTAGCGCGCGCCATGCCGGCTTATGCGGCGCAACGCGGACAGGGCTTGATCCAGATGGACGGCATCGTGCGCGCCAACGCCGGCGCCGGACTGGGCGAACAGGTCACTGTACGCGTCGTGCCTGCGCAAGTGGCGCGCACTGTCGTGCTGACGCCCGCAGACGGGCAAAAGGCTGCCGGCATGGCGGCGCAGGCGCGCTACCTGGTGCGGCTGCTGGATGGCATCCCGATCACAGTGGACGACCAGGTGCGTATCACGATGATCGGCGCGCGCTCCCAGAACCTGCGCGTGGTGGAAACCACGCCACCCGGTCCTGTTCTCGTTAATGCGAGCACAACCATCCGCGTCACGGGCGAGGGCAAGGCGACCGATAATAAGCACAAAGGGCATAGCGCCATCACCTATGAGGACATCGGCGGGCTGCGGCGCGAAATCAAGCGCATCCGCGAAATGATCGAGCTGCCGTTGCGCTACCCCGAATTGTTCGAACGGCTGGGCATCGAACCGCCCAAGGGCGTTCTCCTGTACGGCCCACCCGGCACCGGCAAGAC
>CAIQQO010000372.1 GCA_903873965.1 uncultured bacterium
CTTCTTGATGACACGTCGCACCACAGCGGTCTGGTGATGGCCGCGCTGGTGCATGTTCTCGACGCCAAGGTCATGTGGCAGGCGGCGCTGGATGCGTATCGGCGCAACCCGCTCTACTTTGTGGAGCCGCGCGCGGCGGGTGTTGGCGATTAGGGCATTTTGCTAATTGTTCTTTAGATGTTCTCGTCGCAGTTCGGCTTGGCGTGCGGCGGATACGGCGACAGTACAACTGTCGCCGGAACAAAACCGAAAGAACATACGACGAACCACTAAAAGTGGTTCATCCGGCAAATCTTGTGATGTTCCTGGCGCAGTTGCACTGCGCCAGTTCCGAGGCAGCACGCCAAGCCGAACTACCGCATGAACGAAACTTATCGGATGAACCACTTAGACAGATGGAACTATCACTTTAAAAGGTGTTCCATGTGTTTTCCAAATGCCATTAGCGCTTTTTAGTACTGATGCCAGTTTTTCCCAGTCTTCCATATCTGCCCTCTTTAGCAAAGATGGATTCTGGTAAATGAGAACGTAACCAGTTGCAGGAGCCCATTCAAAGTCACAGAGTGAATCTTTCAACGCATTCCAATTAAAGCCGAACCATCCCGGGAATTCGCAGTTTTGGTAAAACGCATGCATCAGTGATTCATAATTCCAGATAGGTGCTCTATCTATGATGGTTGTATAAATGCCATGTGTTGAAAGCGTGCTTCTTATATCTGATAAATGCAAGTCCAGTTCATCAACTTGAACAAATACATCCTCTGAAAGCGCAAGACACTCCTTAAGTAGCTCGTCTATCAACATAATTCATTCCTTCATCCACGATCTGATCCAGCAGGATGTCGTGCGGCTCGTGCGGGAGGTCGGCGACATACTGGAAAGAGAACGCTATGCCGATCTTGGGCGCTGCGGTGCGCGCGAGGAAGTGATCGTAGAAGCCTGCGCCGTAGCCGAGGCGTCGCCAGCCCGGCTCGCCCCCGATGCGTGCCGTTGCCAGCAACGGGACAACGACAAAGTCGATGAGCGCGATATCGACCGGGCGCATGACGCGCGGGATATGCAGGCCGAATCCGCCGATGTCGTAGGCATCGTCGTCCAGCGTATCGATTTCACAGCACGGCGTTTCGGCGCTGTTTTTGACGAAGATCGGGGTCACGACGCGCTTGCCGTGCGCCAGCGCATGTTCGATGATCGGGCGCGTGTCGATCTCGGTCTGGATCGATAGGAAGCAATGTACGACCGTGGCTGACTGATACGTTGGTAGCCGAACGAGGTTGGCGCAGATGGCGTCACTCCATGCGGTGCGTTGTTCTTGAGTCGTTGCGTCGCGCTGCGCGCGCATCTGCTTGCGCAGCGTTTTCTTGGCCTGTTGTGGTTCCACTGGCCGCATTATATCCGCACCCACCGCTAACATTTTTGCCAGGGACGTGCTAACGCCTTAGCGATCGGTGAGTGTGCGATGGGATTGCGCCATTCCACACACTCAGTGTGCCCATCGTTATGACAATACTTCAGCTGGAGTGGGGAGCGCTATCAATCGCTCATTCTTCCCGTAAGCGCCAGCGACACGAGACCGCCAACCATCTTTGGATAGAAGTCGGTCGATTTCTGCGGCATCTTCTCGCCGGCCAAAGTGCATGCGTTGACCTGCGGCATGCGTGTGGGATTGAGCACAAACAGATAATTGGCCTCGCCGTTGTCGACTGCTGCGTAAGCGGCGTTGACGTCGCGCAAATACGTAACGCTATCGGCATCATGCCCACTGCCCACTGCTAGTCCCAGAATATGTTCGAGTACGAGCTTGTGCAACACGGCCACATCGAGTGCGCGCCAATCGGGCGTATGCTCAGGCGCAAGCTCCGTCATGATGTCGAATGATTTGAGGGTGAGGACGGCGCAGGCATGTTCTGCGTAAAAACCGAAGCGCGGATGATCGGGCGACGCCGCATGTAACGTGGCAGCGAGTTCAGCGCGGTCCACTACCGAAGTGATTTCAAAGTACGGCGCGAGCGCTGTCAACACTGCGGCGCCGCTATGATTGGCTGCATCGCGCACCAGCCGATGCGTGGGCAGCACGACCAGCCCGGGATCGCTCATGCTGACAAACGTCGCTAGCGCAAAGTTGAACGCCGCATCTGCCGGCGCATCAGGATACTCGGCGCGCATTTCATTGCGATAGTTCAACGCCGTCTCATAACGATGATGCCCGTCAGCGATGACCAGGCTGCGCTTTGGCGCCATCTCGCGCGCGATGGTCGCGAGCAGGCCCGGGTCTGTCAAGACCCAGAAGCGTTGTGCCACTGCCGGCTCGATAACCCGTTCGCGCGCCTGCAGAGAGGCCGTTGTTTCGAGCGCAGGTTGCAGGAGTGCATTGATGCGATTTTCAGCATCCGGATACAGGATGAAGATGTGCCCCCATGCGGCTTTCGTTGCGCGCGTCAGGTTCAGTCGATCGGTCTTTGGCCCGCTGAAAGTGCGCTCGTGGGGCAGGATGATGCCTTCTTCAAACGGCGTCACCTGCAAGGCAGCCGTGATGGCGCGGCGCGTGTGCGTCTGCCCATCGGGCGTCACAAAAGTTTGTTCCAACACATACATGGCAGGCTGGCTGTCGCGTTGAAAGACGCCGTCAGCCAGCCATTCGGTCGCATAGTCGCGTGCGCGCGTATAAACGTTATTCCCGGGCGCGTCTGGTTCGGTCACACCGAAGTCGATGCGGACGAAATTGTTCGCATGCTGCTGGTAATAAGCCGCTTGCTGCGCCTTATTGATGCGGTCATACGGTTGCGCAATGACCTGTGACAGGTCGGTAATTCTATTCGTGTTGTAGCGGATGCCGTGAAACGGTCGAATGGTCGCCATGGGTGCCATTGTAATAGCAGGTTCCGCTAAACGAGAGGGCAAAAGGTTCTTTTAGGCGACTCTCACAAAGCGCACAAAGCCAACCGAGTTTTCTTCTCTGTGGCTTTGCGGGCTTTGTGAGAGGTTTCAGTCTACTCGTCCAGCTTGCCGTGCTCCAGGCCGACTGGCAGTGGCGCGGGGCGATAGCCACTCGTCAGTTCGATATGACTGCCGGACAGCGATGCATCGTGGAAGGCGTGCATGACATCGAGTACGTGGTAGGCCAATTCACCACTGGCGCGCGCCGGGCGCCCGGTGCGCAAGGCATACGCCATATCGGCGACGCCAAGGCCGCGGCTGTTCTCGGCATAGCCATGCGACAGCGGCATCTCGGTCCACTCTTTCTCGCCGGGGCGGCGCAGCAACACTGGCCCGCCAAAGCCATTCGGGTCCGGAACACCGAGCGATCCTTCTGAACCGTAAATCTCAATGTTGGGCATGCGGTGCGACCACACATCGAAGCTGGTTACCAGTGTGCCGATGGCGCCATTGGCAAAATCCATAATGCCGGCGACATGCGTTGGTACATCCACCTTGATCTTGGTGCCGTTTTTGGGCTGGCTGGTGATGGTGCGCTCCGGGAACGTCACACGTGCAGAACCCGTAATGCGGCGAATCGGGCCGATCAGTGATACGAGCGCCGTGATGTAGTATGGCCCCATATCGAACATCGGGCCGCCGCCTACCTTGTAGTAGAACTCTGGATCTGGGTGCCAGCTCTCATGGCCGTGGCACAGCATAAACGCCGACACGCCTATTGGCTCGCCAATCGCGCCATCGGCGATCAGCTTGCGACAGGTCTGCAGCCCGCCGCCGAGGAAGGTATCCGGCGCGCCGCCGACCAGAACGCCCTTGGCTTTCGCCAGTGCCAGCATTCTCTGCCCATCTGCGCGCGTGATGGCGAGTGGCTTTTCGTTATACACGCACTTGCCCGCTTCAATCGCGGCCAATGCCACTTCGGCGTGCGCAATCGGGATAGTGAGGTTGATCACGATATCGGTTTCCGGATCAGCCAGCAATTCCTGCACCGTACATGCGCGTGGAATGTCGTACTCGGCAGCCTTGGCGCGGGCGCGGTCGGGGACCAGATCGGCGCAGGCGACGATGTCGATGCTATCCAGCCATTTGCCGTTTTTGAAGTAGATGCCGCTGATATTGCCGCAACCAACCACACCTACTTTTACTTTCTTGATGCTCATGAATCTCCTTAAAGTTAGAGGCGCGCATAGCCCCTGTCAGGCTATACAACAACGCCTGTGATGTATTGTAGTGATGAACCAGAACTACACGAACCAACCCTATGGGATGGCGATGGCCATTTCATCAACCTGCTTCGGGTTCTTTGCGTTTCAACTGTTTTGCTTTCAGGGTTGTGGCGTCGGTGTGCTTTCGGTGGGCAACGGCACAGCGGTTAACGTAGGTGTCACTGTCTGTGAAGGCGTCGGCGTAACACTGACAGTGGCGGTTGCAGTGGGCGATGGTGTTGCCCCGGGAACGCCTACACGTTCCATCGTGAATTGTATTGCGGCGACGCCGGTGCGCTCGAGGTAATCGACGCGCACATCGTGGCGGCCTTTTTTCAGCGTGATGGTTGTTGCGGCACGACGCAAACCGCCGACGCGCCATGCATTCAGCACCACTTTGCCATCTACCCATACGCGCGCAGCATCATCCATGCGCAAGGTGATGCGATAAGCGCCTTGGTCCAACGTCATCTGGCGCGTCCATCGCACCGAGAAATTGTCTGGGTGCACGGCGGGATCCGGCGAGCCGTATCCCCAATCGAAGCCGATGGCATTGTCATTACGAACGAGGACCGGCGCACCGCTTAACGTGATGTTATTGAAATAGGTGCCGCGCCATGCGGAAATCACGATGGGCGTGGCAGTTACCACTACCGGTGTCTTTGTCGCCGTGGCCGCGCGTGTTGCTATAACAGGTTTGGTTGCGATTACCGTTGGTGTTGACGTTACCGTTGTACCTGGAGGTGTCTTCGTCATGCCCGGCAACAGGGTTGCCGTCCCGGTCGTCACAGGGCGCATCGTCGCACTGTTGCCCGCGACGGTGAATGGCGTGCTGATGATTTGAGCCGTATCACTGCCATGCGCCACGAGCGACCAGTCACCTGGCGTGGCAATGGGCGGGACGATGCCTTTGAACCTGAAACGCCCTAGCGCATCGGCGCGCACGCGCCCGAGATTGATTGTCAGCAAGTCAGCGGAAGAAAGCTGGCGCAGTTCAAGCGTGATCATGCTGTCGGGCGGCCAGTCTGCGCCGATGACTGTGAACTGGTCACTGTTGCGCAGGCGCTCTGGCACGATGACGGCAAAGGGCGGATGTGCTGGTTGTATCGCCATCGTTGCGGGTGGCTGTGGGCTTGGTGGCGGCGTCTGTACCTGACACCCTGTCAGGGCAAGCGCCATCAGAACACCTAGTGTCCAAAACCTGCATAGCCATCGAGCGAATAAATTGTTCATCGTGCCTTCCCAATTTCTGTATACGACAAGCCAGTGGAAATGTCAAAGGCCAATCTTATGCCATCTTGCGCTGCAGACGATTGATGCGATGGTTGATCTCATCGCGCGTCAAACGATCACGGGCGGCGCTGGCCGCTGCCTGCGCGCAAGCCAGCGCCTGTGGCAGGTCTACATCGTGCCACTCGTAATGCTTGGCCAATTCGATCCATGCATCGACATCGCCGGCTTCAGCCAGTTTACGCCAGTGAGGTGCTGCATCAGCGCGGCGGTTCTGGCGCTTCAGGCATTCAGCCATGCGTAGCAGCACCCGTTGATACGGGATACTGGGGATCGCGCCAGTTGTCACTTGGCTTTCTGTCGCCAATGCAGCAGAATACGCGGCCTCCGCCTCAACCAACTGGCCGTGCTCCTCGTAATACTGCCCTGCCGCCAGATACTCGCCCAGGTTCGCCGGAGCATCAACTGAACTACTCAACCGTGTCACCAGCGCGACCATGGATAACACATCGTGCAGGTTGTGATACATCACCCGCTGCATGTCAGCAGGATTGCGATCAGCCAGATAGTCGCGATAAAGCTGCGGGATGATAAAGCCGGGGATATCCTGCTGGTCGCGCCGCACATCGAGCATGTGATATTCAAGCGAACCCAGACTGCAAGAGCTGAGTTGAGTGCGCCATGCGCGCCGCGCCGGAAGCAGCAGGTCCAGATGCGCCAGATCGCTCAGCCCTGAAGGGATACGCGACATCAGAAAGCGCGTTTCGAGCAAAGGGACATCGAATCCGCGCCCGTTGAAAGTGATGAGCGTCTGGTGCTGCGCGACGCGCTCATTCAACGCTTTGAGCATGGCGGCTTCCTGCCCGGGTTCATGCAGGAAGAACTGATCGACCACGAAGTGACCGGTGGCCGTTTCGAAATAGCCCACACCAACGAGGAAGACCAGCGTGCCGCTGCCGCCAGCCAATCCTGTTGTCTCGGTATCGAGGAAAAGCGCCTGGCGCAGATCGATGGCGGCGTCATTGTTCAAGCGCGCCAGGGTGTGCGGTGGTCGCGCCAGCGCATCGTGCAATGCCCAGCCGCCGTGGCGATGATCGAGCGGATAAGGCGTGCGACGCACATAGGCGGGACCATCCTCGGTGTCGTGTTCGATATTCCACAATGGCTCAGCGGCCTGCGCAAGGCGCGGCGCGCGCACATACTCGACGGGCTTGGACGATTCATGCTCGAAACCGGGGCGCGGACGAGTCTGTGGCGCAGGCTTCAGTTGGCTTGCGCCCTTGTGTACGCCCAGTTGCCTGAGCCGCTCACGAAGGTCGTTATTCATGGTAATGACCGCGCAGTGCGGTATAGTCCATGATAGCGCACCTGTGCAATCGCCACCCGATTTTTTGAAACGTGGCTGACGAACAGGCAGTGACACCAAGAGTTGTCTCTGTGCACAGATGCGACACTTGTACTATCCTTGACGCGTATCAGCGGATAACGGCAAGCAATGGAGAAACTCATGAGCACAACTTTGTTCGATTTGAGCGGAAAGACGGCGATAGTGACCGGGGCGAGTCGCGGGCTCGGACGGCGATTCGCGGCGACACTCGCGCGCGCCGGGGCCGATGTGATTGTGACGGCGCGTAAGCTGGAATCGTTGCAGGGCATATGTGACGAGATCGCTGCCCTGGGATTGGGCAGGCGGGTCGTGCCACTCGAACTCGATGTCACACTTCAGGCCAGCATTGCGGCGATGGCGCAGCAGGCCGAAAAGTCGTTTGATCACATCGACATTCTCGTCAATAATGCCGGGTGCAACATCCGCAAGCGCGCCCTGGACGTGACTTGGGACGACTGGAACCGTATCCTCGATACCAACCTGCGCGGCCCGTTCTTTGTCGCGCAAGCAGTGGCGCGCGGGATGGTCGAACGTGGCTATGGGCGCATCATCAATATTGGGTCGCTCACCAGCGTGTTCGGGTATGCGGGCATCGGTCCCTATTGCGCCAGTCGCGGTGGCATTCGCCAGTTGACCATGAGCCTGGCCGACGACTGGGGGCCACACGGCATCACCGTGAACTGCCTTGCGCCTGGCTGGTTCCACACGGATCAAACGGCGGCGCTTTTTCAGAATGAAGCATGGGTGTCGTATTTGCGCGATCGCATCCCCTTGAAACGGGTAGGTGACGTGGCCGAGTTGGATGGCGCTTTGCTTTTCCTGGCATCAGATGCGAGCAGCTATATGACTGGTCAGACGTTGCTGATCGATGGCGGGATGTCGACTGGAGCGATCAAGGCGACGGTCAAGTAACGGGTGAAATAATACAAACAAGCGACACCAATGAGTCATACAGACATTGACCGGACAATCGTCAAGCCAGCCGATATAGACGACTTGATCACACTCTGTCAAGGAATAAAAGGTCAGGAGTGTTGATCGGCTCGCACCAGGTTTTACTCGACGGCCCACGCTCATGGCAGTAAGGTTTACTGTGATAATACGAGTCACATATGTCAAGAGCAGAGTTGACCAACATTACGGGGCAATCGGAACGAAGGGTAGAAATTCGCCTGATCTGTCCAGACACCATCGAAACGACTGTCACCGAGGGAGGATTTGACTTCGGGCTGCAAGATGTCGATCAAGTTGTGCATCCAGGTAAACGCACCCAAGATGACTCGGTACAGTTTGAGTGTGAGTTGAGGATCAAGCTTGATGCGGCGAATAACAAGATCCACTTCTACGGAGCGTTTGTCCACGGTCCTTCCGCAGACCGATTCCTGTATTTGAGTTGGAAGCGTCAAAAACCGACGGCCAGCTTGTGGATCCAGCGATTGAAGATCATGTTATCCGAGATCACTTGGAAGCAGGTGAGTGGTCTGAAAGAAGGGCAGGTTTTGCAGGGTAAGATCAGCGAAGATCGCAAAGGGGCTCGGGCAATGGTTGATTGGGCTGTGGTATAGCATTCCCCTGGTTTATGATCAGCAATAAATATGGCCACGACTTTACGAATGCAGAAAACAAACCTTACGGCCAGGTAACGTCGTCGAGCGTGGACGACTTCTATCACGCATTCTTGAATGAGGCCGGTCCTCATTGTCTTTTGCTTAAGAAGTGAGACGTACACACGGCAGTTGTCTTTGCCCCTGACGCTGATGCTGATCGACACACTGGTTACACCAGGCGGGACAAATCATGAGGCAGGTTATACGGCTATAGGCTTACAATCAAGCTATTCAAAATCAACAAGGTTTGGAAAATGGCAAGTAATACTGATAGCACATTCGACGTCGCCATCCTGGGCGCGGGGCCGGGTGGATATGTGGCTGCGATTCGCGCCGCACAACTGGGACTGAAAACCGCCATCATTGAGCGCGAGCAACTGGGTGGCGTTTGTTTGAACTGGGGTTGCATTCCCACCAAGAGTCTGCTGCGCAATGCGGAAGTCATTGAGCTGCTGCATCAGGGCAAGGAATACGGCTTCACGCTGGAGAACCTGCAGGTGGACTATGGCGCGGCGCACAAGCGCAGCCGCGATGTGTCCGGGCGCATGGTGAAGGGCATTGAATTCCTGATGAAGAAGAACAACATCACGGTCTTCAAGGGCGACGGGGAATTGACCTCAGCCACCACCATCCGTCTTGAGAACCGCACCGAAGAGCGCATCATCACGGCGAAGAACATCATCGTCGCCACCGGCGCCCGCCCGCGCGCGTTGCCGTTCCTCGAACCCGATGGCGTGCGCGTGTTCAACTATCGCCAGTTACTCGATGTCAAAGTCGCGCCCAAGTCGATGATCGTCATCGGCGCCGGACCGATTGGCATGGAGTTTGCGTACGTGTTTCATGCCTATGGCGCTGATGTCACCGTAGTCGAAGCGTTGCCGCGCGTCACGCCGCTGGAAGATGAAGAGATCAGCGCCGAGATCAACAAGCAGTTCAATCGCAACGGCATCAAGACCCTTGCCGGCGCCAAAGTTGAAGGTGCCAAGGTCACGCCCGAGGGCGTGGAACTGACGGTGAACGGCCAGATCATGAAGGCCGAGTGGGTACTCGTGTCGATCGGCATTCTGCCCAATAGCGGCAACATTGGCCTTGATAAGGCCGGCGTCAAGACCGATGCGCGCGGGTTTATCACCACAGACGCGTACATGGTCACCAGCGCGCCCAACATCTACGCCATTGGCGATGTGACCGGCAAGCTGGCATTGGCGCATGTGGCTTCGGCGCAAGGCATCGTGGCGGCAGAGTCCATCGCCGCAGGCGTCGGCAAGTACGCCGGGCACATTACCAAGCTGGACTATGATGCCATCCCCCGCTGCGTCTACACCCATCCACAGATTGCCAGCATGGGCATCACCGAGGCGCAGGCGAAGGAGAAGGGGCACAAGGTTAAGATCAGCAAGTTCCCCTTCCGCGCCGTTGGCAAGGCAGTGGCGCTGGGTTCTTACGACGGGTTCGTCAAGATCATCGCTGACGAGAAATATGGCGAGATTCTGGGCGTGCACATGATTGGCCCGGATGTCACCGAGTTGCTGCCTGAATGGGTGCTGGCCAAGTCAGCGGAACTGACGCCGGACCAGATCGCGCACGCCGTCCACGCGCATCCCACATTGAGCGAGGCGCTCATGGAAGCTGCGCATGGCATCGAAGGGCTGCCCATTCATATCTAAGTCATAGGTAAGGGCAAAGCATTGCCAAGGACGCCATGGATCACATGGTTTTGTAAGGCAATGCTTCGCCTCTTCGCCGATCCCTGCGAAGGTTATCGCAAGTACGTGCCATCGACACGAGCGCCTTCGCAGGGATGGCACGGGAGGCCGAGCCTTCAGGCGGACTTTGTCATCGGCAAGAGCGTCGCATCCATTCCGATGAACAACACCAGCTAAAGCTATCGACCTCCAACACGACGCAACCTTGCGAAGGGGCTTATGCGGGTGATGTGTCGTGCCGGCAACCTTTGCAGGCGCGTTTTGCTTAAGCCTGCCTCAGTCATTTCTCACCAAGGTGTGAGATGATTCACGTTCGGTGTTGGGGAAAGACGACATACGGACATGAAAAGAAGCGATTTATTCACACTGCTCGTGATCTTCGTGATGCTGGGCGCGGTAGTGAGCAGCATCAGCACGGCAGAATGGCTGCCGGGTCTTGGCGTGGCCGCATGGGCTATGGGGCTGGGTCTGCTGGCAGGCACGGCGATTGCCTTCAGTAATTTCACCGACTGGATGGCCCACATCACCGGCTTGATCTATGGCTTATTCGTGGTGATCGTCATTGGTGGGACACATAGCAGCGTGCCGGCCTCGCTTGAGTGGCATGATCGTTTTTATCTGATCGTCGATAAAACCATCGCATGGATCAGGGAAGCCGCCACCAATGGCACCAGCCGCGACAGCGTGATCTTCGTCCTGATCCTGGGCGGATTGTTCTGGCTGTTGTCTTATACTGCCGCCTGGTACAGCTTTCGCTACCAGCGTGTCTGGCATGTCATCCTGCCCGCCGGCGTCACGCTTTTCTCCAACATCTACTACTACCTCGGCAAAAAGCCGATGACCGTGTACCTGGTGCTCTACTTGATCTGCGCTCTCGTCCTGCTGGTCGAGTCGCATTTGGCCGACAAGGAAGAGCGGTGGCTGCGCGAACGCGTCCGCTTTGCCAAGGGCCTGCGCACCAGCTTCACCATTGCGGGCGTCGGTATTGCGGCAGTGGCCTTGTTTTTCGCGTGGCGCGTCCCGGAGATTGCCGCCTCTGATAGCGCGCGCGGCGTGCTCAAGGACCTGAATACCCCCTACAGTGAACTACTGGCGCGCTGGAACAGGCTGTTCTCTAATCTGCAGAACAACAACCTGATGCCGGTGGACAACTATGGTTCTTCGCTGACACTGGGTGGCCCGCGTAATCTCACCAACGATCCAGTGATGGATGTGACGGTGCCGCCCATGCGGTTGTATTGGCGCGCCAATACGTACGATCACTACGATGGTTTGACATGGATCAGCACGCTGAACCAGACGCGCGACCTGACCGCGATGGACAAAACGGTCAAGGCGCCTATATATCAGGCGCGCATCTCGGTCAATGCGAGTTTTGTGCTGTATCGCGGCACGAACAGCATCTACTCGCCATCGCTGCCGCAGGATGCCAATGTGCCTTCGCAGGCCGACTATGCCACGACTGATGACGGCACCATAGAGTTGCTGCAATTGCGTCTGGTGTCGCCGCTGTTGCCGGGTAACCGCTATGCGTCTGACGGCTCCGTCAGCAAGGCGGATGCCCCCTCATTGCGCGCTGCGCCGAAGACATATCCGCTTTGGGTGAAGAATAAGTACCTGCAGTTGCCCAGTAACATTCCCGACCGGGTCAAGCAACTGGCCGTCAACATTGCGGGAAACCAGAAGACCGACTACGACAAAGCGACGGCGATCGAACGCTGGCTGCGCGCGAACATCGTTTATGACGAGAACCTTGAGGCGCCGCCGGTGGGCGTCGAAGCCAGCGATTACATCCTGTTCCGCACCCGGCGCGCCTACTGCAACTATTACGCAACGGCGATGGTCGTCATGCTGCGCTCGTTGAACGTGCCGGCGCGCATCGCCACAGGCTATGCGCAGGGCGAACAGACTTCCACTGCTGCCGATCTGTCCAGCGCCGTCTATAAAGTGAAAATCAAAGATAGCCACACGTGGGTCGAGGTGTTCTTTGGGAATTACGGGTGGATGGAATTTGAACCCACCGCCGGACAGTCGGCATTGCTGCGGCAGGATCGGACGACAACATTGGTGACAGCCACACCCACGCCTGTACCCGTAACGCCGACACCGCGCCCCGGCGCAACACCCGTGCCCACGATTGCCCCGACGCTGGCGCCTAATCAGACGCCGGGGGCGCCTGTTCAACCGCTCGATATACCCAATCTGCTGACTGGATTGCGTGATTTTATGGCCGGCATCGTCAAGATTTTGTTGGCACTCTTGCCGTTTGCCATGGTGCTTGGCGGCGTAGGTGTGGCTGGCATCCTGGGTGTGCGAGTAGCGGAAGGTGTCGGGTTTGGTCATCTGCCGCCAATACAACGCACTTATGCCATGATGAGCCGATGGGCTTCATGGCTGGGCATTGGCAACACGCATACGCCTTATGAACAGGCGCAGGCATTGAACGATCACGTCACCACGAGCAAGGCCGAAACACAAACGATCACCCAGTTGTATGTTGAGAATCGCTTTGGCACGACGGCGTCTAGCGCGGCGGCAGAGCGATTGGCGCATGGGGCATGGGAAACCACCCGGCGCGATCTGCACAAAACGTGGCTGCAGCGAAAACTACGCCGTTGGCTGCGACGGAAACAGGCGACTGCAGATGAGAGGCTGTAACGCGTGATTACAGCCTCTCATATTCGGCCGGCGCGAACCTTGCGAAAGCCGTTCCTTCTTCTCGCGTTTTACGCCCTAAACGCCGCCATGTCCACCATCTGACGCATGTGGCGCGAATCCTCGGCAGCAAAGGCCATCAGGTGACTCTCCAGTGAGGCGCGCGCGCTGGTCTGGTGAGGCACTTCTTCACCGCGCAACGTGCGCACAAACGCGTTCATCAGTCCCTCGTCGCCGCCGCCATGCCCGCTCAATCCTGCCTGCGGCTGGATGACTTCGATGTTATTTGTGCCGTGGTCGTGAATGCGGAACTCATGCGGACGCCCATCAGAGAAGTCGCCATATAAAGTGGCTTTGGTGCCATCCCAGCGCATGGTGCGCCCTTCCGTGTCCGAATGGCCGTGCATGGTAAAGCTGACCGTAACGTCGTTGGCAAACTGCATGCTGATCACCTGGTGGTCAACGACATCGTTATCGCACTGATAGACACAACGGCCGTACGGGCTGGTGAGTAGCTTGCGCCAGCGCGACTGAGGCGTTTCACCGCCATTGAGCGCCACCAGGATCCATTCTGCGCGCGGGGCAATCCCTTCCATGGCGCCATACAAACGCGGGGCGTACCACGGACACTCGGCTTCGACCGGGCAGCCATCGGTGCAACGGATCGGGGCGCCGGGAGGCATGCTTTCAGCGCGGTAGTGCGTCAACCCGCCCAGTGACGCCAGCGACGTGATGGGGCTGCCGATCAGCCACGCCAGGATGTCCAGATCGTGACAACACTTTGCCAGGATCATCGGGCTGGACTGTCCTTCGTTGCGCCAGTTGCCGCGCACAAAACTGTGCGACATGTGCCAGTACGACACATTCTCGCGATGGTCGACGGTCATGATGCGCCCCAGGCGTCCGGAATGAATGATGTCGTACAGCGTCGCGAAGAAGGCCGTGAAGCGCAGGACGTGGCAAATCTGCATCACGCGCCCCAGCGATTCCGCTGTCTGCACCAGCTTGACGCATTCGGCCTTGGTTGGCGCGATGGGCTTTTCCAGCAGCACGTCATAGCCTGCGCCAAGCGCGGCCATGGTTGAGTCGAAGTGCAACTTGTCCTGCGTGCAGTTAATCACTGCGCGGGCCAGTTGCCCGACGCCGAGCGCATCTTGCCAGGTGCGATATTGGCGCTCGGGGGGAATGTTGTGGGCTTGTGAGAAACGCGCGCGGCGCTCTTCATCGGGTTCGGCAATGGCGACAATACGAATCTCGTCGGGGTGTTCAAGGGCATACGGTCCGTAGGCATACATACCTCGTCCGCCTGCGCCCAGCATCACGGCTGTGATTGGTTCTGACATGATAGTTGGCACTTCCAGTGTTGGTGTTGATCCGCGCATGACGTGGACCTTATACCTGATTATAGAGAAAACTAGTGAAACGGCATTTCCCTGCGAGGGTTGGACTTGCGCGATGGGATTTCTTGAGGAAACGCTCGCATAAAAAACACCCAACCGATAGAGCATCGGTTGGGTGTTTGCTGACACGAAACGGCCAGGAAGAATTACTTCTTGGGCGCGAACTCGGCCAGGATGTCGTTGGACTTCTTAACGGCCTCATCCAGTGCGGCCTTGGGGTCGCCATCGCCCTTGACGCCGACCTTGGTTACCATGTCCTGGATCAGCGCACGGACGGGGTCGTAACCCACAACAGGGGCCTCAACGGCACCGTACTGAATCCACGAATACTGGTTGGCATAGGAAGCCGCTGCTTCGGGGAACTTGGCAAAGCTCTTGCTGGTCTTCACCTTGTCGATGGCAAGCTGCGAAGCACTGGCGCGCACGGCCATGTAGTTCGAAGTTGTCGCAAACGCCGCGGTGTTGTCCTTCTCGGTGAAGAACTTCATGAACAGCCACGCGGCCAATTCCTTCTCGGGAGTGGTCTTCAGCACGGACCAGGAAGCGCCGTACAGGTTCACGATCGGCTTGTCCGGGTTCGCCTGGGGGTGCATGGTGTACTGCCACTGGAACGGCTTTTCAACCTTGGCGATCGAGCTGGCATAGAACGGCAGGCCCGAGCTGGAACCGGTGACGAACAGCAGTTTGCCCGCTGCAAAGCGGTTCTGCTCGCCATTGGCTTCGGTCTTGGGCAATTCCACCGCGCAGCCATTCTTGAACATGCGCTGGATCATGGTCAGGGTTTCGATGCCGGCAGGGCTGTTGAAGTCGTAGGCAGAGCCATCGGGCTTGATCAACTCGCCGCCGTTGGCGAACACGAGCGATGCGAAGTCGCTGGCGTCGTTGCGCCAAATCCAGCCATAGGTGCCGGCAGCCTTGTCGGATGCCTTGCAGGCCAGAGCCTCGAAATCCTTGAGCGTCTTGGGGGCTTCAGAAGCGCCCAGGGTCTTCAGCCAATCGATGTTGCTGTACAGCACAGCCATCGAGCGCTGAGTGGGCCAGCCCAGAATTTCACCCGCGAACTGGGGCGCCTTGTCACTCTGCTGGAAGTACGGATAGATATCCTTCAGGTCATCAGCCGTCAGACCATACTTCTTGCTCTGAATGAACGGGGTCAGGTCAACCATGACGTTCTGGCCGCGATAGGTCGCTGCCTGGTTCTGGTACGCAATCGAGAGCGCCGGCAAGTCGCCGCCGCCCTGGATGGTCGCGTTGATCTTGTTGTAGACGTCGGTATAACCGGCGCCTGCATTCTCAAGCTTGACCTTGATGCCGTAGGGGTTCTTGGTGTTGAAGTCGTTGACGATGGTCTGCACCACGGTCAGGTTCTGGCTGGTGTAGCGATGCCAGAACGTGATCTCAACATTCTTGCCGGTCAGGTCAAGCGCATCCACCTGGTCGGCGCTCTTCGGCGGGTTGGCAACCGTTGTATCGGCAGGCTTGGGGGCAGTTGTTGCGGCCGACGGAGCGGTTGTGGCCGGTGCACTGGTTGGTGCGGCAGGCGACGCCGCGCCGCAGGCTGCGAGCACGATGGCGGCAGCGATACTAAACGGAACTAACTTTCGAACGTTCATTGTTTTTCTCCTCCAAGAGAAATAGATAATGATTACTCACCCTCAATTGTAAATTGAAGTTTAATCGGCGTTTCAAACGAACTGTATTGCAGTCGATCACATCCTAAGTTGGTTGTCATATGTCCTTTCGGTTTTGTTCCGGCGACAGTTGCACTGTCGCCGCATCCGCCGCACGCCAAGCCGAACTGCGGCGAGAACATCGAAAGAATTTTTGGCTCAACCTTTGAGGCCGGTCGTCGTAATGCCTTCGGTGAAATACTTCTGCGTAAAGAAGTAAACGATTAAGATCGGTGCAACCACCATGGCTGACACGGCCATCGCCAGATGCGTCGCCGATCCGCCCTCGCCCCTCAGAAAATCCTGCAGGCCCACCGATATCATGCGCATGTTATTGTCGCTGGTGACCAGTTGCGCCCACTTGAACTCGTTCCATGTCCAGATAAAGTTGAACAGGGCTACGGTCAGGATGGCCGGTCGCGTCAACGGAATCATGATCTGAACCAGGTAGCGCATGTGACCAGCGCCGTCGATGCGCGCTGCATCAAACAAATCACGCGGGATTTGCAAAAAGAACTGGCGAATCAGGAAGATGCCGAAGGCGCTGCCAAGAAACGGCACCGTGAGTGCCAGATAGGAGTTGTACCAGTTCAGGTAATTCTTGTACATCATCACCGTGCGCGGGATGAGCGTCAGGTCATCCGGGATCATCAGCGTTGCCAGTACCAGAATAAAGAGCGCCGACTTGCCGGGAAAGTTCAGTTGTGCGAAGGCGTACGCCGCCATGACCGAAGTCACTGTGATGCCTACGATGATGCACGCTGTGACAAACCCAGTGTTGAGAAGCTGGCGCAGGAACATCGGCATGCCTGTATCCGGGTCAGTGCCGATCAAACCAATGGCTTCGGGGTAGTTACTCCACTGCGGCGTGGAAGTACCGAAGGGCGGCCACGGCCAGAATTTCAAGTTGATGACATCGCCCAGATCTTTAACCGAGGTGAGTAGCATCCAGGCAAATGGAACAAGCGCAATGATCGAGATCATGATCAACAGTGTATACAGCGCCCAGCGTGTACCTGGACGCAATGTCGTCGCGGTTGTGGAGCGTGTGATGGAAGTTGCGTTATTAACCATCTTTCCCCCCTCAGTAGTTCACCTGGCGGCCCGCTGTGCGGTTCTGGATAATGGTGACCACCAGGATAACGGTAAACAGGAGGAAGGCAAGCGCCGATGCATAGCCGGCGCGTTGAAACTCGTACATCTGCCGATAGATCAGAATGCTGGCTGTCGTCGTGCCGTTGTCGCCCTGCGTCATGACCCAGATATGGTTAAACGCCTTGAAAGTGCCGATGATCGTGATGAGCGACAGGAAGAATGTCGTCGGCGAAAGCAGCGGCACCGTGATGTGCCGGAATAGAGACCAGCCACCGGCGCCATCGATCCTGGCGGCCTCATACAATTCTCCCGGGATATTGCCCAGCCCGGCTAGAAAAATCGTCATGTCGTAACCAACGAAGACCCACGTGGTATAGACCACAATCGACACCAGCGCTAGGCTCGGCCCTGTAAGACCGCCAGGCAACTTGATGCCGATGGCATTGGCCAATAAGGTCAGTATGCCCTTGTCTTCCAGCAACCACTGCAGCGGTTGAATGCCGAAGATGCTGAGGCTCTGGTTGATGATGCCGATGTCCGGGCTATACAAGCGCGCCCAGATGGCCGCCGAAGCCACAGTGGAAGTCACGTAAGGCAGAAACAGGGCCACACGAAAAAAAGATTTGCCGCGAATTTTCTGGAACAAGAGATAGGCCAGAATCAAAGCGAGAAAGAGTTCAATCGGCACGCTGAGGATCGAGTAGGTGATCGTCGCGCCCAGCGCAGGCCACATCTCCGAATCAGGCTTGAGCGCGCGCGTGTAATTATCCAGGCCGATAAACTCATTCGGGCCGGTGCGCCAGTTATACAGGCTGATGACCAGGCCAAATCCAACCGGGAAAACAGTGAACACCAGAAAGAGCAAAAGCGCGGGTGACAGCAAACCGTAGGCTAATAAAGCCTCTTTAATTGCCTGAGACCGTGCCAGCTTACCCTGTGGGGGTCTTATTTTTGTCGCCGTCATAGACTGCCTCCTTGAAGATCAAGCGTTAAAACTCTCACATCGCTCTTCACGAGTGTATTTACTAGCATGCCGCTGTTAAGTCAAGGTTAAGCGTGATCAGAACTGTTCTAGGAAACGCAGATCGTTTCCCCAGAAGTACCGAATATCGTTTATGCCATACAGCCGCATGGCGGTGCGCTCAGGGCCCATGCCAAACGCGAAGCCTGACCATTCGGCCGGATCATAGCCGCCGTTGCGCAACACCTTCGGATGCACCATGCCCGCGCCGGCGATTTCCAGCCAGCCCGTGCCTTTGGTGATCATGCGATCGCGCTCGGTTTCGAGACCCCAATACACATCCACTTCCACGCTCGGTTCGGTGAAGGGGAAGTACGAACAGCGGAATCGGATCTGCTGATCGCTGCCGTACATCTGGCGCGCAAACTCGGTCATCGTCCCTTTCAAGTCAGCCAGGGTGATATTACGGCCGATGGCCATGCCTTCCACCTGGTTAAACTGCATTTCCGAGCGAGCCGTAACCTGTTCGTAGCGATACACCATGCCGGGCAACACGACGCGGATCGGCTTTGGGCAGCGCTCGCGCATGACGCGAATCTGCCCGGGCGAGGTGTGCGTGCGCAGGATGACGCCGGGCGTGGTCGTGTAGAACGTATCCCACATATCGCGCGCAGGGTGTTCCGGCGGCATGTTCAACAACTCGAAGTTGTTTTCATCCGTTTCGACATCGGGCGAGCGGTATACCTCGAAGCCCATACTGGCAAAGATGCGCACGATGCGGCGCAGCGCCTGCGTGCTCGGATGCAAACGCCCCTGCGGTATTGGCCGGCCAGGCAGCGTCACATCGAGCGCGCCCGCCTTCAACATTTGGGATAGTTCCAGTTCTTTCACTTCGGCCTGCTTGATCTCGAAAGCAGCGACGAGTGCTTGTTTTACTTCGTTGGCGCGTTTGCCAAACGCCGGGCGGTCTTCCTTGCTCAAAGTGCCGAGTGCAGCTAGTGCGCGATCCAGTTCACCCTTGGTGCGCTTGGTGCCAAAGTATTGGCCTTGCCATGAGGTCAGTACCTCGGAGGTTTTGACCTGACTCAACGAGTCGAGTGCTTCACGTTCCAGTTGGTTCAATTGATCCAGCATGATAGGTTCATTATACGGATAGTGTCGCTGCCCATGCGACATTCTGATTGACAATGCGACAATATGATCATCTTTGCCATCAAGAAGGCTGACTTTCAAGGATAACATCCTATGCTGATTGACATTGTGCAACGTCAGGACCGCTATCGCCATTTTTATGCCGATCCGAAACCGGGTCAAATGCTGATTCTGACCGACTATGCCGGCGGACCGGAGACGCCGCCCATCGTATTCAGTGAATTCGACTTCACGCAGGAGCGCGAGCACTATCGTTACTGGGACAAGCTGGTCGAAGGTCTGCTGATCACCTGTGAAGATCGCGCCGACCTCGACGATGACTGGATGCCCGGGATCGAACCGTATTACGGCTTCGGTTCGTTTGGCGCCGTGTATTGTGATGCGCCGCTGACTTTCACCGACACGACGTGCTATATCGATCCGGCGCTCGATCGATTGGAGGACATGGAGACGCTCGACATGACGCGCGACCGCTTCTGGGCGCGCATGTTTATGACGGCGGCGCAATACCTGTCCGATAGCGCGCAGGGACGCTTCCTCGTCAGTGCGTACCCTAACCCCAGCCCGCTTGACGTGGCTAACTTGTTGCGCGGCAACGGCATTTTCACTGATGTCTACGAACAGCCTGACCTGTTCAAGCGCTTTCTGGAGCGTTGTCGCGATGCGGCCATCACCAACTGGCAGCGCATTAATAGCATGACGCATCATATTGGCGGCGGAGCGCTCGCCTTTGGGCGCTGGATTCCGCAAGGCGTGCTGTTGCTGGAAGACGCCGCGGATTTGATATCGCCCAGGCAATACCGTGAGTTTGGCCAGCCCTACACGCAGGCCATGATCGACGCCGCCGGCGGTGCGTATCTGCATCATCATTCGCTGGGCAAACAGCAGTACACCAACATGGCTGAGTTGCGCGGGTTATATGTCGAACAGATCAGCAGTGACCCGGGCTGCGTGCGACCCGTCACAGAAGTTGAGGCCATATACAATCGCATCAGCGGCACGAGCGTTGTGATTGATCTGGAATGTACGCCCGAAGAAGTCTACGAACACATCGAGGCGCTCAAGAAGGGTAAGGTTATTTTGAGCGTGCATGCTGAGAGCAAAGCCGAGGCGCAACGACTGGTGCAGTTTGTGCGGTCACACTCATGACCAAAGTCCAGCCCAGCTAAGCGGCTGTTTGAAAAGTAAGGACTGCGAGGGTGAGTCCCTCAAGCGTCCCACAAGTCATATCATAAGAAGGTATATCGATGGCTGATCGAACACCGATTGAGACCAAGAATCTCGACATCTACGGCAACACCCTGCTGCCGTGGAGCAGGCCGCACGATCACTTTGCCGCACTCATCTTCCTGGGCACGACCTTCCTCGGCACAGTGCGACCGGACGGCCGCCCTCACGCTGCCGGGATCGGCGCCGTCTGGCTCGACGGCGACATCTATTTCACGAGCGGACCGGGGACGCGCAAGTCTCGCAACCTGGCTGCGAATCCGGCCTGCACGATCTCCACCAGGCTGGCGACCATCGACATCGTCCTCGAAGGCGAGGCGGTCAGGGTAACCGATGGGCCGACTCTGGAGCGGGTGGCTGCGCGCTGTCGGGAGGACGGCTGGCCGGTGCAGGTCGAGGGCGACGCCTTCACGGGTCCGTACAACGCCCCGAGCGCTGGCCCGCCGCCCTGGCACCTCTACTGCTTCACGTTCCACACGGCCATTGGGAACGCCACGGCCGAGCCGCACGGCGCGACGCTCTGGCGATTTGAGCACTAAGCTGCTGATGGAGACACGCCCACAATCTAAGCGGGGCGGCTGATAGATCAGGCAGGATGCCCGTAAAGCCACCAGTATGGCTCTGGGGCAAGGTAAGGTGCGAGTTCGGGCGCCCACATAAAGTGTCCATTCGCGAAACGAGCGTGCAGGCGTCGGTCGTTCATCTGCAGGCGCGCTACTTGATCGCTCATCTGCGCCACATCGGCATTCAGGAGTTCAAGCTTAAATCGCACATGCACCTGTGTGGCGTAGGACTGCCCCTCGGGAGGCACAGGGCCGGGTTCGCGCGCCAGTAACTCATCCAGATACCACGTCCATGTATCCAGGCGGCTCTTGAATTCGCGGCGTGCTTTTTGCTTGTACAGTTCCGGGACGCGCGCCCGAATGCGTTGCACCATCACCTGCGCCTCATCGACTACTTTCTGATCGGTGCTACTCAGTTGCGCCGCAAACGTCTTCAATCGCCACAGCGTTTCAAGCCATACGCCGATCGTGAGTTGCGGCATCTGAACGCCATGGATGGCTCCAATGGGGTAATACAGCACTTCAACGTGGATATACTCGTCAAATTGCTCGCCTGTCACCTGAGCGAATATCACATCGGGTTTGAGATCAATGGTCATTGGATTGCGCCGCCTCCTGATTGAGTAACGCGCGCACCAGCTTGCGCGCACCGCGCCCATAAGCATAGAATTCCGTCCAGTAGCCATGATGGCGCACCACCAGCCGTTGCATCGGCCATAGTGTCACCGCCAATAGCCCGAGTGCGGCCAGCACGCCGCCAAACCAGATCAGCATATCGCCGGGGCGATACTGCGCTGCGACCACCACGCTCATGGTCGGCCTGAATTTCAACGTCGTATTGCTGATGACCATTGACGCACTGATGGCTGTATCAGTCATGACATTGCCTTGAGGGACACCGTACACTTGTACCCGTCCGCCATGGTCTTCGGAAACAAGCACCGCCATTCTGGCTGATTCCAGCGCCACCAGCCGCCCGGGTTCATCGCGCCGGATGGTAAGCAACACATCGCGCACCGGTTCAGCGTACGACGACACCGTAATCGTCATTGGTTTGCCATCATGATCGATCGCGCTGACATGATAGCCGGGGATCAATTCATTCAAGCGCAGGCTGAAGCAGCACGGCGCCTGCAACTGGCTCGTCCACACCAATGCGGCGCGCGCGCCCACCGTAAGTGACGCCGGCAGCGGTGCGCCTTGAACCGTGAGCACCGCGTTCTGAGTGACATCGTCAACGGAGGTCAATTGCAGTCCGATGTTGCCGCGTTGCAGAGTGGCAGGGGAATCCGTATCAACCTGCTGGCGCGTCACGTCCCAACCTTGCGAACTGTTCAGCACCACACCGGCCAGAATGATCAACATGCCTAGATGCAGGCCGATCGAAAACACCTCGGACAACGGGGCATGATCGATCACAAGCCATGACAACGTGTTGGTACTCTCCGACGGTGACGTTGTCTGGGACAACGCCACATGGTAACGCCACTGGCGCGCCCGCATGGCAATGTCGGTCAGCGCAGGCGCGTTATCCATCACACGCATGCGTTCTTCATCGCGCAGGATATCACCTCGAAGGGGCGCAGAGTGAAAAAGTGGCAGTGATGACGCTAAACGAGACACTCGATCGACCAGTCTCAATCCAAGGATCACTATCAGAGCGGCAATGATGATGCGCAGCCAGAAAGCCTGCGCCACGCTGAACAGGCTCAACACACTGGCAATGTCAAAAAAGGGACCTGCCATGGTGCGCGCCTGTGTCTGCCACTGGCTGTAGGCCAGCGGTTCGGAAGTGCCGCCGGTGGGCATCTGGGGTAATACGTATCCGGCGATCAATGCTGCCGCAATGATCACGGCCAGCGCGATCACCAACACATCATGTGTCGTCACAAGCCATGCGGTGCGCCATGGATCGCGCTGTTCCAGCGCATCTGTGACCGGTTGTGCTGTGGTCGGTTTTGATGACATGCGGTACAGATTATAAGGGGAGAGGATGGAGGAGGGAGGACGGAGATGAAGGAGTGGGAGTGGGAGGGGGTGATGGGTGGGTGTTTGCGATTGCTTAATCAATTCCTCACGATTTACATGGTGATGGTTCAGCAAGGCTTAAAGAAGGCGGATAAAATTAGACCCAATAGTGCAGTTAGGAGACCAGTCGTTATGAATAATCGCAAGATACTTGTCGGGATCACCTTATTAATGCTGATCTCATTGGGATGTGGCTTTACATTGCGCCCGCCCGCTTTTCTCAGTTCAACTCCACAGAGCGCCAGCCCTACCAGTAGAGCGAGTGTGCCGCAGGAGCAAGGCAGCAATGGCATTGATAGCACAGCTGGGGCGCCACAAGTCATTGATGTGGTCACACCTGGCCCTACGCCCACCATTGTGTCTGAAGGCGACCGCCAGTCGATTGATCAGCAGGAGCAAGTGTTGATTAACTTGTATCAGCGCGTCAACCCAGGTGTGGTCTTTATCGCTGTCACAGTCGCTTCTACGCAAGACACGCAAGGTGGTTCCGGGACTGGTTCAGGCTTTGTTATTGATAAGCAGGGACACATCGTTACGAACAACCATGTGGTGGCGAATGCAGACACGATCGAAGTGAGTTTTCCTGATGGCACAACTGCTTCGGCCAAAGTCATCGGCCGCGATACCTATTCCGACCTGGCTGTCATCAAGGTCGATCTTCCTGCCGACAAACTGACACCGGTGGAACTGGGCGATTCCTCCAACCTGCACCCTGGTCAGACAGTCATTGCCATCGGTAATCCGTTCGGGCTGGCAGGTACGATGACCAAGGGCATCATCAGCGCGATCGGGCGCACATTGCCCGAAACCAGCGATCAGTCATCCAGCACGACAGGCAGTTTTATCAATCCGGAAATCATACAGACCGACGCTGCGATTAACCCGGGTAACTCGGGCGGTCCATTGCTCGATTCACACGGGCGCGTGATTGGTGTGAACACCGCCATTCGCAGCAGCAGCACCATCGTCGGTGGTCAGGCCTCGAACAGCGGTATCGGGTTTGCGGTGCCGGTTAACACGGTGAAACGCGTCGCCCCTGCGTTGATTGCAGATGGCGCGTTGCGCTATCCCTATCTGGGCATCACGTCGCGCGACGGGTTGAAGTTGTCATCGATTGCCGATCAGTTGGGCGTCGATGTGAAAGATGGCGTGCTGGTGATCGAAACCATCACGGGCGGCCCTGCTGCCAAAGCCGGCCTGCGCGGCGGTTCGCAAGATCGCACGATCACTGTGCAGGGCGCGCCGATCCAACTGGGTGGCGACATCATCATCACGTTCAACGGCAAGACCGTGAAGGATTACAACGACCTGATATCGCAACTTACTTCGACAACCAAGCCCGGCGATGTCGTGACACTCGGCATTATTCGCGATGGCAAGCAGCAGGAAATCAAGGTCACGGTCGGAGAACGGCCGCGATAAAGGCAAGGGATCAGAGACCTGAAGTCAGGAAACAGGGGTCAGGCGTCTAATCCCTGTCTTCTGTTCCCGGCCTGGCAGCGTGGTTACAATCATATCCAGGCCGGTGGATGCCGGTATAGAGATGAATGGAGATGAGCAATCAGCCTCAATAATGTATAAAATGTGATGCAATGTGCGTATATGAACACATAAAAAGCTGGTGAGTTTACTGACAGCGGAAGGCTCGTGGCTGATAGAACAGTAACCAATGGCTGCGATTGGGATATGATTGGTTTGCTCAACTGTGTGCGATAAGACTGTGCGAAGGTTGTGAAAAGTGATACGAGCGCACAAGATCAGGCTTAACCCAACCCCAGAACAGGCC
>CAIQQO010000373.1 GCA_903873965.1 uncultured bacterium
ACACGCGCCTGCCGCAGCTCTGCCACCTGCCTTTCCAGATCAAACTGATGCGCTTGCATCTCATGAATGACCTGGCGCATATCCTCACTTGTCGGCTCAGATTCAGGCGACGAACGCCTGGCCAGGCTCTCTTTGACAATAAAGTCGATCTCAGTGGCTTGTAGTAATGTTTTTTTGATCATGAGCACAATGACGGGATGAAACCAATGTCATTATCATAACACCGTTGCCAATGCTATTAGCTTCTCTGAATACAACAGTGTCGTTATCTGGCTGGCTAGGTAACGATCAACGTCGTGCCTTTGCCAACTTCACTCTGTGCCGTGATGGCGCCGTCGTGCAGTTCGACGGTGTTCCTGGTAATGCTCAGCCCTATCTCATGTTACAATCCAAGTTCGTTTAAGGCAGCATGGGAAATGCTGTAGTTTGCCACTTTGCCGCACTTCAACAGTCTCTGACAATGAACCATGAGCAAAAAGAACCTCACCCACATCACAGAAATACGCCGCCGGGCTGAGGAACATCTGGCGTCGCACCCGCCTCTCGCTGCAGCGCAACCCGAAGAAAACATGCAACGTCTCGTCCACGAGCTGCAGGTGCACCAGGTTGAGCTAGCCATGCAGAACGAGGAATTGCTGCAGTCGCGCGCCCAGGTTGAAACCGAACTGCAGAGATACAGCGACCTGTATGACTTCGCGCCCGTTGGATACCTGTTGCTGGACCGCCGCGGCTCAATCCTGCAAGCCAACCTGACAAGCGCCAACCTGCTCGCCATGAATCGCGTCGATCTGATCGGGCGGCGGCTCGGTTTGTTTCTTGACGATGTATCGTGGATCGTGTTCAATACCTTTCTCACACACCTGTTTGCCGATGGCTCGAAACAGCTCTGCGAGGTGGCGCTGTCGCAAAAACACACCCACAGCACTTGCCGGTATGTGCGACTAGAGGGCAGCCTGTCGGCGAACGCGCAATGTCATTTAACCATGCTTGACATTACCGAGCGCAAGCGGGCCGAACAAACCGAGCGCGAATCGGGCCTGCGACTGGCCAATATCGCCGGGTTAACGCCTGCCGCTTACTGGGAATGGAATATCCAGACGGGCGAAACGGTTTTCAACGAGATGTGGGCGCGGATCATTGGCTATACGCTGGCTGAGTTAGCGCCCGTCAGCATCAAGACATGGGAAACGTACACCCACCCCGATGATCTGGAGAAATCCAACGCACTGTTGGAGCAGTACTTCGCGGAAAAACTGCCCTACTACGACTGCGAAATCCGCATGCAGCACAAGGATGGCCACTGGGTATGGGTTCACGACCGTGGCCGCGTCATTACTCATACGCCGGAGGGCAAACCGCTGCTGATGATCGGTTCTCACACCGACATCAGCGCGCGCAAGCGCGCCGTCGAGGCGCTGCGCGAGAGTGAAGAGAAATTCCGCACCGTGGCCAACTTCACCTATGACTGGGAAGCGTGGCGCGGCCCCGATGGCGCGTATCGTTACGTTTCGCCCTCGTGCATGCGCATCAGCGGGCATACGGCGGACGAGTTCATCGCAGACCCGAATCTCGTGATGCAAATCACTCACCCGGACGACCGGGCCATACTGCGCGAGCACTATCGCACAGCCATGCGCGAAGCGCGGGAAAAAGACCTGCAATGTGATTTCCGGATTGTGACGCCCGGCGGCAAGACGCGCTGGATCAACCATTCGAGCACACCCGTCTATGCTGACGATGGACAGTGGCTGGGTCGGCGCGAGAGCAACAGCGACATCACTGAACGCAAACACATGGAGGAGCGACTGCGCCTGCTGTTCCATGATTCGCCCGATCCGATCATCCTGTTCGACAGTGCGTTTGCGTTGCGCGACTTGAACCGTGCCTATGAAGTCATGACCGGGTACAGCCACGCTGAACTGCTTAGCATGACTACGGCTGAAGCGATCAACCTGATGCATGTCTCTACTGAGGTCATGCAAACCGTCATCGGCGCGCTATTGAAAGGGCAGCCAGTCGATCAGTACGAAATGACGATTCAATCCAGACGTGGCGCCCGGGTCGAGGTGGAGGTCAACATCCACACCGTCATGATCGGCACCGAATCGATGTACATGGCGTCGCTGCATGATATCGGCGCGCGCAAACGCATTGAAGAGCGCCTGCACATCCTGTACAACGACTCGCCCGATCCGATTGTGCTCTACGATACCAACTTCCGGATCAACGATATCAACCACGCCTATGAAACCATCTTTGGCTATACGCGCGCAGAATTGGTTGGCCGGCACCCGCTTGACCTGGGTATTATCACGGCGGACGTCTATCAGGGTACTTCCATCGGCGTGCGCGATCTCTTGCTCAGTGGGCAAGCCGTGCCGCCATACGAGATCGTGCTGCACACCAAGGCCGGTGATGCGATCGAGTTGGAAGTCAACATCCACACCGTGACGATCTCCGGCAAGCCGATGTTTTACGCCTCCATGCGCAATATCAGCGCGCGCAAGCAGGCAGCCCAGATACTCAACGACATCAACGGGCGCATGGACAGCGTCATTGAAGCGACGCATACCGGCACCTGGGAATGGAACATCCAGACCGGCGCAACAGTCTTCAACGAAGTGTGGGCGCAAGTGATCGGCTATACGCTGGAAGAGCTGGCGCCCGTCAGTATCGAGACATGGGAACACGTTATCCACCCCGAAGATCTCGCGCATTCCAAAAAACTGATGGCGCGCCACTTTTCCGGCGAACTGCCGTACTACGATTGCGAAGTGCGCACGCAGCACAAAGACGGCCATTGGGTGTGGGTGCAAGTCCGCGGTCGCGTCATCACCCGCACGAGTGACGGCATGCCGCTGCTGATGTTTGGCACCCATCTGGATATCAGCGCGCGCAAGAAGACAGAAGAAGCGCTGCGCGAAAGCGACAACCGTTTTCGCGAGATGTTGGATTATTCGCTGGCGGCGTCCTACAAACGCAATGTGCAGACCAAGGGCTTCGACTACATGAGCCCGGTTTTTACCCGGATTTGCGGTTATACGCCGGAAGAGATGAAGAGCATGCCTTTTGAGGCCGTGCTGAATCTCATGCATCCCGACGATGTGGCGGGCGTTAAAAAAGCCCTGGATGAAGCCCTGCTCTCCAATTGCGCATCGTCTGCAACCTATCATCAGACTGAGTACAGGTTCAAGCATAAAAACGGTCAATACTGCTGGCTTAACGACCAGTTCAAGTCCGTGCGCGACGCTGATGGGCAATTGTCCGCGCTGATCGGAAGCGTGAGCGACATTTCCGAGCGCAAGCAGGTACAAGACGCCCTGCGCGATAGTGAAACCCGCTTCCGCACCCTGGTTGAGTGGTCGCCCACCGCCATCATCATCCATCACGCCGGCGTCATCCTCTACGTCAACCCTGCCGCCGTGACCATGTTCGGCGCGGCGTCTGCCCAGGACCTGGTGGGCCAACCCCTGCTTGACCGGGTGCATCGGGACTTTCAGCACATCGTGCCAACTTCCGGCGCGCCGCTGACCGAGATGAGGCATGTCAAACTCGATGGGACGCTCATCGACACGGAAGCGCAGTGGACCACCATTAACTATGACGGCCTGCAGGCCATTCAAGTGAACATTTCCGACATCACCGAGCGGACGCAGGCGGAAAGAAACCTGAAGCTGGCCATGGCCGAGTTGGAACGGTCCAACAAGGAACTGGAACAGTTTGCCTACATCGCTTCGCATGACCTGCAAGAGCCGTTGCGCATGGTCACCAGCTATATGCAGTTGCTGGCGCGCCGCTACAAGGGCAAACTGGACACGGATGCCGACGAGTTCATCGCTTTCGCCGTGGATGGCGCCACCCGAATGCAGATGCTGATCAACGATATGCTGGCATATTCGCGGGTGGGCACGGTCGTCAAGAAATTCCAGCCCGTCGATTGCACCGCCATCCTGGCTAAAACCCTCGCCAATAACCTCAAGGCTGCCATTGAAAACACCGGCGCGCAGGTGACGCATGATCCGTTGCCAACCGTGCTGGCCGACAGTGTGCAGTTGATTCAGTTGTTCCAGAACCTGATCGGCAACGCGATCAAGTTCCACGGCGCGCAACCGCCCGCTATTCATATCTCGGCAGTGCAAAAAGGACATGAGTGGGTCTTTTCCGTTCGCGATAACGGCATCGGCATTGAACCGCAATACGCCGAGCGCATCTTTGTCATCTTCCAACGCCTGCATACGCGCGAAGAATACGCCGGCACAGGCATCGGCCTGGCCATCTGCAAGAAAATTGTAGAACGGCATGGCGGGCGAATCTGGATGGAGTCGCAAGCGGGACTGGGCGCCACGTTCTCTTTCACAATCCCCTCAGGAGGTGGTTAACCATGAGCATAGCAGACCCCGGCAAGGCAATTGAGATTTTGCTGGTTGAAGACAACCCCGGCGACGTGCGGTTGATGCTGGAAACATTGAAAGACTACAAGCTGCTCAACCACGTGAGCGTGGTAAAAGACGGCGTCGAGGCCATGGCTTTTGTGCAACGCACCGGCGTGTACGCCAACGCGCCCAGCCCCGACCTTATCCTGCTGGACCTGAACCTGCCGCGCAAAAATGGACGCGAGGTGCTGACAGAGATTAAAGCCGATGCGAAGTTGAGATTCATCCCGGTGATCGTTTTGACCACCTCATTCGCCGAACAGGACATCATCAATAGCTACAGCCTGCATGCCAATTGCTACATTACAAAGCCGGTTGATCTGGATCAGTTCACCAAGGTAATTCTAGCCATCGAAGAATTTTGGTTTACCATCGTTAGACTGCCACCGAAATAAGGAGATTTCATGTCATCCGAATCCATCAAAGTATTGCTGGTTGAAGATAACCTGGGGGACGCCCGTCTGCTATATGAAGGCATGGAGGAAGCATTTCCGCAGCAATTCCAAATGACTCACGTCCGGCGATTGAGCGAAGCGCTCGAAGCCCTGTGGGAAGAGAGTATTAATGTGGTGCTGCTCGACCTGGGCCTGCCCGACAGTCACGGGCTTGACACGCTGATCCTGACGCGGGCGCAATCGCCCGATGTGCCCATCGTGGTATTGTCGGGTTTCGAGGACAGCACACTGGTAGGCCAGGCGCTGCGAGAGGGCGCCCAGGACTATTTGTTTAAGGGGCAGGTTGACAGCAACCTGCTGGCGCGCTCCATGCGCTATGCGATAGCCCGCAAGGCCGCCGAGAAGGCGATGGTACAGAGGGGGATCCTCATCGACAGAGAGGACGCGCTGGAGCGTTCGCAGCAACATATCATTGCGGTGCATGAGCGCGTTTGCCAGAACGTCGCTATCCAACTACATGATGGCCTGCATCAAAAGCTCTTGATTTTGATGGGCTGCCTGCAAGAGATACAGGCGGGGCTTGGCTCGCTGCCGGATACAGCGCGCGATCTGGGCGAAGTGATCGACGAAATGAACCTGGTGATCGAGCGACAACTGGCTGCTCTCACCCGCCAGCTCCACCCTGTAAGCTATGGCAGCGGGCTCATCCCGACCTTCCAGTCCTTTGGCGACTTGTTTGGATTGACCCAGACCGTTAAGATCGACCTGGACGATGATCTTGTCAGACAGGTGCAGGCCAACCCCAACCTGGTTCCGGAGCCGATTGCGCTGGCTGTGTATCGCATCGCAGAAGAAGCGCTGACGAACGTGGTCAAGCATGCCAACGCGAGCACCGTCAATGTCAGGCTGGACTCGCCTCAAGAAGGCTGGTTGCGCCTCACAGTGCAGGATGACGGCCAGGGCTTCGACATGAAAAACGCTCACCTCGGACTGGGTATAGCCACCATGCATGACTACGCCGGAGCCATGGGCGGAGAATGTATGATGCAGAGTGACCCGGGAATGGGCACCGAGGTTACAGTCCTGCTGCCCTTAACGCAACCTGACGTGGCGCAAGTTGACACTTCGGGGCAAGGAGATCACTGATGGGTATGCAAGTTGAGACGTGCCCCTGGTGCGGCAAGGAAGTGCATGTAGACTCAAGCCGCCGCCGGTTGTACACATGCCAATTCTGCAACAAAACATTCACCTTTGTTCCGCAAACCGTCACAAAGGAAGACAAGGCGCTGCTATCCAGCCAGGCGCAGACACGGGGTAAGCCACTGCCCCCGTCAGCCAAGGCCGATACGGCGCAACCTCCGGACTTTGTGCAGACGCCCTTCGTCAAGGACTTGATCGGCCGCATTCTGGCCTACCTGCAGGATGGACTACACGTTCACCTGTCGGGCACAGCCGGCAGCGGTAAAACCACCATGGCGCTCCACGTAGCCCAACTGCTGGGTCGCCCGGTGATTTTGATCCATGGCGATGACCAGATGGGCACGGCCGACCTGGTGGGAAAGGAGAGCGGTTTCAAGCACAGTTACACGCGCGACCAGTTCATTCACACCGTGGTCAAGGTTGAGGAAGAGATGAAGCCCACGTGGGTGGGCAAGGCGCTTACCGAGGCTTGCCAGAAAGGCTACACCGTCGTCTATGATGAATTTACACGGTCGCGGCCTGAGGCCAATAATGTGCTTCTTTCAGTCCTGGAAGAACGGGTGCTGCCTCTTCGCGGCGAGAACATGTCCGTTCACCCTGATTTCCGCATCATCTTCACGAGCAACCCGGCCGAATACGCCGGAATCCACGGCGCGCAGGACGCTCTTTTGGACAGAATGATTACGATCATCCTGAAAGGCTTCGATGAGGAAACCGAAGTATCCATCACCCAGGCGCGGTCAGGATTGCCTGTTATCGAAGTCGCCAGAATCGTAGCCCTGGTGCGGGCTTTCCGCGGCGCGGGGCTTAAGACCAGCACCGCCAGCGTCCGACCGGCGATTCTGATCTCGCGCATCCTCGGTGTGCGCGCCGGACACGCCTACTCTGAAGACCCGGTCTTCGTCCAGACATGCCGCGATGTGCTGCTGTCTCAGGCAAGCCGCTCAGGGACAAACGAGCAGGAGGAAATGCAAAACGAGGCAACTCTGTTGCGCCTGATCCAGGAATATTGCTCGGTTCCCCTGCCCGCTCCCATCGAGGCCACCACGCTTGTGGCCGCCATGCATGAAATGGAGCCAGAAGACCTTTTGGCCACGCTGAGTGAAGACAGGGAAGTTCTGGAACTCCTGTTGAAGAAACTACGGGAAAAGAGGATCGCCGAAAAACAGTCGCGCGCGCCCTAAGCTGCCCGCCCCATGCCGAGATTGGCTAGGCTGAAGTGGGCAAGGTAACGATCAACGTCGTGCCCTTGCCCACTTCACTCTCTACCGTGATGGTGCCACCGTGCAGTTCGACGGCATTCTTGGTAATGCTCAGCCCCAGCCCGGTTCCTGCCACTTGGCCAACGTTATCGGCGCGAAAGAATGGCTCAAACAGATTGGGCAGGTTTTTTGCCGGGATGCCGATGCCCTGGTCACTCACGCGCAGTATGATCTGGCTGACGCTTGCCGTCAGATCAATGCCGATGGTTGTCCCCACAGGCGAATATTTGAGGGCGTTCGAGATCAGGTTGGTAACGACCTCCTTCATCTGCTTCGCATCAACCAGCGCATAAATCGGCTGCACATTGCTGGTGTAGACCAGCTTGTGGTCACGCCCGGAAGTGGCCTCAAACCGCTCCACCAGCTCGCTGCATTCCGCGTCAAGATCGATCACGGCAGGCTTGAGCGTATACCCCGACGCCTGCCGGTGCGACAATTGCAGCACCTCATCGATCATCTCCTGCATGTGCTGCGATTCGATGACGATTTGCTGCAGCCAGTTGCTAATCTTGGCGTCATCCATTTTGTTGCGTTGGGCACGCAGCACATCCGCCGTAAACATGATCGTGGCGAGCGGGGTGCGAAACCCATGCGACGCCATGCTGACAAAGCGCGACTTCAATTCGATCAATTCAACCAGCTTACGATTCGATTCTCGAAGCACAACTTCAGCCCGCTTGCGCTGCGAAATGTCGTGCATGGATGACAGATACATGCGTTCCCCGCCGATGGTCTCAGCATGGATATTGATCTCGAACTCGATCGGGTTGCCGGCCTTCGATTGCATCACCAACTCATAAGGCGGCACGAGTTGCCCTTGCTCCAGTAACTCGCGCACGTAACGCACACGCTCAAACTCTTCATCCGAAATGATACCCAACTCATGTGGGGTGTGGCCAATCAACTCCGCGCGCTTATAGCCAAAAACGGTTTCATAGGCCAGGTTCACATCACGCAACACCAGTGCCCTGTCGAGCATGATAGTCGGGTCAGGCGCCAGGTAGAATTGCAGGTGCAGCCGTTCATCCACCAGCCGTTTCTGCGCCTCCTGTTCACGCAACGCGTCAAGCGTCGCCTGCAGGTCAAGCGTGCGCGCGGCCACGCGTTCCTCAAGCTCGTTCGCATACGCTAGTAGATGGCTACTCCAACGCGCCTGTTGAATGGCGACGACGAGTGACGCGCTCATCTCACGCGCGATGTCGATGTACTCCGCGGTGATGAAATCGGGCGTGGCCGCGCCGACATACAGGTAGCCGATCAACGCCGATTGGTCTCGCAACGGCACCACCAGATGCGAGCGCAGGCCATAAGTCAGCAGATCCTTGCCCAGCGTTGACATCCCGGGTGTAAGCACCAGGTCATTGACAACGAAGTAGTCACGGTGCTCCAGAAGCGTCGTCATAGAAGACGGTAAATCAACGACCGTCATGTGTCTGCTGATCGCCGGCATATCGGTTCGGGAAGCCAGCGCCGTCCATAATCCGGAGGATTCGTCGAATTCAATCAGGGCGGCGGTGGAAAATGGAATCAAGCTTTGCATGTAGCCCAGCGCCATGTCTGCAATTTGTTCGACGGTTTGCGAATGCTGGATAGCCCTGTCCAGCTCATGCAGCGTCATCAGGCGTTGTTCCGAACGCCGTAAGCCTGCCTGGCTGACGCGCAGTGCTTCATCCGACTGTCTGCGCGCGGTGATGTCGCTCATCGACAGCCGGCACTCGTGTCCGTCAGCAGACACACTCCCTTCCATCTGGACAAACAGGCAACCGCTGTCATGACGCAACGCGACATCATGCGCCAGCGCCGCCTCGCAGACTTGTTTCTCCCCGCTGGCAAAGATCACCTGGAGACAAGTACTGAAGGTTACCCGGTCAGCCACCGCAACAAATAAACCCAAACGCCGCCCGATCATATCGCTGCGCAGGAGGCCCAACATGCGCTCGCTCGTTAAGTTGGCTTGCTTGATGACGCCATCCGGACTCAGCACCAGGTAGCCGGTCGGCGCGAAGTCATACAAGTCGGTATATTTACTAAGGCCGACTTCAACTTCCGCCCGGCTCTGGTGCAGTGCTTCATTCTGCATTTCCAGTTCGATCTGGTGCACTTGCAGCTCGTGGATGAGGCGTTGTGACTCTTTTTTTGAAAGCCCCACCGGGACAGAATCCACGCCGGACGGTTGGACTTGCGGAGCCACGCCTGGGTTAGCGGCGGCTAACCGTTCTTCTGCCCGTCGTCGCAATTCAGGGTTTGTGATAACTATGTTTTTATTCATGTGCACAATGGGAGGCGTAAGTGAATAATGGCATCATAGCACCGATCAGCAGGTTGGATTTGCAATTCTTGCAAAGATGTCGAATTGATAACAACCGCAGCGGTTGAGCGCGAGCGAGGAAATAGACAACGCCGGGCAAGGCTGCCCGACACAGGGGCAACCCATCGGCTGTTGGGCGGGCTCTTACCTTATGGCGAAGATCAGGCCTGTGGGCGAAGGCACGATTGCAATCGCAGTGGCTACTGGGCGTTCTTTGCTTTTCTGAAACGCAGCCACTCGATGCGAGCCGCGGACTGATCGGCGCGCAATGCCGCCTCAGCCGCCTGAATGCCCTGGCGCATGATGGCAATATCGGCGAACAATTGTGCGCGGGCGCTGCTTAAATTGGAGTGCTGATCGGCAGACATCGCGGCGCGGTTAGTGCCCGTTTCCTCAATGAATGCCGTTGTGTCAGCGTTCATCAGGTTGATTTTGGAGCGCAGCGCCGCCACGAAATCACTCAGTTCGCGCTGTTTGTCATTCGACGCCTGCTGGCGCGCCTGGCTGGTGTCGGCCATGACAGACGCGTTATCCACGCGCAACTGGTTCATGAAGGCATCCAGCATGCTGCGCTGGTCTGCCGCCATCGCATCACGATCCACCTTATTAGCGCGGATCTGATTCTGGGTATTTGCTTGAGATTCACTCACCGCCAACGCGCGCTTCTTATATGAATCCATCAACTCAGCTGTCAGGCGCTTCATTTTAGTTTCGTATTCCACGATGTACCTCCTACTGATTTACCGCATAAATTGTACCATTTATGCTACCAAAGGCGGAACCGCTGTGCTTGCCACCTACATTCTGGTATCCCAAAATAACTGCCTTTTTCACAAGTTTTCACTACACTTGGAAGGCCAAAGCCGCATACCAGAGACCAGGTTCAACTTATGCAACAATACAGTTACATGATCATTGCCAACTCAAGTCAGACATACAACGACAAAAAAGGCGGAGTGGCAATACCAGGTATCGGTATTGCCACTCCGCCTATAAAACCTTGATGGATTGTTGCCAGGCAGCCCAAGCGGCTGCGCCGGCACTCAAACCGTCAGATTACTTGGCGTTCTTTGCCTTTCTGAAACTCAGCCACTCGCTATGAGCCGCTGCGTGATCTGCGCGCAAACCGGCTTCAGAAGCCTGTATGCCCTGGCGCATTACGTTGATATCAGCGGTCAACTGCGACTTGCCCGTGTTCATTTTCTGCTGTTGCTCGGCAGCCATCGCCGCGCGTGTCGCATTGGTCTGCTGAACAAAAGCGGCTGTGTTGGCGCGCATCTCATTGATATTGGCCTGCAATGCCGCCATGAAATCCTTCAGGTTCTGATTCTTGTCATCAGAGGCCTGTCGGCGCGCCTTGTTGGTGTCGGCCATCACGCTCGCATTGGTGGCGCGCAATGTGTTCATGAACTCATTCAACATGCTGCTCTGCTGGCTTCCCATGTTGTTCCGCGCAGAAGTGGTCTGGTTCATATGATTGGCGGTGTTGCTGCGCAACTCGCTCATCTGCTGGGCATGATGCTCGCGCTGTGCGGCGGCCATGGCGTTGTGCGCGGCGTCGGTGTCACGTACAAACTGCTGGGCTGCCTGGCGCTGTGCATTCACCTGCGCGCGCAGAGCGCTCATCTGTTGATCCATAGCGTTCTGCTGTGCTGCCGACATGGTACCGCGATCCGCCGTGTTGGTTCGGATCTGGCTTTGGGTATTCGCCTGGGCATCACGAATCGCTTCCATACGATTTTGGAAAGCACTCATGAGTTCAGCCGTCAGACGTTTCATCTCAGTTTCAAATTCCACGACATACCTCCTTGGTAGTTATGTTTTCGCGTGGAGTTGCCTGCTGGAGGGCTCCGTTGCAAAAAAAAAGCGGAGGGGCAAACCGGGTTTCCGGTGTTGCCCCTCCGCTTTCAAACCCGTTCAGTTATAGCTTAAGGGGTTAGGCTGCTGCGCCGGCGGTCAAACCTACGGCTTCGGCATACTTCAGGTAGGTGTCTACACCGGCGACGACCACACGGGCTTCGATCGCGAGGAGTTCGATACCAACCAATGACACGCGGACGTATGCATCGATGACGATACCTTTGTCCAAAATACGATCAACGACTTCGGCCAAGCTGCTGGATGCGATAGATTTTTCAACTGCCATTTTAGTGTCTCCTACTGAATCTTGGTTTCGAGCATTTCACTCGACTTGTGTACATCATAAGAACCTGATGCCCTTTCGGCTATAGGGTTGATTACGCATTTTGATAGAGAAAACTACCTATATAGCGTATGGGTATTTACCGACATGAGGCGGTGCGATTGGGGGTCAGAAGCGGGACAATTCCCGGTATCACGGTATCATGGGGCCAATGTTAAAGATCAAGGTTGCCATCCTCGCTGCATGCTCCATTCTCACTATCGCCATTGCCCTGACGCCCATCCTGGCGGAGATTTCGCGCGCGTTCCCCGCGGCATCCACCTCCACCATTCAAATGATCACAGTGCTGCCCGGGCTGGTGGCGTTGCCATTTTCACTCATCGCGGGCACCATCGCCACGTTGATCACTAAAAAGACCATGGCGTTGCTGTCCATGGTCGTCATGATGGTGGGCGGGCTGATCCCACTGGCAGCCCACGGCAGCATCGAAGTGCTGCTGATCGCCAGCGGGATCGTTGGCGCGGGGTCGGGCTTTCTCATCCCTGTCAGTGCGTCCTTAATCTCCGACCACTTTGACGGCCACGAGCGCAGCACCATGATGGGCTTGCAGGCGGCGCTGATCAACACGGGCGGCGTTATTTTCGCCATCCTGGGTGGCGCGCTGGCGCAAAGCGGCTGGTTCAACGCGTATTGGGTTTTCGTGCTGATCGTACCGGCAACCGTGATCGTGGCAGTATTACTGCCCAAGGGGCAAGTCGTGAAGACGCACGGCGCCAGTGGCTTCAAGTTGAACTCGAATGTCGTGTACTTAAGCCTCGTCAGCCTGATTTTCGGGCTGCTGTACACCACGTTCAACACCAATGTGGCGTTGTATCTGGATGCCACCCACCTGGGCGGCCCCGGCGAGGCCGCCATAGCCGTGTCCTGTTTCAGCAGCATCGGCATCGTCGCCGGGCTGTTCTTCGGCAAAACGATGCGCCTGTTCCAGCGCTTCACCCTGCCCCTCGCGCTGGGCACAGCCTTCGTCGGCGTCACGCTGGCCTGGCTGGGCGGTCACCTCGTGCTGATATGGGCGGGCGCGCTGCTGGTGGGCTTTGGCCTGTCGACGCTCATGCCATTCGGGGTTTTCTCCGTGACGCAAAACGTGCCACCCGCGGCAACCTCGCTCGCGATTGCCGTCTTTACCGCCGCAGTGAGTCTGGGCGGATTCGCCTCTCCGTTCGTGATCAATGCCATAGCCGGACTGATAGGCGATGGCGGCGTCAAAGTGCGCTACCTCGTCGCCGCAGTCGGGCTGGCGATCCTGGCAACAGTAGTGATGGCGCGGGAAATGAGAGGAAGAAGTCAGAGTTAAGAAGTATGAAGTATGAAGTATGAAATAAGAGGTCAGAGATCAGATGTCGGAGATAAGAAATCAGAAATCCGATCTCCGACTTCTTGCTTCCGACTTCATACTTCTTACTTCATACTTCTTCCCCTACTGGTATTCTGCTTTCAACACGCCTATAAAGGGCAGGTTGCGGTAGACTTCATCGACGTCGAGCCCAAAGCCATACACGTACTCGTTCGGGATTTTGAAGCCCACGTAGCGCGGGGTGATATCCACCTTGCGGCGGTCTTCCTTATCCAGCAGCACGCACACTTCGAGGCTGGCTGGTTCGCGCGTGTTGAGCATGCGCAACACATAGTCGAGTGTGATGCCGCTGTCGACAATATCCTCCACAAGCAGCACATCGCGCCCGCGGATATCGGTGTTCAGGTCGAGCACGATGCGCGGCGCCCCGTTCGAGCTGCGCGCACCCACGCCATAGGATGACACCGACATGAAGTCGATCTGATGCGAGAGCGTCAGTTTACGCATCAAATCAGTGAGAAACACAACGCCGCCGCGCAAAATGCAGATCAGGATCAGTTGCCTGCCCGCATAATCACGATCGATCTGTGCCGCCATCTCCGCGATGCGTTTCTGGAGCGCTTCTTCAGTGATAAGCACATAATCGAGACAATGTTCATAGCTCAGTGCCGGATTGATCTTCGCCATGCCCATGAGTTTAGCATCACTACGAAATAACTTGGCGCGCCTGGTGCAATCCCGGCTTCGTGATATTCTTCTCACGTATCCATATGCCATCATCCGTCAAAATACTCAAAATCGTTGGCGCAGGGCGCAGCGGCAGCACGATCATCTCCAACATCATTGGGCAGATACCCGGTGCTTTTGCCGTTGGCGAGCTGCAATACCTGTGGATGCCGGGCTATCTCGAACAAATCCTGTGCGCCTGCGGGCAAACAGTGACGCAATGCGCCGTCTGGAGCGCCATTTTCAAACAGGCTTTCGGCGACGTCGCCGGCGTCGACCGTGAACGCCTGCATGCGTTGTATCTCCAGAATACGCGCGGCTTGAGCGGTATGAGCGCCATTCTGCGCTCAACAGCGCGAAAACCGCAGCCCTTGCTGGACTACCTGGCTTACCTCGAGCGCTTCTACACGGCGATCGCGGCAGTAACAGGCTGTCATCTCATCATTGATGAAGCCAAGCATCCCACCTACAGTGTCATGCTCGACATGATTCCCGGCCTGCAATGCTATACGCTGCACCTGGTGCGTGACGCGCGCGCGGTGGTGTATTCGATGCAGCGGAAGACATTAACCCGGACGACGCAAGGCCAGGTCAGTTTCATGATCAACAGCGCCGGCAGGACCAGTCGCGACTGGATCGTCAGCAATGTCCTTGCAGAATGGCTTGGGAGAATGGAGCGTGCGCCGCGCTTGTTCATGCGCTATGAGGATTTTGCGCGCCATCCCGAAGCACTCACGCGGCAACTACTTGGCTTTATCGAAGAGCCAGCCGACCTCTGTCCTGTGCATGGGCACGCGGTCGATATCAGCGACAGCCACATCTTCGCATCCAATCCGGTTCGATTTGCCAGGGGTAACGTCGAGATTCGCCTGGATGATGACTGGCAGAGGGAGTTGAAAGCACGCGACAAAGCGCTGACGACAGCGTTGACGCTCCCGTTGCTATGGCGCTACCACTATCCGGTTCGCGCACAACACAAATGACGCTTTTCACGTTAAGATACACAGTATGCAACCGAAATACGATCTCGCGTCTGTGCGCCAACAGTTTCCTGTCGTCAAAGATTCGATCTACCTTAACCATGCCGGCATTGCCCCTATCCCGGAAGTCACCCGTCAAGCCGTTGTAGATGGTGTTCAGGTACTCGCCGACTTTCACGGGCTCGAGAAGGTATTCGGTGATTTATTCACCAATGCCCGCCGCACATCGGCCAGCCTGATCAACGCCGATCCCGATGAGATTGCCTTTGTGCAAAATACAGCCGAAGGCATGAACCTGATCGCGCATAGCCTGCCGTTACAGGCGGGCGACAACGTACTTACCTGCAACCAGGAATACCCTGCCGTTGCCTACCCGTTCCTGAACCTTGAGAAACGCATCGGCATCAAGACGCGCGTCCTGCCGGCTCAGAATGGCGGCCTGACGGTCGACTTGATTGATCAAAACGCCGACGAGCGCACGCGCGTGGTCGCTGTCAGCTCGGTCGAGTTCGCCACTGGCTTCCGCACCGACCTAAAGGCGATTGGCGAGTGGTGTCATGCCCACAAGGTTTTCTACGTGGTGGATGGCATTCAGTCACTCGGCGTCGAACCGATGGATGTGAAGGGCTGGCATATTGATGCGCTGTCATCGGGCGGCCACAAGTGGATGATGATCCCGGCCGGTCAGGGCTTCATGTACATCGACAAGGCGCGGCTGGAAATGATGAACCCGCCCTTCTCCGGCGCATCGAGCGTGGCCAACGCCGGCAATTATCTCGATTACGACCTGACCCCGCAACCCGACATGCGCCGCTATGAACTGGGTGTGACGAACATCCTCGGCGTCATGGGGCTGGTCACAAGCCTCGACTTCCTGCAGTCACTCGACATCGCGGCCATCGATGCATGGACATTGCACCTGACCGATATGCTGATGGCCGGTGTGGACAAGCTGGGTTATGAGGTATTGGTGAATCGCGAGCCGGCGCGGCGCTCGGCCATCCTCATTATTCGCATCCCGGGCGATGAGCACAACACCGCGCTGAAGGCGAAACTCAAGACCGTCAACGTCAAGTACGCTGAGCGTGGCGGCGGCATCCGTTTGGCGCCGCACTGCTACAACAGCGAAGAGGAAATCGCGCAGGTGCTGGAAGCCTTGTCCGCCTAAGCGCACTGTTAATGGGGTGCTCATCAACATGGCGCTTAACAACCCAGTGATTCACCCTACTGCTGAAGTATCGGCTCATGCCACCATCGGCGCCGGGACGCGCATCTGGAACAACGTACAGGTGCGTGAAGGCGCGCATATCGGATCGGAATGCGTGCTCAGTAAGGACGTCTACATCGATGTCGGCGTCCTCATCGGCAATCGGGTCAAAATCCAGAATGGCGTCTCCGTCTATCACGGCGTGACGCTGGAAGACGGCGTCTTGTGCGGGCCGCATTGCGTCTTCACCAATGACCGGCTGCCGCGCGCCATCAAACCGGATGGCACTCCCCAGCAGACCAATGACTGGGTGCTTGTCCCGACGCTGGTAAAAACCGGCGCGAGCATCGGCGCGGGCGCCGTGATCGTCTGCGGCGTCACGCTCGGGCGCTGGGCTATGGTCGGGGCCGGCGCCGTGGTGACGCACGATGTCCCCGCTCACGGGCTGGTGTACGGCAATCCTGCGCGGCTGTATGGCTTTGTCTGCTCGTGCGGCAACCACCTTGCCGCGCCGCCTGATGCCGCTGCCATTCGCGCTGATCCTGTGCTACTGGTATGCCCATCCTGCGGCGCCGGCATAGAAATCCCACACCGCGACTACGCCTTGGCACGGACAGCGGGAACCAGAAGCCAGCCGCCCGACTTCTGACCTCTACGGCAAGCGCCCCTCCTTTGAAACACGTGAAACATGACTACAATTCAACGCAGAAAAAGAAGGCTACATCGCACATGAACTTAAGCATCTTGATTATGACCCTGCCGGAGCGCGCTGCCATGTTCCAGCGCCTGTGCAGCAAGCTCGAAACACAGATCACCCGCCATGGATTGGCGAGTACAGTTGAAGTGTTAACCTACCTCGACAATCGCGAGCACAGTATTGGCGAGAAAAGCAACACGCTCGTGGCGCGCGCCACCGGCAGGTTTGTGGTCTTCATCGGCGACGATGACGATGTGAGTGACCAGTATGTGCCGCTCATCCATCAGGCCATCGTCGACAATCCATCGCTCGACTGCATCGGCATGCGGGGCGTGGTGACCTTCAGCGGCAAACGCGCGCGCACATTTGAAAACTCGGTGCGCCACACAGGCATCTATACGCGGAAGCAAGTGTATTGCCGCCCCATCCTGCCGATCAACCCGATTCGCCGCGACATTATGCTGCGCTACCCCTTCGCCGATGTCAGCTATTCCGAGGACTTCGACATCGCCATGCGCATAGTTCGCGGCGGCGACTTGCGCCATGAAGTGCTGCTCGAAGAACCGCTGTATTTCTACTACTCGCGGCGCTCGCCGCTGGCGCAAGCCTTCATCGACGCCACGGAACCCATCCGGCACCCGCTTGGCCTGCAGGTCGCCAACCGGTTACGCATCAAGCGCTGGGTGCAACATCAACTGACGCTATTGCGGCCGCGCCGATCAGGATAGCCTGTGTCGCAGCAGGCTTAAGGTACTGCTACACCACGACGATCTTCGTCACTGCTGCGGCGCGCGGCGAGAAGTACACTCTTTTGTCGTACGGGGCGGCGGGCAATGTCCAACGCCAGAACCAGCGCGATACGTCAGAAGGCACGTTAACACAGCCATGGCTGCGCGGGCGGCCATAGTCGTTATGCCAGTAGGTGCCGTGAATCGCCACGCCCGAATAGGTGAAAAAGGTGCAGAACGGGACGCCGGGCAGGTCGTAGTAGCTGCTGCCGGAGCCTCCGATCATGCGCGAGGTGACCATCTTGTACAACACCTTATGCGTGCCGCGCGGCGTGCCAAAGCCGCCTGCGCCGCTGCAGATCA
>CAIQQO010000374.1 GCA_903873965.1 uncultured bacterium
AGCGATTGCACCAGACTGCGCCGCCCGCTGCCCGTTGCCCCGACCAGGATGATATGGCGATCGTCGGCCAGCGAGAACAGCGTGGAGACATCGCGCAAGAGGTTCTCGCGGTAATACAACGGCGCCAGCTTGCCGTTCTTCGCTTGTTGCACCCAATCGGTCGTCGTGCTATGTTTGCTCACAACACCTTCGACAATCAAACCCGTCAGTGCCGTCGGCGTGATGCCATATCGCTGCAGCAGCCCGGCCGTACTCACACCTGCCTGCGAAAGCGCACCCAGCAAATGTTCGGTCTGGATGTAGATATCGCCGCTTGCCAGCGCGATGCTGCGCCCTTCGTCGAGCACCACCACCATGTCGTCGGACAAACCAATGGCAGTATTCTGGTCGTTGAAGAATGTCAGGTCGGCGCTACGCGAATTGCGGCTGCGTGCCTGCGTTTCTGTTTCTGTTTCGAGTCCAGCGGGTTTGAATCCGCGCGGTTCTGTCAAACGCGCAATGGCGCGGTAAGCTGTAGATTCTGGCAGACGCAGCAAGGCAAGCAGTGTAATCTCAGGAGTAATCAGTGTCTTGCCCAGCTTGCGCATGATATCGCCGGCGCGGTTCAAAGCTGTGCGGCTGGTGATGTCGAGCAAATCGGGATTCAAGGTCGTCATGGGCTTCCATTATCCTCTTACTTCAGCGCATGGCGTTGAAATCTCTGCGATCCTGGCTGTTGTTGCGGCTGATTACAACCGTTGATCTTTGCGTTTCAATTCTCCAGCCTTGTTTTCATGATTGGCCAGTCGCATTGTGATAACGGGAATGATCTGACCACTTGCTACGCTCAGAAAGCTGACAGCATACAACAGCGCGGGCACCACCGAAAACCAATTCCCTTGCAGCATGACTAACAGGCACACAATAGCCGCATAAAGGCCGAAGATAAGTTCCACGTTCGCCGTCCAGTCGGGGCGCGACGTATAGGCGTGCAACCCGGTATCGCTTATCGTGCGGCGGTGTGCTTTGGCCGCATGCTGAGGTAGGACGCGCTTCGTTGGTTTAGGGGTGCGCGTGAACTCGCCTGACGAACGTCTCAGCAAACCACTGAACACCGACACGCTTCCAGAAAACGCCAGGCCAATCCCAAGTAGAACGGCGGCTGGCGTATAACGCAGAGACTTGAGCGTGCATTTCTGAAACAACTGCGCGAATACCATCTCCAGAATGGGAATGAGGCCGAGTGCGCTTAACCAGACAGGCAGAGGATGGACAAATCCATTGCCGGCAGTCACCAGGGTTAACAGCGGCGTCACCAGCGCCAGCATCAGCACAGGCAGGGTGGAGAAGTAACCCGATATGTGGATCAATGCGGCCAGCTTATACAAGAAGGGTTTGTCGGCGCGAACGATGTCCGCTGCCAGCTTGCGCACGCTTTGCGCCCCGCCGCGCGCCCAGCGTGCCTGCTGTTGTTTGAATGCCAGAACGGTCTCGGGCAATTCGCCTGGGCATACCACGTCAGCGAGATAACGGCCACGCCAGCCGACCAGTTGCGCTCGGTAGCTCAGGTCAAGGTCTTCCGTCAACGTGTCAGCCTGCCAGCCGCCGGCTGCCTCGATAGCGGAGCGGCGCCATACCCCCCCCGATCCGTTGAACTGCATTGCCAGCCCGAGGCGGCTGCGCACGGTCTGATCAATGACGAATGAGGCATCCAGCAGGATGGCTTGCGCGTGCGTGAGGGTGCTGGTGTCGCGGTTCAAATGGCCCCAACGCGTCTGCACAAAGCCGATGCGGGGATCAGCAAATCCTTTGGCGTTGACGATGATGCGGCGCAGCAAATCACGCGGTGGCACAAAATCGGCGTCGAAAATCGCGATCAAGTCGCTCTGTGTATTGAGCAAACCGTTGGCCAGTGCGCCGGCCTTGTAGCCACTACGATTCTCACGATGGATGAAATCGATACGAATACCGCGTTCACGCAAAAGGTTTGCGGCGTGTTGGGCTATGCGCGTGGTGTCGTCGGTTGAGTCATCCAGCACTTGAATATGCAGTAGATCGTGTGGGTAATCCAGTGCGCCGGCAGCGGCAATAACACGCTCAGCCACGAAGCGTTCATTGAAAAGTGGCAACTGCACCGACACCGTTGGCAACGGCGGCATTACTGCGCTATCAACGATGCTGGTCTGATGCCGGCGGCGTACCGTGATGGCATCGCGCAATCGGAACCACAGGTACGCAGACAGCATAAAACCCTGGTTCAGCGCATAGATGGCCACCACCGCCATGGCAGCCATATTGAGGGCAACCAGAACTTCGGTCGATATTTGGATAGATGAGCCCATCAATAAACGCCGCGCTGTCTGGCGCGGCATTGAACGTTAGTATATTTGATGCGTTGATGCAACATAGTGGCGCAGTACCCAGCAATATTGCGGAATTTTCCCAGCCCGGGGCGATTACTGATTCTTGTCCAGGTCGTCCAGATCCAGTGAACCGATGAAGTCTTTGAAAGCGCCAAGGTCCTCGTCGCCCACGGTTGATTCTTCGTCAGGCACAACGCCGGCGCGTTCCATCACTTCGTCTTCTACATAGATCGAACAACCAGCGCGCACAGCCACGGCCACAGCATCACTCGGGCGTGAATCAATGCTGACTTCTTTGCCACCGATCGTCATGATCACGCGGGCGTAAAACGTTTCGTTAGTCAAGTCGCTGACCACGACGCGCTCAACCTTGGCGCCCAGTTCTTCAATGATCTTGATGATCAGATCATGTGTCAGTGGTCGTGGAACCTGCATGTCCTGCAAGTGGATAGTGATCGCATCCGCTTCGTATGGGCCAATCCATATCGGCAGATAGCGGTTGCTCTCCGTATCCTTCAGAATGACGACGCGATATTGCGACATCAGACTGACGCGGATACTTTCGATTTTTACTTCAACCATATTTACTGCTCACCTCCACACCTTAGCATTCGTGCGGGCGCGGTAGGAATCAATTATACGCACGGACAAAAGCATTACAATGATCAATAAGATGAAAGTAACCTTTTATGGCGCTGCTCAGACAGTGACGGGGTCACAGCATCTCGTCGAGATAAGAGATCAACAAGTATTGCTCGATTGCGGTTTGTTTCAGGGCAGACGAGCGAATACCTACGAGACCAACCTGAATCTGCCATTTGACGCGCGCGGTGTCGATGCCATGGTGCTTTCGCATGCGCATATCGATCACAGCGGCAATATTCCAGGGCTGGTAAAAAGCGGTTTCATGGGCGAGATTCATTGCACTCTGGCCACACAGGCCTTGTGCAATTCGATGCTGCTGGATTCCGGCAAGATACAGGAAGAAGACGCCTACTTCCTTAACAAGCATCGCAAGGGCGGTCCGCCAATTGAGCCGATTTATACTGCCGATGATGCGCGGGCTGCGCTGGGCAGCCTGCATGGCGAACCCTATAACGTCCCGTTTGACCTGCTGCCCAACGTGCGCGTCACATTGGGTGATGCAGGGCATATGCTGGGTTCATCATGGGTGCTGCTCGAGCTGAACGATGGCAAACACACGGTTAAGCTGTGCTTCAGCGGTGATCTGGGGCGCGCCAATCTGCCCATCCTGCGCGACCCGCAGCCAATGCCTGAAGCCGATTACCTGATCATCGAAAGCACTTATGGCGATCGCCTGCATCCTTCCATCCACGATGCTGTCCCCGATCTGCGCCGCGCTATCCTCGATGCGGTGCGCCGCGGCGGCAAGGTTGTCATCCCCTCGTTTGCTGTTGAGCGCACGCAGGAGATCGTCTATTACTGCAACGAACTCGCGGATCGTGGCGAGTTGCCGCGCGTGCCGTTCTATGTCGATAGCCCGCTGGCAGTCAACGTCACCGAGGTTTTTCGCAATCATCCCGAATGCTATGACGAAGAGACGAAGAACGCTCTCAAAACCGACCCTGATGGCAATGTGTTTGGCTTCCAGAACCTTACCTACATTCATAGCGTAGAGGAATCCAAGGCATTGAATAACATCCAGGGCGCGGCAGTGATCATCAGCGCCTCAGGGATGGCTGAGAACGGGCGCGTGCTGCACCACTTGCGTAACACGATTGAAGACTCAAAGAATATGGTCCTGTTCGTCAGCTATCAGGGCGAGAACACGCTTGGACGGCGTATCCTTGACGGCGCGCGGCATGTTCACATTCTGGGCGATGAGTTCGCTGTGCGCGCCGAGGTACGCCGCATTGATGCTTTCAGCGGTCACGCTGATCGCGATGATCTGCTGGCGTGGGTCAAACCGCAGGTGCAACGACTGCGCGGTATTCGCGTGGTGCATGGCGAGCCAGACTCTGCGCGCGAGTTTGCTAAAAGCTTGCAGCAGATGGGCGCGCGCAACGTGGAAGTGCCCGACAAAGGCGAAGAGATGGCACTCATCTAGCACAACCGGTAAATAAGCCTGCCGCCACTAGACGGCAGGCCCATTTACCAGCCATTGGCTTTTCTATTCCACAAAAATCTCGACGTGCTCGCCATCTTCATCATCGACAACGTCAATGATCTTGCCGGTCATCCCCGAATTGATCGCCTCGGTGATCTGCTGTACATCCATACCGTCCACTTCCGGCGCGAACTTAGCGCCCATCTTCAGGCCGACATTCACCAGCCCCATGGGAATATTTACGTTGACCTTGGATTTGCCGGTCGCCGCATCGGTAACCCGAATACGTAGCCACCGACCGTTCGCCGTGGTTCCACCAGACGGCGGCGGCATGGTTGATCCGACGCGGGGTTGTTTGCGCGAGTCATCCAGCGCCGCCAGAAGCTTCGCGCCATCCTCGGCCGAAACCTTGCCGTCTTCGATCATTTTCAATATCTTCATGCGTTCTTCGACAGTAGCCATATTGTTCTCCTCATGGGAGTGCCTGCATCATGCAGGAGCGCCCAACGTTCATTCATGCTGCGCCAGAAACCCAAACGCTCTGGTCACCAATCACTACGCTATCCCAAAAACACCTGCACCCGTTCGCCTTGCTCGCTCCCAGCCACATCGATATAGAGTGGTTGTGACGCAGAGGTGTTGTCGCCCAGCGCCAGAATCAGTTCATCAAGCACAGTACCGTTCAATTGGGGGATGTTGTGTCCGAATTGGCGCAGCGCCCACGCCGTCAGGTGAATAGGTATAGGGAAACTCAGCGCAATCCTGCGCGGCCATGTCTCGTTCCCGGTCTGGACACGTATGTGTAGCCAGCGCGAGGTGCGACTGGCCCATGCCAGTGCCATCACAGCTACGCCGGCGAGGAAGGGTATCCACAGGCATATGAACCAGAAACCATAACCTGAAGCCTGAATTGCCGACAGCATTAGCAACGCCGACAGTGACGTGATACCGATGCCGATGGCAAAGGGTAGCGTCCAAAAGCGTTTCCATTGCTCGATATTCGGGTCAAGCGGGGCAGGCGCTGCGATAGCCGCCAGAACGGGATCGATGCGCTCCGGCGCTGGCATCTGCGCGGCCAGTTGCTCCAGCTTCTGCATGCCCTCGGCTGCGTTGATTTCACCACTTTCGATTTGTTCAAGAATGTGCATGCGCACATCGTCGGATGATTCTGATTCAATCATTTCTGCAATCTCCACTCTTAATACTGTCCCAGCGTGCCTTTGCGTTTCGCTACGCCTTCGCAGGCGCGATACACCAGCCAGCCGGCAGTAAAGAACAGCGCGGTGTGGATGACGAGTAACGGCAGGCTGCCATCGAGCCATGCGTCGCCTAGCGACTGGTTGCCCAGAATGACATTGCGCATCACGACGATGCCTTGCGTACTTGGCAGTATTTTGGCCGCGGTTTGCAGCCAGTCCGGCAGGCGGTCGACCGGCAGGAATGAGCCGTTGATAAACAGGAGCGCGTTGGTCAGCAGATTGGAAAGCGGCCCGGTCTGCTTAAAGACCAGCGTGGCGCCGCCGAGGGCATATCCAAAGCCGTACAGACCAAGCAAGGTCAGCGCAAACACCGGCAGCCCTTCAATGCGCATCGGGAAGCGCAAGCCAAACACCAATCCCATCACGGTTGCCATGATCACGACCTGAATGGTGGTGACAATGAGTGTTGACAGAGCGCGCCCGCCAATCATGACCTGTGCTGGCGCCGGGCTCATGTACAGTTGTTCCAACTGGCCGCACTGCATCTCGTCGCGCAAGTTCCAACTCATGTTCTCGATGGCCGTGATAGCGTAGAACCAGGTCAGATACCCGAGCAGCGTTGAAGACATCGCCTCGGGATTGAGCTGTCCGTTGCCAATCATGTAATTGATCCCGAGGAAAATGAAGCTCATCGAAACCATCGACATGAGGTTGTTGAACTTGTAGCTCCACGTAATCATGAAGCCTTTCCACGTCTCGCTGGCGAGTGCGAGCAAAATTGTCTTCATACTGAACTGCTCCTGTTGGTTGCCGGTGCGCCGTTGCTTTCAACGCCGGTCAGTCGAACAAAGATGTCTTCCAGATTTGGATCAATGCGTTTGGCCTCCAGTAGCGGCAGGCCAAGGCTATACAGGCCATCGAGCAGCGTATGCAGCGCATCCTGCCCTGCAATGGCGCCGGTCAGCGTCGTCTCGCCTTCTTCTTCATCAATTTTCAGCCCATGCAGCCATTCTGGACGGTTGCTATTGAGTCGCCCGCGCAAAGTGATCTGGTAGTACTCCTGGCGAAAGACGTTTAACAATTCACTGACGGGTTGATTGGCCACCAAACGTCCCTTATTCATAATCGCGACGCGATCGCACAATGCCTCGGCCATGTCGAGTTGGTGCGTCGTCAGGACGATGGTCTTGCCCTCTTCGCGCGCCAGTTTAGACACCCAGCTCTTGACCGTGCGCGATGATTGAACATCCAGCCCCAGCGTCGGCTCGTCGAGCAGCACGATCGGCGGATCGTGGATCAACGCGCACGCAATCGACACCTTTTGTTGCATCCCGCGTGAGAACTCGTTGACCAGATCCTTGCGCCGATCCCACAGATCGAGGTCGCGCAGGAATTGCTCAGCGCGTGCCTTCAGTCGAGCGCCGCCCAACCCTTTGATGCGCCCGAAGTACATCAGGTTTTCCCACGCGTTCAGGCGCCAATACACATTGCGCGTGCCTTCGAGCACAACGCCAATCTGACTCATTGCCTTGAAATGCTGATGAGTGGAATCAAACCCGTTCAGCAGTGTTGAGCCTGAATCCGGCGTAATCAGCCCGCACATCATCTTGATGGTGGTGGTTTTGCCGGCGCCATTGGGACCAAGAAACGCAAACACTTGCCCTGCTGGAATAGCCAGACTAACGTCGTTGACAGCAATGACCGGCGGCGCATTGCGCTTTGGGTATGACTTGCTCAGAGAACGTGCTTCTATCGCTAAAGACATGTTACCCCCGCAAGAGATTGACGGCATCATCGACCGACAGCCTGCCTTGCGCGACACGATCCAGAATGTCCTGGCGCGTCTTGGCAGATTGCGCGATCTCAACATCGGAAACGTCCGGCGTCGGCGTCGGCAGCGGCACCACAGGGTCAATCAGCGGTAGTGCAGTTCTCGCAACGGCGGCGTCTGCTGTTCCCGATGCACTTTGAATATGCAGATTGGCCGAGATGCTGTCAAATTTGATTTTGACGTTCCCGCCTCCTTGCAGCGCCAGCGTGCGCCTTCGCCCGGTCTGTTGGCTGAATGTGGTGGGTAGATCAGATACGACGCGCCCGCTCAAGGACGCATAATCCACTGTGCAACTGGCGCCGGATTGCACATGTAGCCGCACATCGCCCGACACCGAGTGGAAGTCGTAAGGGCCATCGCCCATGGGCGTCTCAGCCGTGATGTCGCCACTCACCGTGGACAGTTTTAGCGAAGGGAAATTGCACGCCGCCAGCATTGTTTTGCCAGACACGGTGGTGATGTCGCCTGCGCCGCTCAGCCCCTCGGCATTCAACGCGCCACTCACTTGGTTGATCTTGATGGGGCCGGTCAGGCTGGACAATACAAGGTCGCCTGACACAGCATTGATGTCGAATCGGCCGGTTAGTCCAGCCACTACCGCGCTGCTGCTTACCACCCGCAAAGTCAGCGCCGTGTTGCGCGGCACGCGCACGGTATAGTCCACATCGCATGGGTGTTGACCGAAGGAACGCCAGAAACTCTCACTGTAGTCGGTCTTGACCAACACATCGCCATTGTCATGTTGCTCTAAGTCGATGCGGGTGCGTTCTACATTGCCGTTATCGTGCTTCAAGGCGGCAATGGTTATCACGCCATCGTCCCCGCACTGAATGTCTACCTTACCGCTGATATTGGCCAGTGTCAGGCTGGCCGACTCCTTCACGTCAAACTTGCGATCGATTGATTCCGTCGTCATCTCAATTACGCTCCTTTACCTGTCAGCGCAGACAGTAATTGCTCTGCCTGTGCGGCGGTAATTTTCTTCTGTTCGAGCATGCGCAGTATCATCATACGTTCTTCATCACTCACGGGGTCCTGCTGTGGCGGTATTGGCGCTGGACGTGGCGGCGCGGGTGGGGTTGGCGGGCGACGTCCCTCATCGTTGCGAGCATGCCGGCTGGACCAGCCGAAGCGGCGTTCGACGCGTTGGGCTTGTTCTTCTGCCTTGCGCGTGGCGCGTTCCACCTTGGCCTGCACTTTGGCCTGAACCTCCGCAGTAGCGCGTTCAGCGGTCTCGCGCGCGCGTTGTGCGATGCGATCGCCCAGCCCGCTTAAGGCCCCCAGACCGGGATCGAAGTCAAAGTTGAAGTCAAAATCGAAAGGTGAAGAACCGGCGTCGGCCCGGCGGCCGGCATTCTCCGGCGCGTCACTCATGACGCTGACATCGCCGTCGGCGTCCAATGCCATTTGCACATCGCCGTTGCCCAGTTTGAGAACGTAAGTGCTTTCTTCGATAGTGCGAGCGCCGCCGGGCGCACTCACCGTAATACTCGATGCCGCGCTGGTGATATTCACACTCACATTGGCGTTTGGTGCAAAGCGTGCCGTGATATCGCCACTCGTCTTGACCGTCGAGTTTCCGACCGGATTCACCAGCGCGACAGTAGCATCGCCAGAGGCTTCCGCCGTGATGCTATAAACCGCCTGTGCGGTCAGGTCGCCTGAGATATGCCCTGTGTTGACCTGACCATGCACACCCTGCAGTGATGCGTCGCCTCCGGTGCTGCCCAGTGTGACATTGCCCTGCACGCCCGACACCGAAAGATCACTCCCGGTATCTCCAATGGCGACATTGCCTTGTACACTCGCCACACTCACGTCGCCGCTGCTGTTGCCGATAGCGATATTGCCTTGCGCGCTTTCGATGCTGACGTCGCCGCTCGTGTTACCGATCATGGCATTGCCCTGAATACCACGCACCGACAAATCACCGGCAACATTGTCAATCTGAATGTTGTGTGCATCATGCAGAGTGAAATCACCATTGATGGTCGCCACCGACAGATCGCCGGCTACGTGCTTGATCGAGACATCGCCTGTATGACTATTTAACGATATTTCGCCCACATGCCGCACGGCCAGATCACCACTCATGTCGCCCAAATGCACCCGCCCATTTATGGACTTGATGCGTGCGTCGCCATGCGCCTGATTCATCGTCAGGTTGGCGCCTATCGGAATGCGCACAACAGCATCGCCATCGCATCGCAGATGGACCACTTGATCATCGCTCTGTTGCAGCGTCAGGTCGCCTTCGACCTTGACCAGCACCTCGGCGCGTTCCCATCCCATCAGGCGGAAATCGCCATTGGCTTCATCAACCACTATCTCCGGCTTATCGCCGGTAACGAGAGATTTCTGTTGTACCATTTATTCTCCTCCCTGCAAAATACGCATGGCCTCATCAGGTTTGATGCGGCCATGTTCAAGTTCATTCAATACTCGTAGCCGTTCTTCATCCGTTATCCGAACGATAGGTTCTTCGCGCCCAGGCTCAAACCCCATCGCGCGAATCACTTCCAGCAGGCGGCTGCGCAGTGTGGGGTATGACATACCCATCTCACTTTCCATTCGGTTAAGCTTGCCTTCGCACCGCACAAAGACTGCGACAAACTGTAATTGCTCGGATGACAGGCGCAGAAAACGACCGATTTCGAAATGACCTTCGACCGTCGAATCGCAATGCCCGCAGTGGAAACGGGTGACTTCGATTTCACCGCCGCAGATGGGACATAGTGTGGGTAGTGTATTCATTGTATAGACAAAACCAAGCCTTCTTTCCTGTTGGCAATCATATTACTGCTTCATGTTAGGAATGTCAATATGTATATTAATAATATTTATATCCACATCAATTATATTCAAAAAAGAGCCAATTGCGCCTGGCGTTTGGCTTCGACTGTACTTATGTTGGCAAGGGTGAACTACATGATCCATCGCGCGGCATTGCACCAATCAAAATCGGGAGTATCCTAGAGATATCACGCAATTGTGCGCGACATTCATCGAGGTGAGCCATGTACAAACGTATTTTGGTGCCATTGGATGGTTCTGATGTTGCCGAAGCAGTGCTACCGCAGGTGCAGATGCTGGCCGAGTGCGGGGGATCGCAGGTGATCCTTCTATCGGTGATTGTGCATCCGAACTACGATTACTTCATTCCTGAGCCGGCGCTGGCCAACGCTGCGCGCGAGAACCAGATCACCGAATCAAAGGCCTATCTGGAGAAGATGGCGGCTCAGTTTGTGACCGCGGGGATTCAGGTGCGCACAGAGTTGTGCGAGGGGCCGGTAGCTGAAGCGATCCTTGACTACGCCGATTCAACGGTGTCGGACTTGATCGCCATGTCAACGCATGGCCGCAGCGGCATTGGGCGGTGGCTGATGGGCAGCGTGGCTGAACGCGTCATGCGCTCAGCCAAAGTGCCCATATTGCTTGTGCGCCCGCCGCATCACAAGCATGACGCAGCCTAGCCGGCTGATTCACTCAACTTGCAGCAAGCACACTGGCTTCGCGCAAGGCAGCCAGGTTGGCTGTCCCGGCGCACAACATCGTGATCCGCAGTTGTCGGGTCACGATGGCGATTTCGTCGTGCACTGCCTGCTCCGATTCCGTGGCTGAACGCAGAAATGGGCCGGCCATGCCGAACATGGTTGCTCCCAGCGCCAGGCATTTTGCGCCATCCACACCGTTTTTCAGCCCGCCGCTGGCAATGATGGGCAGTGCCGGCGCGTTGGCTCGCACGTTGCGGATCGAGTCGATGGTTGTAATACCCCAGTCGACAAATGCTGCCGCAACGCGCCGCTGAATCTCCGTTCGGGCGCGATACATCTCCACCTGACTCCACGACGTGCCGCCCGCGCCTGCGACATCGATCCCGGCAACTCCAACCTCAGCCAATTGCCTGGCCACCTGTGGTGAAATACCCCAGCCCACTTCTTTGGCAACTACCGGCACACCGATAGCTTTGATCAGGTGCTCGATCTTAGGCAGCAGCCCGGCCCAGTTCACATCACCTTCAGGTTGCAGCGCTTCCTGCAGCGGATTTAGGTGCAGCACCAGCACATTTGCGCGCACCAGGTCTACCGCCTTGCGGCATTGCTCCACGGTAAAGCCATAGTTCAGCTGCACGGCGCCGATGTTGGCGAACAATAGAATATCGGGCGCTACGTCGCGCACCTGAAAGGTATGCGCGGTTTCAGGTCGCACTACAGCTGCGCGCATCGAACCCAGCCCCATAGCCACACCGGACTGTTGGGCGGCGGCGGCCAGATTGCGATTAATCCGGCGCGCCTCTTCGGTGCCGCCTGTCATGCACGAGATCAGCAAAGGGGACTGCAGTGTCTTGCCGTAGATCGATAACGTTGTGTCGATGGCGTTCATATCGAGCTCTGGCAGTGCTTGATGCACAAAGCGGATATTCTCAAGGCCGGTAGGCGCGTGTGAGGCCACGTCCTGCTCCAGATTGATGCGGATGTGGTCGGCTTTCCGTTGTTCTAATGGTCCTTGTGTCACTCAAAACTCCTTTTGAACGTGCGCTATATCATCGACTAAGTCGTAACTCGTAGCAAGGTGTGGTGTTTCACTCCGTTAGTAGACCTGCATGTCTGCTTTCTGCGAAATGCAGTAATCGAACCATATAATATAGGATACAATCTCACCCCTAAAGGCATATACTGGAGGAACGACAAATGTCAGAAGAAGGAACTTTCGAACGCGTTAAGTCACTGGTCGTGAAACTGCTGGGCGTTGGCCCCGAGAAAGTCAACATGGAATCTCGCTTCCGCGAGGACCTTGAGGCAGATTCTCTCGACCTCGTCGAGCTGATTATGGCGTTTGAAGAAGAGTTTGGCGGCGAGATCTCTGACGAAGATGCGCAGAAGATCACCACCGTAGGTGAGGCTGTTCGGTATCTGGACGAGCGTATTACGACCAAGTAACCCGAATTTTTTCGCTTCATTATTCGATATCATCAGCGGTGTATCCACCGCAGCGGTGCACTTACCGCAGCAAGCCGATCTATCACAGGAGGATCGGCTTGTTTTGTTTATATTTCAGCCTGGCTGGACGTGGCTTTCGGCCATCGGTCTATGTCCCGCGATAAACACATCCACTTCGCGGCGTGTCGGGATGCCGGGTTGTGCGCCCGCGCGCGTGACGGAAATGGCTGCCGCAGCTACGGCGTACTCAGCCGCCGTGCGCACGTCTGCGCCCTCGCATAATCGCATGGTGAGCGTCCCCGCGAACGTGTCGCCGGCGCCCAGGGTGTCCACCACTGGCACGGCATAGCTGGGAACATGCCCGCGCCAACTATCGCTGTCCACCCACACGCCGGCGCCGCCCAGCGTCACCAGCACATGTTGTGCGCCCATATTTTTGAGCACTGTTGCTGCGCGCGCTGCACTTTCGGCGTTATTCACTACGCTGCCAGCAATCTCACTGGCTTCCTTCTCATTCACGATGACATAGTCGGCCAGTGACATCAGCGCGCCGCGAAAGCGAAACGTCGGCGCCGCGTTCAACACCGTCATCACATGGGCACTGCGTGCGATTCGCAAGGCAGCCTCAACAGCATCAAAGGTGATTTCGAGTTGCGCCAGCACTGCCTGCGCGGAACTGACTACAGCGGCCTGTTGTTCAACGTCAGCCGCGCTCAGCAAACCATTGATCCCGTTGGCCACAATGATCTCGTTCTGGCCGTGCGGATCGGTGGCCACCACGAAGCAACCGCTGGCTGAGCCGCGCCGGCGCAGCACGCCGCGCGTATCGACCCCTTCGGCCTCAAGCGCTGTCACCATCGCATGGCCGAATAAGTCTTCGCCCACAATACCGATCAAGATTGGCTTGCCGCCCATGCGTGCTATGGCGCATGCCTGGTTTGTCCCCTTGCCGCCGCAGGCAACCTGCAAATGATTACCGTGCACCACGCCGCCCGGTTGCACAAGTTGCGGCACACGGATGCCAATGTCCATGACCAGGCTGCCAACAACGATCTGAGTACGCTCAGCCGCGCTCATTCCAGTTCCGGCGCGTTATTCATGCACGGCATCACTGATGAGTGCTTGTGCCACGAGGTCGTCATACAACCGCTCCAGCCCGGTGACAGCGTTGCGCATAAAGGCATCGTTGTCCGATGGCACGGGCGCGAATGTAGCCAGCAACTCGCCGGCCAGTTGAACCAGGTTTTCGCGTGGTTTGCGGCTGCGCGCCAGCTTGCGCACGCCGGCCTGCGCATCTTTTAAGTATTCCTGCGTCCGCGCTACCAGCGCCATATCGCCCACGGGGCCACTCGCCGGTACAACGGCCTTGAGTTTGCGGCTTCTTCGTATGACGGCCAAAGCTGCCAGCCAGGCATCGATGTTGCCTTTCTGCAGGGCGGGCGGCTCATTGCCCGCCACCAGCCACCCGGTAAATATGATGCCTGTGTCGCGCACTGTTACCACCGAACTACCAGGCATGAAAGTGTTGGCGCTGGTGATATCGAGGTAAATTGGATTCTCCGATCCAAGTGTAAACGTCGTTGCTTCGCTGTAGGTCAAGTCGGGCAGCACCGCACGTTCGCGCAACTGCACCGGCGAGAGTGGTTCAAGCATGCGAGGTTGCGATGCTTCCAGCGCAGCGTACAACTGACTAAAACCCACATCATGGATCAGCGCCGGCAGGCCGAATGCGCCGAGGTTGGGCGCAAGCGCCTTCATTGCTTCGCTGTTCACACGATCCACCGAGGTGAACAGAACCATGCGGAGCGGTTTGGGCGTCAACTGTTGAATCTCGCCGCGCCACTGCAGCGCTTCATCTACCAAAAGCGGCAGATCGATGCTGATGGCGCCTTCCTTATCAACCACGCAACCGACGTTGAATCCACCGGTTGTATTGTGGACATAAATGTTATCGTGTATTTTCTGCATACGTTTTCTCTAATTCGTGAATAGCCCAGTCTAATGCTATCTGTGCCGTTGTAGCGTCAGATGCAGGTCCACTTCCTTGAGCAAATTCGGGCGAACCACCGCCTTTGGCGCCCGGCGAGTTGAGCGTTGCCAGCGCGCCGCGCAACAGAGCAGCCACATCGGTGCGTGCGCCCACCGAGTGCGCGAAGCACAGTTGCAACCTGCCATCAGCATAACTCGCCAGCAGAGCCGTTCGTGATGTACTCACCGCCGACTGCGGTGTACTCACCGCCGACTGCGGTGTACTCACCGCCGTGCTGCCGGTGTCACTCGTGAGTCGTTTGGCCATCAGCTTCAGGGTATTCGCGTCGCGCCCCGTGAATGCGCGCGCGATCACGCTGCCGGACTGGCGCAACAATTCCTGCACCTCATATTCCAGCAATCGCTCCTGCGCTTCAGCGAGTTCCTTGCGCGCCATCTTCGCATCATCACGCAGCCGTTCAATCGCCGGCAATATCTCGGCGCGCGCCATGCGGAAGCTTTCGCCAAGCGATGCAGCCATCTGGCCCAGTTCGCGATAATCGGCCAGCGCGCGTCCGCCGCAGCGGAAATAGACGCGTGTTGTGGCGCCGCGCTTTTCCGTGCGCGTGACCTTGATGATCCCGATCTGCCCGCTGGACTGCACATGCGTCCCGCCGCAGGCTGACCAGTCAAAGCCTTCAACCTCCACAATGCGAATTAGCCCACTCACCTTCGGTGGTTTGCGCAAGGGCAATTGCGCTACGGCGTCATCCGTCAACTCGCGCACGATCAACGCGCGATTCTCAAACACAATCCGGTTCGCCTCGTTCTCAGAGCGTTCGACGTCGTCGGGCGTCAGGCGTTGCACTGGCAGATCGAGCGTGCAATCGCCTGCGCCGATATGCACCGCGATGGTATCCAGGTTGCCCGTCGTGACAAAAGCCTGCGACAACACATGCTGACCGCTGTGCTGCTGCATGTGATCCACGCGCCGTGCACCGTCAATCACACCTTCAACTTCAATAGCTAGCCCGGTATGCCCTTCGCCAAGGGTAGCGGACAAAATGTGCACGATCTCGCCGTCTTCGCGCTCAATGACATCGATCACACTGACGCCATTCAGGCTGCCGAGATCATTGGGTTGCCCGCCGGCAGTCGGATAAAACGCCGTTTGATCCAGCACAATAGCGGGATGCTCTCCTATTGTCAGTTGCTCGCGAACGTGAGCCGTGAAACGCCATCGGAATGAGTCGTCACGATACAGCCGTACAGTCATGCGATGGATTATAGTGGTAACACTATGAGCGATGCATTTAATGCCTTAAAAGAACGTCTCGCAGATTTCACGCATTTGAATCAGGCCGAATCCGTGCTTTCATGGGATCAGGAAACCTATATGCCTGAAGGTGCTGTGGTTGATCGCGGCGAGCAATTAGCGACATTGGGCAAGTTCGCGCACGAATTGTTTGTTGCGCCGAAGACAGGCAGGTTGCTGCGCGATGCGGCAAAAGAGGATGTGGTAGCCCAAAATCCAGACTCTGACGAGGCTGCCATCGTGCGCGTAACATTGCGCGATTACAAGAAGGAGCGCAAGATTCCGGTGGCGTTCGTCACTGAGCTTGAACGCACGCGGGCGCAATCGCATCAAGCCTGGATCGAGGCGCGCAAGGCGTCGGACTTCAAGCATTTCGAGCCATGGCTGGTCAAGATGGTGGACTTTGCCCGCCGTTATGCCGATCTGCAAGGTTACAAGGAACACCCCTATGATGCGCTGCTCGATTCATACGAGCCCGAAATGCGCACCAGCCTTGTGCGCAAGACGTTCGCCGAACTGCGCGCCGGCCAGGTGCCTCTCGTGCGCGCCATCAGCGAAAAAGCCGGCACAAACAGCGATGCATTGCTGCATGGGCATTTCCCGCGCGAAAAGCAGATTGAGTTTGCGAAGCATGTGAGCCAGCAATTCGGCTACGACTATAACCACGGGCGCATGGACTTTGCCGCGCATCCATTCGAGACGTCGTTCTCGGCGCGCGATGTGCGCATCACGACGCGCCTATATGAAGACTTCTTCAACCCGATGTTGTTTGGCACGTTGCACGAGACTGGCCATGCACTGTATGAGCAGGGCGTGAGCAATGCTTTTGCGCATACCCCTCTCGAGCATGGCGTCTCGCTGGGCATCCACGAATCGCAGTCGCGCATGTGGGAGAACCTGGTCGGGCGCAGCCACGAATTCTGGGAGCATTTTTATCCTGAGCTGCAGGTCATATTCCCCGCACAATTTGGTCACGTGGCGCTCAATGATTTCTATCGCGCCATCAACTTCGTCAGCCCGTCGTTCATTCGCGTTGAGGCTGATGAAGTGACATACAACATGCACATCATGGTGCGCTTCGAACTGGAACTCGAATTGATCGAAGGCAAGTTGAAAGTCCATGATCTGCCCGAAGCATGGAATGCGCGCTACCGCGAGTATCTGGGCATTACGCCGCCCAATGACGCCATCGGTGTCCTTCAAGACACGCACTGGGGCATCGGGCTGATCGGTTACTTCGCCACCTATACCCTCGGCAACCTGGCCTCGGTGCAGTTGTTTGAGCAGGCGCAGGTCGACATTCCCGGACTGCGAGACCACATCCGCGCCGGCAACTTCGCGCCGCTGCTGCAATGGCTGCGCATGCACATCCATCAGTACGGGCGCAAGTACACGCCCGATGAGCTCATGGTCAAAGCCACTGGCAAGTCACTTTCCGCCCAGCCGTATCTGACCTATCTCAAGCAGAAATACTCGCAGATTTACGGACTCTAGATAAAGAGGATGAGGACATTCCATTCCCGATGACACTCGAAGAAATCCTCATCACCCTCAAGGCCAATGCCAACCTGGTCAATGTGGCCGGGTTGGCGCGTTTTGGCATCAATCCCAACACGACGCTGGGTATATCGATCCCGTAACGAGGCAACAAGACCGCGCGCTGGATTGCATCGGATGCGGCGCGTGAATTAACCAGTGCATCTGTGCAAGCGAAGTTGGTAAGATAGCATCACACATGAATACCATTTCCTCTTCTGATCATGACCTGGAAGGGCTGGCCAGTCAGATACGACGTCTGGGTAACGAGCTCGGAGAAGTCATCATCGCACTGGCCGGCCCCTCAATCCTGACCATGGAGGAGGAATTGCGCCTGCTCTCCAAGGCCAGTCGCGCCGGCGATGCCGTTGCCACCGAGAAGTTGCGCGCAGCCACAAGCCTTTTGAACCCTTCCGATGCCTACGAGATGGCAATGGCGTTCACCACCTATTTTGAACTGGTGAATCTGGCCGAGGAAAATTACCGCACGAACATCCTGCGCCACCGTCGCGCTGCCCGACTCACCGGCAACGGCCCGGTTGTGCGTGAATCGATCGAGGCCGCCATTATCGAATTGAAAGAGCATGGCGTGACGGATGACGAGATGCAAACGTTGATCGATAAGTTGTCGATCGAGCTTGTCTTCACCGCACACCCGACCGAGTCGAAGCGCCGCACCGTCCTGTCGAAGCTGCGCCGACTGGCTGTGCTGCTGCGCTCTGATGAGACGCACATCGAGGGCGAGTCGACTTCTTCGCTGGCTGTGCGTCATTCCATACTCGACGCCGACATCCGCCGCGAGATTGCCGCGCTCTGGCTCACCGACCGTTCGCGCTCCATGCAACCCGCCGTCACCGATGAGGTGCGCACAGGCTTGTGGTATTTCGACACGACTGTCTGGAAAACCATGCCGCAGCTTCAGGCCGATATGGAACAGGCCCTCGCTACTCACTATCCCGCTGTTCGCCCCCCGCGACGCTGGATCACGTTTGGTTCGTGGATCGGCGGCGACCGCGATGGTAATCCGAACGTCAATGTCGAAGTCACCGCTGAGACTTTGCAACTGCACCGCCGCCACGCGCTGGAGAAGCTGCGCGAATCGACCCATGAGCTGTCGCGCCGCCTGAGCATTTCTCGTCACCGCGATCGCATCGCGCCTGAGATCGACGGGCTGATCAATGCTTACCAGCAGGGATCGAGCCATGTGCGCGCGTTGGTCAATCGTTATCCCAATGAACCCTATCGCGCCGTCATGGCCGGCTTGTCGGGGCAACTGTCTGATGCTGCGCATGAGGCGCTGTCGCGCCCGCTATACCCGTTCTACAACACGCCCACACTCCCGCTGTCTCCTACCTTATCGCTGCCATTGCCTGTGGCGCCGGTTCCGACCGCAGGCAACATTTCGACGACGCTCGATATCATCATCGAAAGCCTGAAGCAGGGGCGCAGTGCGGTGATGATTGACGGCGAGCTGACCGACTTGCATCGCCAGTTGGATGTGTTCGGCCTGCACATGGCGCGCCTCGATCTGCGCCAACATTCGGGCTGGCATGAGCGCGCCGTGGCCGAGGTGCTGGCGCGGTTAAAACTCACCGACAGTTACGATAAGCTGGATGAAGCTGCCAAGGTGGCCGTTCTCAGCGAAGCTTTGGCGATGCCGGGGCGCAGTGTGCTTGATCGCATCGGCAAGCTCAGCGATGAAACCCGCAACGTACTCGAGCCGCTCATGCTGGCGCGTGAGGCTACCCGCCGCTATGGCATGGATGTCATGGGCGTGTACATCATCAGCATGACCGATGACCTCTCCGACGTGCTGGAAGTGCAGGCCATGATGCAATGGTGCCGGGTCCATCTTGACATCGTTCCTTTGTTTGAAACACTTGAAGACCTCGCCAACGCGCCGCGCATTCTTAAATCCATGTATGAACACCCGGCTTATCATGAGCATCTGCAGGCGCACAACAACCACCAGATGGTCATGCTGGGTTATTCCGACAGCAACAAGGACTGCGGTTACATCACAGCCAACTGGGCGTTGTTCAAGGCGCAGGAGTCCATCGTCACGGTGTGCGGCGAATCAAACGTCGATTTCACCCTGTTCCACGGGCGCGGTGGATCCATCGCCCGCGGCGGCGGCCCGGCTGCCAAAGCCATTCTGGCGCAGCCGCGCGGCGTGCAAAGCGGGCATATCCGCATCACGGAGCAGGGCGAAGTGCTCTCTACCCGTTATCACGATATCGACATTGCTCATCGCACGCTAGAACAGGTTGCCTATGGCGTCCTGCTGGCTGCCCATACTGCCCAGCATGAAGCCAACATCCCCCAGTCCTGGCGCGCTGCCATGGAGCGCATGTCTGATGCAGGCTATGCGGCCTACAAAGCCCTCGTGCATGATGACCCCGATTTCATCACGTTCTGGCAGGCCGCCACACCTATATCGGAGATTGGCGGTCTTAAGTTTGGCTCTCGCCCTGCCTATCGCAAGAAGTCACGCTCGGTGGCTGACCTGCGCGCCATCCCGTGGGTATTCTCATGGATGCAAAGCCGCTTTGTCCTGCCTGGCTGGTATGGGCTGGGCAGTGCTCTCGACAACATGATTAACGATCCCGATAGCAGTCATGGTGGTTGTCCTGCGTTGGGTGAAATGTACCGCGGCTGGCCATTCTTCCAGACGATGATCGACAACGCGCAGCAGAGCCTGACCAAGGCCGACATGGGCATCGCGGCCATTTATGCTGCGCTCGTTCCCGACGAGGTCATGCGCGACCGCATCTTTGGCCTGATCAAAGCCGAGTACGAGCGCACCTGCAATGCCATCTTCTGCATCACGGGACAGACCACGATTCTGGAAAATGAACCGGTGCTGCAACGTTCGATCCAGTTGCGTAACCCGTATGTCGACCCGCTGAATTACATTCAAGTCGAGATGATCCGGCGATTGCGCACGTTGCAGGCGGGTGTCAGCAGTCCCGGAGATGTCGAGGCCATGCACGCCGTGATTGAACTGACCATCAACGGTGTGAGTAGTGGTTTGAGGAATACAGGCTAACGCTTTTCAAAGCCCTAAGTCTGAGCAGGTTTAGGGCACGTTGGCGTATCCCAGGCGGCGCATCCAATCGCAAACCAGCGGGCCGCCATAACGGTCGGGTTTGGGGCCGCCCCATTCCGGCGGTATCCCGTCGAAGCCGCTGAAGTAGCCGCCCGGCCCATCGAGTTGCAGCCGCGCCTGCGGCGAGAGTTCGCGATCACCGATGGCCACTGCGTGCACGTGCAGCGCCGTGGGCACATTCATGTCGCCCGGCATGCGCAGCCATGCCGCAAAGCCTGCCTGCCGCAAGGCCTTCACCATTGCGATGATCTCGGCCACGGCCATGACCGTTACGGGCTTGGCCTTGGTCAGGACGCTGATATCGACCACACCGCCGCCCGCATGCGTGCCAAAGCTCTCTGCCGTTGCGCTGGTATAGGAACCTTGTGTGATGTTGAGCGGGTTGCCGCGACCGTGGTACAGGCGCGCCGCCGTCGTTAGCATCGTCAGCGTCCTTGAGTTGACAGTGTCCGATCCGATCTCAACGCGCGCATAATCATCGGGCGGCTGGTCACATGGGCTAATCTCCATCACGCTGCTGCCGGTACCCTGAAGCAACGCGATCCTTTGTTGTTCCAGCTGGTCGTAGGCCGGCCAGTCCATGGTGCCGTTCGCTGCGGCGGCCAGCCACGCCTTGTATTGCGCCACCAGGCTGGAGTAGGTTGCCGGCAGGTTGGCCACCGCCGGCGTCAACGAGGTGGTGTCGGCATTCAGGCTGGCTTGCCATTCCTTCTCAAGCGCCGCCAGGTTCTTGCCGAATACGCTGGCGTACTGACCTGAATGATAAACTTTGGCGATGCTGTCCATGCCGTAGGTAGCGGCGAGATACTGGACAAAGCAACCACTTGCATAGTACGTATCGAAGTACAGCAGATGGCCGAGGAATTGCAGGTTGGACGATGAGACAGAGGGCAGCAATCCAGCGCGCGAGTAGGCCAGGCAGATCGATTGGATGGGCAGGATGGAACGGTCTGCCAGTTGTGATCCCATATACACGGCCAACCCTTCAGACACCATCGCTGACGATGGCGTGCCATAGGTGTACCATGCAATGAGATGCGTCATCTCATGCGCCAGCGTGTAGTTCTGTTCGGGTAATGCGTAGGAGCCGTTATACAGCGCCATCACGCGATACCCATCCGCATACGAATGGCCATGCAGCGCCATGTCCGGCGGCTCAAACAGTCGATCAGACAGATACACGTTCATCGGCTTGGTGTATGTCACGCCCATCATGCGCGAAATCGACGCGCGCGCTGTTTCAACAAACGCTGTGATGGTCGACAGGTGGTCTGACACATAGGAATCCTGCTGGTAGCGAATGACGGTGTCGCCGGCGTCAGCCGTGAGTGGATAGGCCGGCTCGAAGCGACCTTCCAGCGGCGCGAAGGCATACTGCCGCGCCAGCGCCGGTCGCGGCGTCACCGTTGTCGCTGCCGTCTGTGTTGCCACTGCCGTAGCCATAACCGTCGCGCGCGGGCTGTCCTCTGCGGCGCCCAAAGTGATTGTCAGCACCTCGCCGACATGGATGAAATCAGGATCAACAATGCCGTTGAGCGCCTGAATGCTCTTGGACGTGACATTGAAGCGCTCCGCAATCGCACCAAGCGTGTCATTGGGTTGTATCGTGTACGTGATGATTCCCTGTGCCGCCGTCGGCCGAACCGTCGGAGTCGGTGTGAGCGTAACCGTAGGCACGCCTGCTTCTTGCATCGCTGTTGGCGATGCGACAACGGCCCCCGCCGTCGTTCCTTTGGTTGCAGGCGTAGTCACAGACTTGGCCACTGGCGTGGTCGGGGTTTTAGAGGGGCCCTCGGTGGTGATATTTAACAGGATGACGACGAGTGCGATGACAATCACCACGGCCGATGCGATCATGCCAATGATCATGTAGGTTGTTATCGGCCGCGGTTCGTTGTCGCGGCTCGGTGGTACTGAACCTGTGCTGGGGTGCATGTTATTCATCGCACATCACCTACGGGTAAATGGCCGGGCCCCAATCATCACCGTTGGTCAGTTGCCGATCAACTTTGAAGGCATTGCCTGTCTGCCTTAACAGCCAGATACCTCCCGTGGACACGGTGTTGACCACGCACCAGTTGTCTTTACCGCATGACGGACGCCCGAACTTATCACCGGTGCTCGATTTTTGATTGTCGTAACCTGTGAACCCGTTCGATAGCTGCGCAATACCCAGCGCCACCGAATCAAAGCTGCTGTTCGTGATATTGAAATAGAGGTGATCGCTATCCTGTCCCCAATTCGGCATGCGTGCATGGACGCCACCCGGCGCAGATGGCAAAGCGAGCGCGCGCTCATTCGACACCTGTCCTGCGCTGTCGATGTCCACGACGTGAATGCGCCAGTACGAGCCTTCCCACTTCATGAAGGCGAGGCGCGAACCATCCGGCGACAAACGTGGCTTGCGTCCTTCAATACCGATCGCGCGCAGGTCGTTGCCGTCAGAGACAATCGAATACAACGTGCCGTTGAAAGAATTGGCGATGCTCCTCACAAAGTAGATGCGATTGTCGCTGCCCCAGAATGGATCGAGGTTGCTCCCCTCATTCACCAGTGGCGCTGAATTCTGACTTTGGATGTCAAAAAGCGTGATGTTCTGATTCCCTCCGCTGCAATTACCCGTAGAGGCCACAAGCGTTGTGCCGTCGGGCGACCACGCGGCTTCCTCGTTGCGGTCGGTGGACTTCAAGATGGTCTCGGCACCTGTGTTGATGTCGCGCACCACAATTACAGAGCAACCTACTGCGCCGCGCGCAAAGGCAACACGCTGCGTTGTCCCTGCTGCCGGCACTGGCGTTGCCGATGCCCGGAGGGTTGCCCGGGGCGTACGCGTCGGCAAGCGCGTAAACGTCGGTTCGATGGTGTCGCCAACCCCAGGGGTGTCTGTTACCGACGGCGTTGTTTTTGCTGGGCGCGTGTTGGTTACTCCTGGTTTCGCTGTTGCGGGTTCTTTGGTCGTCGTGGTCGCAGTGGCCGGTGTTGCGGGTGTGGCATCCACCGCAGGTTTTGGCGCGCGTCCCGTGATGACAACGGCCGCGATCACCAGCATGATTACCACACCGACTGCGCCTAAAATGATGCCGACCACGGGTGGTTTTTTGGCAACGGGTGGTGGCGCGACGTGCGACACGCCGATAGGTGTCGGCGGCGGGACGCCCTGCACCTGGGGGACGCCGAGCCGCGCTTTCGCTGGATCGAAGTTTACGGTTTGCTCACTCGCAGGCGCGGTTGCAGCCATTTGAGCTTGTTTCGCCTGCGCCGATGTCGGGGTTGGGTTAAACAGGTCGGTGCGCATCTCGGCGGCTGTCTGGTAGCGCCCCTTGCGATCCAGTGTCATACACTTCATGATCACGCGCGCGGTGTTCTCGGATACCTCAGGGCGAATCTGCCGCAGTGGCAACAGCACATCTTCGTCGCTGTCGGCTGTGAACCGGATGGGCGTTTTGCCGCTCAGCGCTTTATACATCGTCGCCGCTAGCGAATACAGATCGCCGCGCAGGTCAGTGCCGCCGCCGGCCGCTTCAGGCGGCGAAAAGTGTTCGGTGTAACCGCGCACGATAGTCTTGCCGCTGACTTTGGCCAGGCCGAAATCCACCAACACGGCCTGCGCTTTGCTGGTGATGATGATGTTGGCCGGCTTGATGTCGCGATGAACCACGCCATGCTCATGGATATATTCGAGCACGTCCAGCAACTGGCAGGCATATTTGAGCACCACCGATTCCGGCATGGCCTGCGCGCCGATCATCTTGTCGAGGCTCAGCCCTTCGATCAGGTCCATCACCAGGTAATGGCTGCCGCCTTCTTCAAAGAAATGCGATACACGCGGCAGGTTGGGGTGCCTTAATCCTGCCAGTGTCTTGGCCTCGCGCAGGAACTGTTCTGCCGCGATTTTGCCCTGTGACGGATCGTTCTGTGGCAGCATCTCCTTGACCACGCAATCGGTATCGAGCTGAATCTCGTGCGCGAGATATACAGCGCCCATGCCCCCTCGCCCGAGCAAGGTGATAATTCGGTAACGCCCCTGGAGAATCTGGTTTATTTCTGCCATAATCTACTCGCCTGGTGATATACACTGAGTACCCAACTGTGACTATTGCCTATTATGCATGTATATTCTTTAGTGAGAGCCTATGAACACCATCATGTTTCGATTCTCGTTAACCGCGAAGGACTACATCAAACCCATGTGGGCGCAACTCTTGCGGCAATGGCCGACCGTCGTGTGGCTGGTCATGTCAGCGCCGGCCTCGCTGCTTCTGGTCGGGTATTCCCTGGTGGCTGTCGCGCAAAGTCAGGATGCGTCGGACTGGTTGTCGTCTCTGCCAACCCTGGCGTTGGTGGTTCCACTGGCTGTGCCGTGGCTGATCTATTTTGTGTTCATGCCATTGAGTATGATCTTCCAGGTCAATCAACAGGAACGGCTTCGTTCCGAAATAACAGGGCAGGCGGATGAGCAGGGGATGATGATTCGCACCCGCTTCAGCGAAGCTAAAATGGACTGGGGCACCTTTGCGGGGTTCTTCGAAACCAAGACCTATTTTGTGTTGACGTATACCGTCAATTCGCAAATGATCCAGATTATCCCCAAGCGGGCGTTTGACTCGACTCAAACCGAGCAGGCTTTCCGGGCGATGGTGCAGGAGCAGGTGAAGAACGGCAAGATAGCGCGTCGCTCATCAGGCCGTGGCGCGTGGCTTATCCCGTTGATCATCATCACGCTGATCATTGCCTATGCCGTGATGGCCTTTCTCAGATAGTCGAGGTGATAGCGCCGCGCCACATTGTACGGGCGAAGCATTGCCGCGTGAAACCATGTTAACGCTCATGTCGCGGACGCGGGCAATGCTTCGCCCCTGCGAAATACATGGTCACTGTCCTGCCGTCACCACAATATCGCCCAGCCACAACCGATTGCCACCGTTATGACCAGACGTGATTGGCAGGCGTTGACCCGTCGCGGCGTCGACGATCCCGATGTACACACCATACCTGCCCGGTGCGATGCCCGGTTTGAGCCACACAGCGCGTTGGTCGGTCACGTCTTCGCCCGCGTTCCACGTATCCGTTGGGCGAAAGCCGGCGACTGGCTCAGCGTCGTTTTGCGCCACGGGCGGCGTGTCAACGCCTCCCATGTGCACGAACATCTTGTATCGGCCCGCGGGTTTTGTCAGCGCGCGCCACGTCAGTTTCAGCGCGACCAGATCGCCGCTGGTTGTGTCACCGGCAGTGATCGTCGCGCCAGTCAGCGCTATCGTTGTCCCAAACGTTGCCGGCAGCGCCGCTTCGCTGGAGGTCGCCGTTTGTGGCAGCGCCGCATATATCGCCAGGCGGATGTTGCCCACCCATTGTTCTTCAGCCTTATACGCGTGCTCAGCCAGCCAGCGTTCATACCAACTGGATGGGTCGGACTCGCGCTCGGCGTAATACAGCACGAACAAGCGCTGGTACTGCGCCGCGATCGGCTTCATTTGCTCATCCACTGCGGCAGCGTTGATCGGGCGATAGATCAGTGGGATGGCCGGCGCGCCGGTGCGATGGTAATAGGTGAACACTTCCCACTGATTGGGCGCGCTGAATAGGATGGCGTCGCCTGTATGCGCATCAGCTTCGATCATGCGCGCGATGCCGCGATAGTTGTCGCGCGCGAAGGTTGGGTTGTTGTACAGGTTGTTCAACGAGGGCAGCATTACGCCGGCAATGACGAGGGCGGGAAGACAGACGTAAAACGTAAAACGTAAAACGTAAAACGTGAGGCGTGAAAGGTGTGTGGTAGATGGGTTGGCCGGTGCGATGAGGCTGTTCCAGATGGCCTGGCATATTTGTGGGAGGGATGTGAGGCCGTGTGCAGTAAGTAGCATGAGTGGGGCGAGGCATACCAGTAGGAATTTCAGGTAGGCTTCGCGGTATAGTTTGAAGGCGAACAGTAGTACGAAGGGGAGTAGCGCGAGTATCAGCAGGTATATGACTGCCGGGGTGGTTGTGATTTTGGTGGTGGATTTTGTTGACCGGTGTAGGTCTTGACGCAAGGCGTGGCTGAGCATTGTTGCGAGGCTATAGACCACAGCTGTCAGCGACAGCAGCGCGATGACGGCCAATGCCAACTGCGTTTCGCCCAGCGCGAGGGGGAGCGTTCGCCCAACCACCAGCCAGCGGAAGGCATCGAGCATGGCCTGTCCCAGGTCATAGGTCTGCGGCGCGACGCCCCACGCGGTGATCTGTCGAATCGCAATGGGCAACCATGGAAGATAGAGCCCGAGCGCGATGAGGTTGATGATGGTATAGGTGAGCACCTTATGAAGCAGGTTTGTTCGATGTGTCGCCAACCATAGCAGGACGCACATGCCTTGTGCCACCATGACAAATGGGTAGGCATACTGCGTATATAACCCTGCCGCCGTCGCAATCACATAGGCCACCGCAAAGATTCTTCCTGCTTGACGGCTTCCCAACTTGACCAACGACCAAGTTGAGATCAGCGCCAGCAGCGCCAGCATCTCGTACATGCGCGCCTCTTGGCTGTAATAGATGGCGAAGGGTGAGAAAGCCACGAGCAGGGCGGCGATTAAGCCGGTGCGCGGGTCGTCTTTGGCCGTGAGGGATGTACCCAGCAGGTAGGTGAAGAGGATGACGAGTGTGCCGCAGGCGACGGAGAGCCCGCGCAGCGCGGCTTCGCTATCGCCCATCACGGCGCGCCAGAAGTGCAGCGCCAGATAGTACAAGGGTGGGTGGATATCGCCGGCAGCGCCCTCAATGATCAGTTGGATTGAGCGTTCGGCGATGCGCACGCTGTTGCCTTCGTCGTACCAGAATGACTGGGCATCCAGCCGGTACATGCGCAGCCCCAGCCCGATCAATACCACGAGCAGGACCGCGATGGCGCGGCTGGAGGGCGCGGGCAGGCGCTTCCACAGGGATGCCGAGCCACCCCACAGGGATGCCGAGCCATGTTTGAATTGACGCATCATTGTTTGGGCGAGTGTACCATCGTGAAACGTGCTGCGTGGTCAGCCGTCTGACGCGATGGGATGGGCATGCATGCTGAGGTTGCGTAATTTTCTCGCTCGCCATGTCACCATGCCGACCACAAACAGGGTCACCATGCCGCCGGCGACGACCGACGCCGCTGTGCCGAGGAGCTTCGCGGACACACCGCTCTCAAAGGCGCCCACCTCGTTCGAGGCGCCGATGAAGATCCACTCCACGGACGCAATGCGCGCGCGCATCGCTTCGGGCGAGAACGTGCGCACAATGGTCGAGCGGATCACCATGCTGACGCCGTCGAAGATGCCCGTGCCCATCAACGCCAGCCACGATAGCACCATATCGCGCGACAGCCCGAACGCGATGATCGATACGCCAAAGCCGGCCACGCACACCAGCAAGGTGCGCCCTGTGTTGCGCATTGGCGGCGTGCGCGCGCACCACAATGATGAGAGCAGCACACCGACGGTGGGCGCGGCCTGCAGAATGCCATATCCCGCCGGCCCCGTCTTCAAAATGTCGCTGGCGAAAACAGGCAGCAGTGCGATGGCGCCGCCAAACAACACCGCGAATAAATCAAGCGACATCGCGCCGATGAGAATCTGATCATTCCATACATACTTCACGCCTGCCGCAATGCTCTGCCAGATCGATTCATCCGCAGCCGCCGGCGGCATTGGCTTTGGCGCGATCAACAGCAACCCGATGAATGACAGCGCAAACGCGACTGAGATCAGGCTGAAGGTCACTGTCGGGCCGAAGGCCGCATAGCTCAGTCCGCCCAGCACAGGGCCGGTGATGGACACCACCGTGCCGGCGCTGCTCATGATGGCTGCCGCCTGTGCATACCAGCGCTGCGGGATGACTTGCGCTTCAAACGCGCTCGATGCCGGATTGGCAAAACCGCGCGCCGTTCCGACGACGAACGCAACCGCATACAGCGCCGTCATCCCCAGCCGCGAAACATCGAGCGAGATGAACACGTACGACAACACGCACACCAGCAACACGGCCTGCGTGATGAGCACAATGCGGCGGCGGTCGTGGCGGTCGGCGAAGTGTCCGCCCAGCAAGGCCAGGCTCAAGGCCGGGATGGCTTCGATCAGCCCAAGCAACCCGAGCGCGAGCGGATCGTGCGTCAGTTGGTACACCTGATAGCCGATAACGATGACGAGTGCACTGCCGGCCAGGCTGCTGCACAGGCGCGTTAACAACAGGTAGCGAAACTCGGCTAACCGGAACGGGGCAAACGTATTGGATGTAAAAACAGTTTTCATTCCAGGATACGCCAGCCGTTCTTATGGGCCGTTGCGCGCAGTTCCGGGTCGGGGTGAACGGCTATGGCCGTGCGGCTCATCATCAGCATGGGAATGTCCGCGGCTGTGTCGCCATAGGCCATGTCAAGCGTCTCGGCGTCGAGAAGCTGGCGCAGGCGCTCCGCCTTGACCGTTTTGTTGTTTAATGCGCCGCCGATTTTGCCATTGGCTTTGCCTGCACTGAACAGCAGCGGTGTGCCGATGGCATCGGATAAGCCGGCGCGACGTGCGAACGCTTGTGCAATGGGGGTATAGGTGCCCGATGTCAGGATGGTGCGATGGCCTTCGTCGCGCAGGCGTTGCACTTCGGCCAACGTGTCGGCGCGCCGCAGAGGCCACATCACTTGATCCACAACCCATTCGCTCATGGCGTCGATACGCGCCTGGTCAAAGCCCTTAAACAGGCGCACTTCATCGATGATCCAGCGGTTGCCAAACTCGACGTTGTCGATCAATCCAACCCTGGCGATGAGGCTGCCCGGCACGCGGGGGAGGAAGAATAACTGGTAGGGAATCGTGTGGCCGTTCGCCTTAAGCCATTGGCCCACGCCCTTCCACGTGCGCCCGGTAGTCAGTGTCCCTTCAAGGTCTGTTGCGACATTCATGGGGCAGGAGTGTATCACTCTCACACGTCCCGAAAGGGGCCAGGCTGAAATCCTACAGCAACGGAGGGCCGCCGGCGCTTGGATAAGCGATGATGCCAAGGGTGCCCGGGCCGAGATGCGCCGACACGGCGATGGACAGGTTTGTGAGAATGATTTCATTGCAGTTTAGTGTGGCGCGCACGCGTTCGAGCAATGCCTGACCGGCTTCCGGGGCGCGCGCGTGGACGATGGCCACATTGACGGGCTGCTGTTGCAGGCAGTTCTTCATCTCATCCACGATGTAGTTGAGCGCGCGTTGGCGGGTGCGTACGCGTTCGGCCAGATCGAGGGCGCCATCGCGCAGGGCGATGACGGGTTTGATGCTGAGCAAAGAACTGATCGCCACCTGAATGGCTTTCACGCGACCACTCAGCCGTGCATACTCAAGGTTGTCAACGGTGAAAATAACGTGCATGTTGTTGCGGATGTATTCCAGGCGTTTGACGATGTTCTGCAGACTCTCGCCGGCGCGTTCAAGCAGGCGGGCTTCGCGGCACATATAACCAAGGCCTGCCGAGCCATTCAACGTGTCGAGCACAATCACCGTGATCTCGCCGGTCAATTCGCGCGCGGCCTGCTCTGCTGATTGGAACATGCCCGATAGTTTGCTGGATAGGTGCAGCGAGAGTATGGTGTCGCCGGACGCCGCGATGCGACGATAAAACTCCTTGAACTGATCCGGCGAGGGTATGGCCGTCTTGGGGATCTGGTGCATCTCGTCGACGATGCGGTAGAAGTCGTCATCACTTAGGTCAACACCCTGGAGAAAGGTGCGGTCGCCGATATGGAGGTAAATAGGGATGACGTGGATGTTATAAGCCTGTATCCAATCCGGTGGCATGTCTCCTGAGCCGTCCATGACGATGTGCAACATGTGCGGGTCTCCTTACCAATGATCGTTTTATGTGCTGTTAGTGTAATCCCGTTGTGGCCTGGCATCCCTTTGGGGCAGAAGAAGTCAGGCTTCATCCGTGATCGAAAATACGAAAAACTGTTCGCCGGTTGCTTCGGTCCGGCAAGCCCACGCGCCTTCGGGTGTAATCACGCCGCCGGGCGCAGAACACGGCAGGTGCGTCGGGGTGGCGTTGTCGACCGTGACGATCCATACTTTACCGGCCGCGGCGCGCATGCGCAGGTTGGATTCGTGGAAATGCCATGCGGTATCGCGCGACCATGCGCTGCCATTGCGCCCGCCGTTGACGGCGTGAAAGATGATGCGCGCGCCGCGGTCCGCCAGTTGCTGGCTGAGGTGCGGGTCGGGCATGGGCGTGCAGGATGGGTTGGCCCACAAGTCGTTACAGATTAATCCGCCAATCGTGATGCTGTGGCCTGGCATCCCTTTGGGGTTGAACTCAAAGGTGCTTAACTCCGTCGTTGCGTAATGGTTGATCTCGCCCACACTGGGCGTTGTCATCGTGCCGCAGCGCAGCGTCTTGCTGTGAAATCCCAGATACGCGCCGTTCGCGGTGTAGAAGCGTATCTGGTTGTAAATCAACCCGTTGCTCTCTTTGAAGCAGACGCCCAATGCCAGCCCGACGCCTTTCTCACGCGCCAATGTGGTGATGGTTTGCAGGCCTGCTTCGACAGCCGGCGCATCGATATCGGGTTTATACCCGCTGAGTGCGCCTTCGGGCGTGAGCAGGATGTCGGCGCCGGCCTGCGCTGCCTGTTCCAGCGCGTGGCTGATCGTGGCGACGTTCTGTTGCACGTCGTGGTCGTTAACGGCCATCTGGATGCCTGCGACACGGATCATCATAACGCCTCTATTTTATGACACATTGCGCGATTGCGGCGCTTCTATCCAACGTTCAGGCGCAAATCCAGAACGACGTTTAGGTCAGCGATGCGGCGCAGCGTCGCCGTGTTGAGCTTGATTCGCGGCAAATGGTGAGAGGGACCGTACCAGTGCACCTCAAGAACGGCGTTGGTCAGCGCCGCCAATTGGCGAACGCCGGCGGCATCTTGTTCCAGGATGTTCAGTAGCAGGCCGACGTTATCATCAACACTGTCAGCGAGCGGCATCGGCGGCTTGATCGATAGACCACTGCTTCTCGTATCGGCACCCATATCCCATTGTTCCGTCGGAAGCAGGCGCGTTGCTGCGAGCAATGCAGCGAGAGGATGCACTGTCGTGGAGCACATCAGGTAACACTCGTTACCGGCCGCGATGTGCACGCTGCGCATCTTAGGCATGGGCAGCGGATCGACCTGGACAGCAAGAAAGAAGCTGCAGTTGATCAGTCCAAAATAGACGATGAGTGAACCATCCGGCTCGTCACGATCCAGGCGCACGATGTCAAGCCCGCCATTCACTTTCCTCAGGGGATGATCTGCCAGCAGTTTCAAGGTTGAACGAGACTGCGATTGCCGCACTTCCTCAATCGCAAGCGCGATACATGGGTCCGAAGTTGTGATATTGGTTTGATTTTCCATGAGGTTATTTCATGTCGACTATTTGGCTTTGCGCCGGTCAGGATTGAGACGATGCAAGACTTTCATGTGACTGGCCACAGCGGCCTGGATCAAGCCGCGCACACGCGCCTCTTCGTTTTGCTGTTGCTGCATCATGTGATTTTCGGCATTTTGCCATGTGACGTTGTTCGCATCGGAATCAGCCTGGTAATGGGCGCCCGGCCTGGTAGTACCGCCGCGGTAGGCATGCGGTTTTGGATCCGCAAACTCCAGTGAGAAATGCGCCCCGCCTGTGCCGGCGCTGGGATACAGGATATCGAGCAACTCGTCGGTGGTTAGTTCAACTGCGGCCGGCAGGTTGGCCTTCATGTCCTTGGCCATGACGATATCGGTGTAGGGGCCAATGAAGACGGAGTTGTGTCCAGCTACGCCAGCGTATCCTCCGACACTATTTGTGACGCGTGCAGGCCCATTTCCATTGGTGTATTTCAGGTATTTGCACCACTGCTCTTTGGTGGCTTCATATTGCTTGTCCACCTCGTCCTTATAGTCCTGTTCAAGTTGCACTGCCGATTTATACCCCGAGGCGCCTTTGATCGTATGCCGTTCCTCATGCACGATTTTACTGATCTGGGGATCAAGATGATATGGCGCAGCCTCGTATTTGGCTTTAAGATCATGCGCTGCAGTCTCCTTGCCGCGATTGGAGAAACTTTCCAGAATTTCTGTCGAGTTTGTCAAAGACTGTGCTTCAGCGTTCGAGATACGGGTATCGCGCCCATTGATATCCGACTTTGTCTTTTCAAACAAGTCGTTAATCTTCTTCAGCGCTGCTGTTTCCTCAACCTTCCCGCGCGCATCCTGGCCTGCGGTGGAATGGGCGGCGACTTTACCCGCTGCTTTCTGCGCATCTTTCATGCGGCCCTGGTCATTGTTGGACAGCTTATCATACGCGACATCAAAAGCCTTGATGGCTTCATCAAGCTTTGCCCGGTCGCTGACAACACTGAAGCCGGGCTGAGAGATCACGATATCGACTGCCGGCAGCAGTTCACGGACGGTGCGCTGGCCGAATTTACCACCCTTATTGTCGAGATCATCTACTTTTTTGTGGTCGGCGACAAGTTCCTGCAATTCGTTGCGGTAGTCGTCCTGGATATGGGTCATTCCCGGACCGTCCGCGGCGATAAACCCAGCGACGATTTTTTCATACACCGCGTTGGCCTGGGTTTTGAACACGTCTTTGAACCGTCCAACGACATGGGTCGTTGCGATTTCGTCCTTGAGCACCTTCAGAAGAGCCCTGCGGTTGATGCGTTCAGTGGCCCATTGCAAAACGTATTGCGCCCACACCAGCTTAGCCTGGCAATATTCAATCGTTTCGCCTTTCTTCTTTTCCTCCTGCCATGCCTTTATAAGCCGTTTATTTTGAGCGTCCTTTGATAATGCCCCACTATCCACAGGTTCGAGCGCGTCATACTTTTGTTTGGCTGCAGTGGATGCTGTTTCCATCTGCAGCTTGGCTGCCAGCCGTCGACGCTCAGCCTGATTGCGCTTGTCCTGATCAAACGAATCCTGGAGGGCGCTTTTGCTCTCTTCCGAAACCCGTCCGGGCTGTCCGTTATGCACGGAACCCATCCCTTTCAATTTTTCCTGGTAACGCGTATCGCTCTGCTGGAAGTGCTCCTTCAAAACCGGGTTCAACGCGCCCAGCCTGCCCACGTTCTGCGGCGCTTTCGGACTGATGTCACTCAACTTGTTCTGGTAACGCGTATCGCTCTGCTGGAAGTGCTCCTTCAAAACCGGGTTCAATGCGCCCAGTTTGCCAATGTTCTTTGGCGCGGTGGGCGCGATCTCGTTCAGCTTGTCCTGGTAGCGCGGATCGTTGACCTGCGCAATTTCTTTGCGCTCATGGGGTGTGCGCGCCTCAATTTCCGACCACGGCGCGTCAGTCAACATGAGGGGAACAGCGGGTTGCTCGATTTCTTTGGGCGACTCCCACTTGCGCGGCTGTTCATCGTCCTCCACTTCTTCAATCTTGACATCGTCGCCTGTGCGCTGGATGATGCCTGTTGAACTGTGATTGAACGACCGCCGCACGGTGCTGCGTTGAAGCGGCGCTGCTCCCTGTTGAATGGTATGAGTCAGCTCATGCGCCAGCAGGCGCTTGCCCGCGCTGGTATCTAGATCGTTCTTGCCGCTGCCCAGGTAGATGTCATGTCCGTGGGTGAATGCTTGCGCGCTGATGGCGCGATTCAGCTTCGTGGCATTGCCGCCGTGATGCACACGCACCTTGCTGAAATCGGCGCCGAAGCGCGGCTCCATGAAGGCTCGCGATTGCGCGGGAAGCGGCGCGCCGCCGCCCATGGCGCCCAGATGCTGTTCGAAATCCGCGCCGGCATCGAAGGCGCCCATAGCGGCGTCGCGCGCGGTTTGCACGGATTCAGCGCCTGCGCGTACTGGTGTGAATCCCTGCGGCGCAGGCGCGTCAGGCGTCATCGGCGCGCGCATCACGCGCTCGGCCATCGCGTCGGCTTCCTGTTCGTAAGCATCGTGAGCGGCGCCAACCGTCAGTTTGGGCTGGATCGTGACGCCGCGATGCCGTGAGGATGACGCGTTGACCAAGCGCATCGCGCGGCGCATGCCCACCGTCCGGTTCAACATGATGAAGTCGGCAGGCGTGACTGCAACGCGCGCCTGGTTCAGCCGTTGAACGACGCCGTTAATGCCTGACCCTTCTTGACGCGTTGCAGGCGCAGGCTGTGGCTTGCGCGCCTTCTGCTGCTCCTGCTTAGCACCGCCTGTTGTGGCTTTATCCGCCATGCATCATCACTCCGTGTTATTTAAGTAGACTTATCTACGCGGGTATGGCGTGGTTCAACAAGGGTGTAGCGGAATAGGTAATGACAGAATATCTTGAATCAGGTAACAGTGGCGCACAGGCGACTGTTACCCACCGGCACTATTCTACAGGAAAATGATATGACCTCAGCCGCGAACAGGCGTGGATGCATCGCTGCCGACCACGGTGTTCCATGGCCGGATGCGCCAGCGCGTCACCAGGCCGTTCTGCACGTAGGGATCCGCAGCGACGAAGGCCTCGATCACGGCAGGCGAATCGACCTTGAACAGCAGGATCGACATGTCGATCGGATCCATCAGCGCGCCGCCCAGGATGAGTTCGCCGCGCTCGGCGGCTGCCCATGCCAGCGCCAGGTGCTGTGAACGGAATGCGCCGCGGCGTTCCACATAGTCCGGCGCAACATCGTACATCAGTAAGTAATGCATTAAATCACCTCAACCTCTTTGGGCGAGCCGCCCAGATAACTGCGGATGGTGCGATCCAGAGCTATGACCTACGCGGGATCAAAGGTTTGCCAGTTTTGAAATTCGCGGACGAATTTGACCAATTCCTCCGTCGCGACCTGATAGAGGCGTTCGCCTTTTTCGGGCGTGGCGACTTCGGGATGGCTGAGCGCGCCTGTTGCGCTGACGTGCTCGAAGGGGCGCGCCACTGATACACGGCTTGGACCGCTGGAATCAGGCGTGTAGAACTCGGACGGGTACGTGAAGTTGGCGCCGCGCGCCAGGTCCATGCGCACCAGCTCCGGCCGGATGCGCAGGATCATGCTGGTTTCAAGTTCGCACGCGTGCGTGACGTGATCCTGCTTTTCCAGCAGGTCGATCTGGGCGATCTGCGGCGCGGCCATGGCGAACCACGTGGCCATCACCAGCCACAGGTCGCGTTCATCGCGGTGGCGCATCTGGACGTTGTAGAGGGCGGCGTACCCGGGATTGCCATTGCCGCCGTGCGAGTTGAATAGGACGATGCGGGTGAAGCCGCTGCCGATCAGGCTTTCCACGATGTCTTCGAGCACGGCGGTGTAGACGCTGTTGCTGATGCTGACTGTGCCCGGGAAGCGGCGATGGTGATCGGACGCGCCGACGTACAGGATGGGCAGGAAGAGGGCTTCGTCGCCGAGTTCGGCGTCAGCGCGCCGGCAGATTTCGGCATTGATCAGGGTATCGGTGAGCACCGGCAGGTGATGGCCATGCTGTTCGAGCGACCCGATGGGTGCGATGACGACTTTGTGCCGTTGCGCCGCCATGTCGGTATGTTTCAGTTCTGCGTATTGCATATTTGTTTTTCTCGCGGGGTCCATCCTACAGCGACTGACTCCACACCGGCGCCACAGTCGCGCGGGCGTACAGGTCAGCCCATTCGGGTGTGCCGTCGTCGGCGCGGACGTGCATGCGCACCCCGCGATCCTGTACCGGGATGCTGCCGCTGAACGCATCTGTCCAGCATTGCTGGATGTTGGCGAAGTGGCGCACGCGGTTGCCGGGCCATGCGACTGAAAGCAGCAGCTTCGGGCGCGGCAGTTCATAGGGCGGCTGCATCTTGTAGCGCGTCAGGGCGCCTTCATCGATTTCGACGCCAAGACCGGGCGCGTCGGGCACCTGCGCATAACCGCCAACGATGTTGATCGGGGTTGAGATCAGATCATCGGCGTAGTTGTTCAGGCAGTTCACCGCCGGCCACTGCGCCATCTGGAGCGCGGCGCCAAGCTGTACCGAGAGCGCGGTGGTCAGGCCGGCGCCCACGACCTGCAGGAAGAAGGGCTTGTCGAACTGCGCGGCCAGCGCGCCCTGCTTGAGGACGTTGCTGATGCCGCCGCCGATGACAAAGCCGTCGCAGGCTTCGTCACGCACCACGATCGGGAATGGCGGGTCGCCGAAGTGCAACGCGATGGGGCGGGTGATCTTGCTGCGTAACTGGCGCAGCCCTTCCACGTCGCGCTGGAAAATGGGCGACTCGTACAGCGCCGTGCGCGGCTGGCGATCCAGTTCGGTCAGGACAGGCGCGGCGTTGCTCGCGTTAATGAGCATTTGATTCCAGTCCATATCGATCTTGAAATGCTCCGGGGTGACGTCGCTGATGGCCTGCACCTGCGCGTACACGTCCCACCACGGGCGCGCCTTGGTCTTCATCGCCGTGTAGCCCTTGGCCTGCGCGTCTTTGGCTTCTTCGGCCAAGGCCTCGGGCGGGAAATCGATGTTCCACCACGAGATCGGCACCCAGTCGCGCACTTTGGGCAGATTGAACAGGCGGTACATCGGCACGCCCAGCGCCTTGGCCACGACGTCGTAGATCGCCATCTGCAGGCCGGCGCCGAGTGTATCGTCGCCGAGGAAGTCGGCGGCATTGTGTCCCTTTACCCGCGCCACGGCTTCATCACTCACGCGGCCCCACGTGTAATGCGGCAGCGTTTCGCCATAGCCAATGATCCCGGCATCGGTAGTGATGCGCACCACCTCACTGATGCACCATTGCCACACCTCGCGCGCATTCCATTGCTCGCAGCGCGGTGTCATCGGCGCTCGAACTGTAATTCGTTCAACATCGGTCACGGTCAGTTTTAGTGTCATCACGTCCTCCAAGGGTTGATTGTAAGGCGGGAAGCTGAAATGTGAAACGTGAAACGTAAAACGGAAGCTGAGCGGGAAACGGGGAACGTGTGTGAGGGTGGGTGGTTTTTGGGGATATTTCATGGATTGCGGGTGTGTGTGAGCCTGATTCCAGATATGATTGTGGTTGGTTTGTTGGTATTGTGGTGTTGACGAGTAATCCTGTATTGATGGAGTGTGTAGCGTATGTCACTGGCAATTGAACGTTCGACCGTTACGCGCGCGGAGTATGAGCGCGATGGTTATCTGATATTGAACCGTTCTTTGATTGAAAGCACGGTCATCCAACGCGCCACAGAGGGCATGGACGCGATCCGGCGCGGCGAGTATGACACTGGTAGGCCTCCGCAACCCTCGCCATGGAATCCCGGGGATGATCCCAATGTGTTGTGCAAGATCGAAATGCCGCAGATGGCCAATCGCGCTATTTTTGAGCTGGTCAGCCATCCTGCCATTGGCGCGGCTGCGGCCGCCGTCACCGGCGCGAGCATGGTGCAGGTGTGGTGGGTGCAATTGCTGTATAAACCCAGCCTGCCGCCCGGCGTCACCGGCAAGACCAGCGTGGGTTGGCATCAGGATCGGCATTACTGGGGACAATGGGAACCGGGCAGCGAACTGTTGACGGCCTGGGTGGCGCTCAGCGATGTCACGCCGGCTTCCGGGCCGATGGTGTTTGTGCGCGGGTCGCAGTCGTGGGGCTTGCAGCAGGGCAGCGACTTCTTCGCCCAGACCGATATCCGCGCCGGATTCAACGTGCCGCAGGGCAGGACGTGGGAAGAGACTGCGGCGGTGCTGCCCCCGGGCGGGTTCAGCCTGCATCATAACCTTACGATTCATGGCAGCGGACCGAATACGGCGGGCTTTCCTCGGCGTGGATTTGCTATCCACCTGCGCACCAGCAACAGCCGCCCGGTGAACGATCAACGTACAGGGTTGACGGCTTTTATCGACGACCCGAGCGCGTGCCCAGTGATCTTCGGCCACACCTGAGTCCAGATGTAATTATGTGCGAAGCGACAAGCGGCTTTGCGGTGCTATACTGCGCAAGACGTTTGCTTCTATTTGGTCGCCTGGATGCGCCCTGCGTAGATGATTATGGACAAAAACACCCCTGATTGGGCCGTTGAGCGACGCCGTTTCGCTGAAGAACGCCTGGCAGCACAGCTCCAGGGCGGCGCAAGCACGTCGCCTGCCCTCGCGCTGGTCACTGAAGTCGAGGCGCGACGCCTCATTCACGAACTGCAAGTCCATCAGATTGAACTGGAGATGCAGAACGAGGAATTGCAACAGTCGCGCGCGCAGGTGGACATTACGCTGCAGAGATACAGCGACCTGTATGACTTCGCGCCGGCCGGGTATCTGTTGCTAGATCACCTCGGCGTCATCCTGCAGGCCAACCTGACTGGCGCCAATATGCTCGAAGTCAATCGCGCTGATCTGGTTGGGCGTCGGCTGGGTGTGTTTGTAACTCGGGATGATCGGGGCGTGTTGAACGCCTTTATCGCGCGCGCGTTTGCTCATGATGCGAAACAGGCCTGTGAGGTAGCGCTGGAGCAGACACCGGGGCAATCCCAAAGCAATTGCCTGTTTGTGCGGATGGAAGGCAGCGTAACGATGAATCGGCAGGAATGCTGCGTGACGATGATTGACATCACCGAACGCAAGCAGGCGGAACAGGCATTACTCGACAAGCATTGGCGGATGGAAGGTATCATTGAAGGGGCGCGTGTCGGCACATGGGAATGGGATGTCCAGACGGGTGAAACGGTCTTCAATGAGATATGGGCGCAACTCATCGGCTATACGCTGGCTGAGTTAGCGCCAGTCAGCATCAAGACATGGAAAGCGCATACTCATCCCGATGATCTGAAATATGCCACCAAACTGCTGGAGCGGCATTTTTTCAGCGAACTGCCGTATTACGATTGTGAAGTCCGCATGCGACACAAGGATGGTCACTGGGTGTGGATTCACGACCGGGGCAGCGTCATCACTCGCACCCCCGATGGCAAGCCGCTGATGATGTTCGGCACCCACATCGACATCAGCGCGCGCAAGCGGGCCGAAGAAGCCTTGAAGTCGAGCCTGCGCGAGGCGAATCGGTCAGCGCAGCGACTGGCGACGCTGCACACGCTGGACAAGGTGATCCATAGGGCCTATGCGGTGGATGACATCGCAAAAACGGCGCTGCGCTATATGTGCGAGTTGATCCCGGCTACAACCGCCAGCGTGGTTGAATATGATGCCGCCGGTGCGCGGTGGACTACCCTGGCCATCCAGACGGACACACCGGAGATTACGGCCCGCCTGGCCAGCTTTAAGCCGCCCCTTGCCTTTGTCAGCGCGATCAAGACTGATCGTTACTATCTCAATAACGATGTGACGCCACGGTCAGACATGATATCGATGGGCATGGATATCTATTCCGTCGGGATACGCTCCAACCTGGTGGTGCCGCTGCATGAGAGCGGCGAGTTGATCGGCTTGCTGCACATCAGCGATAAATCTCCTGATTTCATCACCGCTGAATATATCGATATTGCGCACGAGGTGGCGGCCAAGATCGCCAGCGCCATGCGCCAGAAGCGGGCGATGATCCGGTTGCGCGCGCATGCGGAGGAGCTGGAACGCCGTGTTGCCGACCGCACCGCGGAGCTAGAGGCAACGGTGACTAGCTTACGTGAGAGCGAAGAGAACTTCCGCACTGTGGCCGATTACACCTATAACTGGGAAGCGTGGCTTGGGGCAGATGGTGCGTACCGGTATGTGTCGCCCTCGTGCCAGTACATCAGCGGGCACACGGCAGCCGAGTTTATGGCAGACCCGGCGCTCATTGTGCGCATCACGCACCCGGACGAGCAGGCGTTGTTGCGCGAGCATAATCATGCGGTGACTCACGAAGCCATGCATGACGACGCTGATTTGGATTTTCGCATTCTGACGCCAGAGGGCGAGATATGTTGGGTCAGTCATTCGTGCACGCCTGTCTACGCTGCCGATGGGCAATGGCTGGGGCGGCGCGAGAGTAATCGTGAGATCACCGAGCGCAAACACATGGAGGCGCGGCTGCACATCCTGTTTAATGACGCGCCTGACCCCATTATTCTTCTCGACAAAGACTACATGCTGCGCGATGCCAACCACGCTTATGAAATCATGACCGGGTATATGCGCGCCGAGTTGGTCGGCAAAGACCCTCGTGCGTTGGGGATTGTGAGTTCGGACGATTCTGATGCGACGCGACTAGCCCAGGCGACGCTGGCGCGGGGGCAAGGCGTGTTCGAGTATATAGTGACAGTCTGCGCGAAGAATGGCGCCTGCTTTGACGTGGAGATCAGTATGCACCCGGTGATGATCGACGCGGAACGGATGTATCTGGCGTCGCTGCACGATATCAGTGCGCGTAAACAGGCCGAAAGTATGATGATCGAATCGATGCGCAAGCTGGAAGAGTTGAACCAACTCAAAACGCGCTTTGTCAGCGTGGCGGCGCACCAGTTCCGCACGCCGTTGGCCACGATCTCATTGACAGCCGAAAACTTGAGCGCCTACCGCGCTCGTATGAACGACGCCAAGATTGAGGTGCGGCTGAGCAAAATAGTTGCCGAAGTGAAGCACATGCAGCGCTTGATCGACGACCTATTGCATTTGACGCATATGCAGTCGGCAGGCTATAGGGCGCGGTTGGCGCGGCATGATCTGGACGCCGCGTGCCGTGAGATTGTGGACCAGTTCCACCTGGACCCGCAGTTGAAGCACACGCTGGCGTATGCGAGCAGCGCGCAACCGCTGAGCGTGATGCTGGATGCCGGCCTGATTAAGGAAGCGATTACCAATCTGGTGGACAATGCGATCAAATATTCTCCCGCCGGGTCGGTGGTGACCATGGCGCTGACGACGCGCTACCAGCAGGTGGAGTTGCGCGTGAGCGATCAGGGCATCGGCATCCCACCCGTCGATCAGCCCCATTTGTTCCACCCTTTCTATCGCGGCAGCAATATCAACGAGACACCCGGCACGGGGCTGGGGCTAAGTATCGTGAAGAACGCGATTGAACTGCATGGCGGGACGATTACGGTGGAGAGCGAAGTGGGCAGGGGCACCACTTTTACGGTGATGCTGCCGCGTAATGATGAGGCATGACTTTGAACTGCGCAGCGGCAAGTTGTTTTGCTCGTTACCTGTGAATCCCTGGCAAAGTGGTGTGAGTGGTTTTATGATTGGGTTGAGGTGTATATATGTTGTCAAAGGATCAAGTAGAGTTTTATAACGAGCACGGGTATTTGCATATTCCACAGGTGTTTTCTCCTGCTGAGATTGGGGAGTTATCGGATGATCTGGACAAGCTGGTCCGTGAGTGGGCCACCACGAGCATGGGTTGGACAGGCCCCTGGCGCAGAGCCTATATGTCGGCTGAAGTAGAAGCCAAGTCCAAGTTAACCGCCATGCACGATCTGCAGTTCTACTCAATGGCCTGGATGCGGGCAGTCACATCCTCGCGCATGGTCGATGTCGTTGCCGACTTGCTTGGCCCGAACGTTGACCTGCATCACTCGACGCTGCACATCAAGCCGCCGGGAGCTGGTCAGCCTTTCCCGATGCACCAGGATCATCCGTTTTACATGCATGTGGACGGGCGCTACGTCGATTGCCTTGTTCACCTGGATGACACCTTCCACGCCAACGGCGAGATTCGTTTTCTGGATGGGTCGCACAAAATGGGCGCGCTGGAGCACATCACCATGACGCCCGAAGGGCCATGCACCCCACACTTGCCGACCGATCAGTATCGCCTGGAAGACACCGTCGCGGTGCCCGCCAAGCGCGGCGACCTGGTATGTTTCAACATCAATACCATCCACGGTTCGTACATTAACACGACTGACAAGGCGCGCCGCATGGTGCGTGTCGGCTATCGCAACCCGGAGAACAAGCAATATGCCGGACAGAGCTTTGGCCGGCCGTCATTGATGGTGCGCGGGTATCGCGAGCGGCAAGACGGCCAGCAGTTGTACCCGACAGAGTAACAGTTCCTTCTATTTTCAGAGCCGATGTCAGCGCCTCCCGCTGATGTCGGCACATATGTGATTACGATGCTATACTGTTATTAACGCATATTGTTTACTCGGTTGCCTGGACTCGTATGCCGTAGGTGAAAGCAGCATCTTTACGCATGTGCAACAACAGGGGGCTTAGTTGGCTTATTCCATCGTGCCAAGCCCAGGTCTTGAACCATGGATAAAAACCTTCATACTCAGAAATCGACGCTACGCCGACAGGCGGAAGAACGATTAGCGTCGCGCCCATCTACCACCCGCACCCTGTCTCAAGTCGATGCTAACCGTCTCATCCACGAGCTGCAAGTCCACCAGATTGAACTGGAGATGCAGAATGAGGAGATCAAGCGCACCCATGCAGAGATAGCTGTTCTGCTGGATAAATACACCAACCTGTATGACTTCTCACCAGTCAGCTATGTGGTGGTGCATCGCGATGGCACTATTCTGCAGTCCAACCTGGCCTTTGAGCGACTGGCAGGCATTGATCGCCCCCAGTTGCTTGGCCGGCGGCTGAGCCTGTTTGTAGCCATGTCCGATCGCCCTGCGCTGAATGCCGTGATTGAGCAGGCGTTTGCCCATCACAACCGTCAAGTGTGCGAAGTGGAACTGGCGCGAGAAGCCGGCATCAGCGCGCCTGCCCATGTCCAGATCGAAGCGACCGTTTCGGAGGATGAAATGGAATGTCGGCTGGTCATGGTCGACATCACGGCGCGCTGGGTGACAGAAAAACAGTTGCGCGATAGCGAAGAATGCCACCGCGTGCTGCTCAACACGCTGGCCGAAGGTGTTGTTGTTCTGGATGACACCGTCGCTGTGATCATGGCCAACCCCGGCGCACAACAACTCATGGGGCTGACCACCGATCAACTGATGGGGCGCACCGCCATCGACCCGCGCTGGTCTGCGGTTCATGAAGACGGATCGCCCTTCCCCAGAGAGATGCAACCGGCATTTCAGACGCTGCACGACGGTGAGCCGCGCAACCGGGTCATCATCGGCATCCACCAACCCGATGACAGCCTGACCTGGGTTTCAGTGAATACCCGGCGCATACATTGGTGGGGCGCTCCGGCCCGTGATGGCGTTGTGGCCATCATCAGCGATTATGGAGAGCGCAAACAGGCCAAGGAATGGCGCATGGCCGCTGAACACAACTTGCACCGGTCAGAGATACGCCTTGCCACCCTGCACGCGCTCGATGCTGCCATTCAACAGGCCGAGAGCATCGACGAAATTGCACGCAGGGCGCTGCGGCATCTGAGCGATTTGATCCCGTTTACGACCGCCTATGTGATTGAATATGACGCGGCTGATGCCACGTGGGCGATTAAAGCCATCCAGACGGATACACCTGAAATTGCATCCGGCATGGATCGGTTCCAATTGCCGCCCACATTTATCAATACGATAGACGCTCGCAAGTATTATGTTACCAATGACACTAAGGTGAAGCCCCCGTCCACATCGGTCGGCATGGCCGCGATGGCCTTTGGGCTGCGCTCGATCATGGTGATCCCGCTGCATGAGCAGGGGATTCTGAATGGCGCATTGCATGTCGGTGCGAGGACGTCGGGGTTTTTCAGCGACGAATATATCGAGATCGCGCGTGAGGTGGCGGCGCAGATTGCGGTTGCCATTC
>CAIQQO010000375.1 GCA_903873965.1 uncultured bacterium
AACCATGATTATTACGGCGTAGATGGCAATGCTTCACCCCGGCCCCATTCAACACGCGTCGCATGATTCACGCGTTGCGTGGATGGGGTGCGGTTTGTGGCCATTGTAGTCTCGTGTAATTGTCGCAAGGGCGAAGCATTGCCATGTCATCTCACATAGGATGAGGCTCATTGGGCAATGCTTTCGCCCCTACGAAGACACGGATACGGAATCGGATTCTGATTCCGAATCCGTTCTTCTTTACGTTTCACGTTTCACGTTTCACGTTTCACGTTTCACGTTTCACATCGCCACGCGGTTGCGGCCTGCTTCTTTCGCCCGGTACAGGGCCAGGTCGGCGCGCGCCAGCAGGGCGTCGAGTGACTCGTTTGCATCTGCCATGCCCGCAACGCCGGCGCTGAAATTGACCACATAGGGTTGACCGCCCAGATCAATCGGCAATGTGGTTAGGGTCATCTTGATGCGCTCCATCACGCGACACGCTTCTTCACACGTCGTTTCCGGCAACAGCAACACGAACTCGTCGCCCCCGATACGCGCGAATACATCGATCTCGCGGACAAGCTTTCTGCAGGCGCCTGCAAAGGTCACCAGCACTTGGTCGCCAGCCGCATGGCCATAGGTGTCGTTGACGTGCTTAAGCCCATCCACATCGAGCATCACTAGCGACGGCGGATGGTGTAAGCGCATGGCACTCTCCAGTTTATCCGGCGCCAGCGTCAGGAAACGATGCCGATTGTTGATCCCGGTGAGTGTGTCGGTGGTGGCCAGTTGCTCCAATTCTGCACGCAGGCGCAGCTCAGTGAGGTCGCGCAGCGTCATGAGGAGGCCGGTGCGCCGTCGTAGATGATGGCTGTTCCTTCGACCTCAGCGTCGAAGCTTGTTCCATCGAGCTTGAAGTATCTCATGGTAGTCTTCGGCGAGTCTGCGTGATGCTCGATGGCATTCTGAACCCGCGCCAGCACGATTTGATGGAAGTCAGAGTGTATCCGCTCGAAGATGGGTTGCCCAACCAGGTCATCCACCGATGTGGCGCCAAACATCGTGACGCCAGCTTTATTTACATAAATAATAGCGCTGCCACGATGGATGACGCTCGCGTTGGGCGACCCCTCGACCATGGCGCGGTAGCGCATTTCACTTTCATTAATGGCCGCTTCTGCATCTTTGTTGACGGTGATGTCGATGCATGAACCGATGTAGCCGACAAACACACCTTCCGGCGTGTATCGGGGAACACCGTTATCCAACAACCATCGGTATTCTCCGTCGGCGCGGCGCAGACGATATTCCATCTTGAACTCAGTCCGCGCGTTGAACGCACCCAGGTAAATATCAAGGCAGCGTTGCAGGTCATCCGGGTGAACACCCTCAGCCCAGCCGTTGCCCATCTCCTGCTCCACCGTGCGCCCGGTAAAACCGAGCCAGCACTGGTTGAAGTAGTAGCATAACGCATCGACGCCGGACATCCAAACCAGCGCCGGGGCGGTGTCTGTCATGTTCCGAAAGCGCGCCTCGCTCTCACGCAAGGCATCTTCCGCTCGTTTGCGCTCAGTGATGTCGCGATTGCTCTCGCGCCGGCCCAGCCATTGCCCATCGGCGGCGTAGACGGGCGTGCACGCATGGCTGATCCAGCGCGCCTCGCCGCCTGCTGTGAGAATGCGAAAGTCGAATTCCAGCGATTGATTCCGCGTTTCGTGCAAGGTCGCGTGATAATGCTCGCTCAGTCCTGCCTGATCATCCGGGTGCGTGATGCGCAGCATCAGATAAGGATCCGCCATATAATCGGCCACCGTATAACCGCTAATGCGTTCGCACGATGGCGAAACGTATTTACATGCGCCATCCACACCGCGCCATGCTTCCCAGTCATAGGTAAAGTTGGCCACGGTGCGATATTTCTCTTCGCTCTCGCGCAAGGCCTCTTCGGCGCGCTTGCGCTCGTTGATATCAGTGTGCGTGCCAAACATCAGCAGTGGTTTGCCATCGGGCATGCGGGTGATGACGCGGCCACGGGCATGAACCCACACCCAGTGACCATCCTTGTGCTTCATGCGGATTTCACAGTCGTAGGACGGCAGTTCACCCGCAAAGTGGCGCGCCAGCAGATCGGTGGTTTTATGCAAATCATCGGGGTGAGTCAGGCTTTCCCATGTCTTGATGCTGACCGGCGCCAGATCGTCCAGCGTATAGCCGATCATCTGCGACCAGCCTTCGTTGAAGGTGGTTTCGCCCGTCTGGACGTTCCGTTTCCACGTGCCGACACGCGCCCCATCAATGAAGCCTTCTAACTGCTGATTGGAATCGCGCAAGGCCTCTTCGGCGCGCCTGCGCCCGGTGATGTCCATCATCGTTACACGGCATTCCTGTCGATTGGCCGTTACGCCGCCTTCAATCCGCACAAACAGGCCATTGTTTCCGGCTTGCCCCGCGCGTTGCTCCAGCGCCACTTCACATATTTGTTTCGAGCCTTGCGCAAACGCGCGCGCGATAAAAGCGTTCAACACGGCCCGATCCG
>CAIQQO010000376.1 GCA_903873965.1 uncultured bacterium
GAACAGGCTGAGCGGATTGGCAAAGTGGTGACGGAGTTGATCGAGGTATCGAATCGCATGAGCGGCAGCCCCCTGCCCATCCCTGCCTGGGTGCCGACGCGCGATAACCGCGCCAACAGACGCATCCGGCGCGAACTCTCAGATATCACGCTGGGATTCATCAACGCGCGGCGCAGCAGTGGCGAAGACAATGGCGATTTGTTGTCTATGCTTCTGCAGCCGGGCGACGCGGATACCGGCGGGGCGATGAGCGACACGCAGGTCATTGATGAGTCGATCACGCTGTTTACCGCCGGCCACGAGACGACAGCCAACGCACTCACCTGGACGTTGTACGCGCTGTCGCAGAATCCACGGGTTGAGGCGGCATTGCACGCAGAGCTTGACCGCGTTCTGGCCGGCCGAACGCCCACTCTCGCCGACCTGCCGAATCTGCCCTATACCGACATGGTGATCAAAGAATCGATGCGCCTGTTTCCGCCGGTGTGGCTGATCCCGCGCCAGTCCATAGCCGAGGTGCGCATCGGCGACTACGTGCTGCCCAAGGGCAATGTGGTTTTCGTCAGCCCGTGGGTGGCGCACCGCGATGCGCGCTTCTTCCCTGATCCCGAGACGTTCAAGCCGGAGCGCTGGGCGGACGGTTTTGAGAAATCGCTGCCGAAGGGCGCCTATTTCCCGTTTGGTGGTGGGCCGCGCATCTGCATAGGCAATGCCTTCGCCATGATGGAGGCGCGTCTGCTGCTGGCCGCGCTGGCGCAGAAATTCGCCTTCACGCTCGCACCCGGGCACGTCGTCGCTATGGAACCGCTCATCACACTGCGCCCGTTGAATGGCATGAAGATGACGCTGCACGCACGAGTAGCCCCGATTGACCAGCGGGTGACGCACGATGCGTAAAACGTGAAACGTAAAACGGAGCGGAAACCGGTTAAGAACAGAACGCCGACCGATCCTAACGCGCTTCAGCGCGTTTCGCGAAGCGGGTGTCAGCCGCGAATTCATTCGCGGGTGATGCCCTTCGATCTGTGCGAATGGCGGTGACGCAGCAAGTAGATCGCCGGCAGTAGACCTACGCTGTTGACCACGAGAAGAATGACAAACCAGGCTGACTGACCAGCACGGGCACTGCGCCACAGGGCTGTTCCCCGCAGTACGAGATCAATGATGGTCAGCAGGGTGGCCAAGAACCCAATGAGGCCCCATGGCAATGACGGATCCAGATTAGCCATATAAATGTTCCTGTGGATAGTGTAGTCCTGTCTGCGAAAGCAACAACATGTTGGTTTCATATATCCTCATCCTGGCCTGTACCGATGATATACTGCGCACAGGATTTGAGTACCGTTTTGTCTTAAAAACGCACGGATTTATGATCATTGCTGCGCGCTGTCTCGTTTTTAGATCAACTGAGGTGCGTCGTAGAAATCAATTATGAATACCAAGAAGCCTGCTCCCCAACCAACCCCGCCCCCATCGCCCCAGCTCTCCCGCCTGATGGCCTTGCTGCATGGCATCTTCCCGCGCCATGTCTGGCTTGCATGGGGCATGCTGATGGCCAGTCTCATCATCACCGCGCTGACAGCGCTTTATGTCAAGACAAGTGCAGAAAACCTAGCGCAGCATGAGTTCGATTTTATCTGCAACGAAATCCAGCTCAATATCGAAAACCGACTGGCTGCCAGCGCCCAGCTCCTCTACAGCGGCGCGGGATTATTTGACGCATCCGGCGCCGTCACACGCACGCAATGGAAAGATTACACCGGGCATCTCCAGATCGAAAAGCAGTTACCCGGTATTCAGGGCGTCGGTTTTGCGCTGTTGATCCCGTCCGAACAACTGGCGCAGCACACGCAATCAATTCGCAGCGAAGGCTTCCCGGATTATTCGGTCAATCCCGCGGGCGAGAGGAGTATCTATTCCTCCATCATCTACCTCGAACCTTTTACAGGTCGCAACCTGCGCGCCTTTGGCTATGATATGTTCTCTGAACCCATACGCCGCGCCGCCATGGAGCAGGCTCGGGATCAGAATACCGCCGTGCTGTCTGGCAAGGTCACCCTGGTACAAGAGACGGACCAGGATGTGCAAGCCGGCACCTTGATGTATGTCCCGGCTTATCGGCCGGGCTGGCCGATCGATACGGTCGAACAGCGCCGCGCTGCCCTCGTGGGCTGGGTCTACAGTCCCTACCGCATGACGGATATGATGAGCGGCACCCTCGGTAGTTGGGATGTCTAGTATGTGGACAGACATATGTCGCTGCAAGTCTACGATGGCGATGCGGTGTCCGCCGAATC
>CAIQQO010000377.1 GCA_903873965.1 uncultured bacterium
GCCGACCGCAATCCCGTATGAGGGGTTATGAGGGGTTGAGGGCATTCCCAATAACTTTTTAGTATTGCATTGTCTGTCTTACTACCATAGAAGAGGATACATGAATATGTAAAAGTCTCGGGTAAACCCTCATACCCCTCATACCCCTCATAGCTGGCCTGGACGGATTCGCGGTGTATTGACATAACGATGCAGACGCAAGGCTATGCCCGTAGAGGGAAACGGGTTTGCCTGATTTTCAACCGGGTAGTAAACTACACCACAGATAAGAACGTAACGGGGGATGCCTCATGGTTTATTTCCCCGTTACCAGTGTGGCATCATTGTTCGTAGTGGTTGTTCGTCAGGAGGTTTCACATGTCTCCACAGGCCATTGCCAGTCCCGATGATATTGAGCGGTTTGCGAGCGAACTCAAACAGTTCGATGCGCAGTTGCGCGAGAGCATGGCGCGCCTCAACGGCCAGTTTGGCGTTCTGGGCGACACCTGGCGCGACCAGGAACACGCCAAGTTCGCGCAGGAATACCAGCAGACCATGCGCGTGCTGGATCACTTCATCCGCTCCGCCGATGAGCAGATTCCGTACCTGCGGCGCAAGGCGCAAAAGCTGCGCGACTATTTGAACCAGCGTTAGCGTTTGGCGCATGAGGTATATAGCATGAGCCCGGCAGTCAACCTTCGCTCGCTGCAGGTATTGAATGATTTGCGCGCGGCGCTGGTGCGTTACAGCCATGACGCGTTGCAGTCGCTGGCAGACGCTGCCATGGAGATTCAACGCACGCTGGCATGGCTGGCGGAGCGCGTCGCTTGGTGGCAGGCCGAGGTGCGCCGCCTGCAGGAAGTGGTTCGGCGCGCGCGCGAGGCGTTGCAACGGTGCCGTTCGAGCAGTTCGAAGGACAAGTCCGGGAAATCGCGCCAGCCGGATTGCGGCCAGTATGAGCGCGCGTTACAGGAAGCCGAAAGACTGTTGCGCGAGGCCGAACTGCAACTGCGCACCGCGCTTATGTGGCAGCAGCGCGTGCAACAATCGGCCGACGCGTACCAGCGCGATGCCCGCGGCCTGGCCGATCGCATTCACAACGACCTGCCCAAGGCCACGGCCACATTGAGCCGCAGCGCCGATATCCTGCAGGGCTATGTAACGATGAACGCTCCGGCCGTCTCAGCGCCGCCCCCGGCGTCAGCGCTCCCTTACGTGGCCGCCGGCATCGGGGCGATTGGCATCGGGGCGATTGACATTGCGGCAACCACGGTTAAGTTAATTAATTCAAAATACAGCGGGAGTGTCTTTCACCTTGCAGATACAAATCTTAAATCTGAGTATCCGGATGGGGTCGCCTTCACATCTGATGGCTATCCTGATTTCGCCCCATACGCGATAAGGATTGTTAGAATAAGCATGACTGGAGACCGTCAAACTGACTATGCGGCTGCAAATAGTGCTGCCGGTTTAGATGTAACACCTGAAGGCTTTACTTGGCACCACCATCAGGATCGAACTACTATGCAATTAATACCTACGGATATTCATTATGCGGTTCGCCATAGCGGTGGAGTTTCATTGATCAACCAAATTGGACCTATAACGAAATGAGTAGCCTTATTTTTACTGGATCGTACTCGCCTTCATTATCTGAAGAAGACATTCAAAAGTTTGAATTAGTCATTGGACAACAACTACCTGATGAGTACAGGAGATTTCTGCTGCAACACAATGGCGGACACCCCGAACCAAGCGTGTTCAATATACAAGGAGATATGATCACGGGTAAGGGAAATAACTCAGTCGTAAATCGACTGTTTGGATTACATAATGGACCCCACAGTAGCCTTATGCTCAATGTGCGGACATTTCACGAACGACTACCGAAAGATTTGATCGCCATCGGAGATGATCCGTTTGGTAACTTGTTGTGTATATCGCTTGGCGCTAAGGATACTGGCTGTATTTATTTTTGGGATCACGAAGAGGAAGTAGACGAAGGAGAAACCCCAACGATGCAAAATGTCTATTGGGTTGCCCCTGGCTTTCTTGCTTTCCTTGAGTGCCTTAGGCCGCAACAAGAAATAAAGTGACAATCATATGAGGTATGTGGCGCGCGAAGCCGGGCTGACCGAGATTCCTGCCAACGTAACGGAACAGACGCCATTGAACAACATCGAGAGAGGTGATGGATGAGCCTGTCAACGATTGCGAGCCAACTGACCACTGAATGGCAAACCCTGCGCCAGCGCTGGGAAGACGCCACGACCGTCTGGGCCGACCCGGTGCAGGTCGCATTTGAGCGCGACCACATCATGCCGCTGGAAGAACAACACTTTGCTGTGGAAAACAACATGACCCGGCTGGCCGACGTGATTGCCCAGGCGCGCCAGAATGTGAAATGACCACAGACACGGGAGATCGACTATGACACAGACGCCGCCCGATAATCCAATACAACACATTCAATCTGCTCTGCGCGATTTTGTCTCGGCAGAACTCACCCGCAACGCGGCAGAAAATGCTGCACGAGAGCGCCGTGAAGGCGCTCACAAATCAGTGGCCGACAGCCTGCAACAGGCGCAGAAGGATTATCAGTATGCCGAATCCACCGCCGCGCAACAACTGCAAGCCGCGCATGACGGGCAGCGCCGTTTGCGCACAACCCTCAACACCGTACTGGCCATTGCCGTGTGCGTTGTGTTGCTGGCCGTTGTGGTTATAACCAATAAAATAGCCACAGAGCAACGCGCCATTGAGGCGACGCGCCAGGC
>CAIQQO010000378.1 GCA_903873965.1 uncultured bacterium
AGGTCATCGTCATTGATCAGAGCACCAACGATGATACGCAGAACGCGATCATGGCAGGGTCGCCGGATGCGCGGCTGCGCTACATGCGCACGCCGACCAAAGGGTTGAGCCGCGCGCGCAATATCGCCATCGCCGCCGCCGCAAACGACATTGTGGTGTTCACCGACGATGACTGCATCGTGCCGCCGGACTACATGACCGTCTTCACGTCGATCTTCGCAGCAAACCCGCGCGTGGCGGTGGCTTATTGCAACGTCAAACCCTTCCCGCATGATCCCACGCAAGGCATGATCCCCATCTACGTCCGCACAGGCGACGCCTTGTTGACGCGGCTGGTCGATCGGTGCGTGGCGCGCGGCATTGGCGCCGGCATGGCGGTGCGCCGTTCGATGCTGAACGAGATGGGCGGGTTTGACGAGATGCAAGGTCCCGGCGCGCGGCATTGGCGCCGGCATGGCGGTGCGCCGTTCGATGCTGAACGAGATGGGCGGGTTTGACGAGATGCAAGGTCCCGGCGCGCGTTTTGGCACCGCCGATGACATGGAAATCGCGCAACGCGCCCTGATGCTGGGCTTCCATGTGTATGAGACGGACAAGGTGGCAGTGCTGCACAACGGCTATCGTTCGTGGAAAGAATACCGAACCAAAATGTCGCACACGGACTGGTATGCCATTGGCAGTTGCTTCGCCAAAGGGCTGAAGTCCGGGCATCTGAGCATGTTGGTCGTTATGTCGTATGAGTTCTGGGTGCGCTTGATCCGACCGTTGGTCTACGATCTGGTGCATTTGAAAAGGCCATATGGTTTGCTGCGCCCGTTCTACCTGATCCATGGCATCGTCGCCGGCCTGCTGACGCCGGTGGACCGCAAGCATATTCTTTTTCGCTGATGCGCAGAGAGTCACTGAGAATCGAGTGACGGCATCGCGCCTGCATGAACAGCAGACTGAACTGGTAGCGTAATGATCAACGTTGTGCCCTTGCCGACGACGCTCTGCACCGAGAGCGTGCCGCCGTGCAGATCAATCACGTTTTTTGCGATGCTCAACCCCAGCCCTGTACCGGGGGTCTCGTTGATGTTGCTGCCGCGAAAGAATGGCTGAAAGAGGTTGGGCAGGTCGCGCGCCGGTATGCCCATGCCTTCGTCGCTGACACTCAGTATTGCCTGCTCATCGTTCGCTGTCAGTGTGACGCGCACGGTGCTTCCAGCCGGTGAATACTTGAGCGCATTCGCGATCAGGTTGGCGAGTGCGTCCTTTATGAGTTTGGGGTCAATCTGCACATAGACTGGTTCCGTGTAGCTGGTGTACATCACGGTGTGATCGATCGCAGGGTTTTCCAGAAACTGTTCGACAAGGCTGCGGCATTCGACATTGAGATCGACTGCCACAGGTTTGATGCTGAATCCTGTCGATTGCATGCGCGACAGGTTGAGCAGGTCGTCGATCAAGCTCTGCATGTGGCGCACTTCAGCGATGATCTTGCCCAGTCGTTTATCGATGACGTGGCTGTCCATGCGATGGCGGTAAGCGCTCAGGTTCTCTGCCGTTATCGATATGGTGGCCAGCGGTGTGCGGAACTGATGCGAAGCCGTGCTGACAAAGCGCAACTTCAATTCATTCACTTCCTCCAGCTTGCGCATCGATTCGCGCAGCGTGGCTTCGATCTGCACGCGCGCGCTGATGTTGTGCATAGACAGCATCAACATGCTTTCACCCACGATCGTTACGCCATGCAAAGTTACCTCAACCTCGCAGCACTCGCCTGATTTCGATCGCAGCGTCAACACATAGGGTGGAACAGGTGTGCCTTGCTGGACAAGGTCGCGCGCAGCGGCTACCCGGTCATCACCATCAGCCGCAATAATTCCAAGGTCAATCGGGCTGCGGCCAATCAACTCATCGCGCCCGTGCCCGGTCATAGTCTCATACGCGTGATTGACATCCCTGAGGATGAGCGCATTATCCATCAGCGCAATGGGATCAGGCGCTGCATGGAACAAAATCCGCAGGCGCTCTTCCATGCGCTTCTGCTCGGTGATGTTGATAGAGACCGTAATCGTGCCGGCGCGCTGTCCTTCGTCGTCCACGATTGGCGTGCACGAACTGTACACCGACACAATGCTGCCGTCCTTGCGTCGATCCTCGAACTCGCCGCTCCAGGTGCCGTTGCGCACCATCGCTTCACTGACGCCAAGCGAATAGGCGGCTGATCGATCGACGGATATCAACTCGATCGTTCGATGCCCCAGCGCTTCATCCTTGCGCCAGCCATACAGCTTCTCGGCGCCCGG
>CAIQQO010000379.1 GCA_903873965.1 uncultured bacterium
AGTACGGTTAAATCAATGTCCGGTGGTGGCTACGTCGGACAAAAATGCTCGTGGACCGAGTGTAAGACCTGAATTAGCAGGCAGTTCGGGTGGAAGCGAGAACTTAGTGGTGCGCACATGTGCGCACTAAAAAGGTAGCAGGACCGTTCTTGCCATTACTAGACACGACCCGCGAAATCATCCGGATAGTTGAAGAAAAGTCGGGATTTCCCGTTGAAGTTACTTCAGATGCACGCCTGTCAACCATTGCGGTTGTCAAGATGGCACGTGGAGCAATCCGTATGCATCGCATCACGTACAACCCGATGTCATCAGCCCAGGTTGACTATACGATCTGCTTCCAGTGTGGTTTCATCCTGCGCCTGTTCGAAAACGAGCCGGACAAACGCTCCGACTTTGCAGGGAACAGCAGTGGTCGGGCAGCAGTTGAACAACTTTTGATGGCGCCGGATTCCGGTGTGCAGAAAATGCGGATGCAGAAGGCGCAGATCCAGCAACTGCGCGATCAGCTATTTGATGGAATCATGATGCAGCTTCGATCTGTTCCGATCGGTATGAGGGTTGATTTGTGGCTGCTGAACCATTATGCGGAATTACGAGAACAGCAGCGGGCATCGCTTCTGAAGCAGTTCAGAACCAATGCTGAAATCCTCAAACCTGAATATGAGCGCATGTTTCCAGTGGAGATTTACAAGCCCAATCTGATCATGAACATCGCATACGCGCGGTTCTGGGCTGACCTTAGCGGCGAACCCAATCTCGCACGACCATATCGAAACCATATCTATACTTCCAATGCGCTTGTTCTGCTGAAGGTATATAACGACACACCCAAAGAGGCATCCAGCGATCGGAATCTCATCGATGCCTGGGCAAATGAACTCGGTTTACAGGACTGGTACAACTGGGTTAAGTACGAATCACCCAAAGTGATGTGAACATAATGGCTGACAAACTCACTTTTACACTTTCCATTCCCATTCAAGACTTTGATGCGTCTGTTCTTTCGCCAAATGCACGGGATACGAGAATGCCCGCATTTCGTTCTGAGGCGTCAGACTTCCTCCGTCAGTGCGTGAAACGTCTTGGCGGCGATGTTCAGGTTAAAGTCGATGGCGATGATTTTGTCATTGCATGGACACCCGCTGTGCGCAAGCTTGATCCAGTGGATCGAGTCATAACCATGCTTAAGAGCGGCAACTACATCGAAGGCACTATACTGCTTAAGCTACTGCTCAGTATGCGTCCGGATGACATCACCATTATGCACAATCTTGGTATGGCGCTGAGTGACATGGGCAAGTACGAGCAGGCGGAGCAATATCTCCGGCGCGTACTCGACTTTGTGCCAGGGCATGTGGACTCACGGGTCGCTCTGGGTGTTGCGCTTACGCGTCAACGCCGCCATGAAGAAGCCGAAGCAGAACTCGAACGCGCGGTCAGACTCGATCCAGCCAACCCTTACGCCCAGCGCAACCTCGGAGGTGTACTGCTTATGCTCAAGAAAAGTGACGCAGCAATCGAGCATCTACAGGCAGCTGCACGATTATTACCTACTGATCAACTTAGCTGGTACAGCCTGGGCCAGGCTCTGGAACTCGTTGATGAGCAAAAAGAGGCTGATGATGCCTACCTCGAAGCGATCCAGCTGGATGGAACCAACCAGATTGCAGAGAAGGCACGCGATGCCAGATCACGTATTGCGGAGACAGCATTCAAGTCTGTAACGCCTGGCACTATACGCATGGATGCAGTCATGTACTGTCTGGGTGCCATGGAACGGTTTGACAACATGTCTCGCGATGAGATTCAGGCAATCACATTCGAGATTGCCATGCTTGGTAGGCACGGATTGGATATCAACGATTCCACTCAGAAGTACACACTGCAGAATCAACCGGGCAGGTTCAGTGGATTGCAACTGGTGAGTATCGAATATGTGGGCTTTAAGATCATTGACTCAAGCCTGGACATTGGTTTCGACCTTTCAAAGGAATACATTACAGCACAGGATTTGCATACCATGAGGCCAAGCCAGCAGTAGTTAGGTATCCGGGAATATGTGACACTCCGCCGTCCCTTCAGGGCGGGCGAAGTGTCAAGGGCCGCCACACTGTCAATCGCGCTCTTGCGTCTGGTCTTGTACATACTCCGGCAACATATAACCGCCAGTCGAGGCACAGTCGGATGCTCTATGCCCCGCATAGGGTGTGTCGCCATCACCGCCGCCGTGTGAATGGTGTTTTCCGCAGAAAGGACAAATTACGCGGATCGTCCACACGCCGCTTTTACCGCGCACCCACTGGCCTTTTACTGTAATCAAGTCGTTATCCGCCATATATCACCTCGGTTTGAGACTGTTCTGTTCGCGTCCCTACATGACTGCAGGTCAACTGCCGTCTTCGTTCTCATCCACTCTGAGCAACTGGTAGCTCAGAATAGTGCATTGTTTGGCCTGATCCTGATGCTTGAGCAGTATCAGGTTTTCCCACTCTGTGATCTGTATGATGCTGTCTATTTCATCGTCAGCGGCGCACTCGGTGTTTGATTCTCCCCTCAGCCCTTTCTTGCTAATCAATGAGTAAACCACAAAGTAGATATATTTCACGTTGCCTCCTGGATGAAATTTTATATCAAAACAGGCGTTTTTACTCCCGGACGTTTTGCATTACGCGGAGCGGATTCCGGGAGTGACATTGAGACTCATCCGGGTTCGGCGACGCCATTGCCAGAATACACGGGGTCGGACAGCGCCTCAAGCATCTGAGCCAGTATCGCCCTGGCCTGACTGACCGGCACGTTTTGACCAAATAGCTTGCGGCCTTCAACGACAATCTCCGGGTTGCCCATTGCCTTCAGTTCTGCACCGTATTCCGCCCATTCTTTCTTGAATGCAGCGGGATCGAGTTGTCGCACTTGCCACGCTTGAGATAGCCCATCGCAGCAACACGGCCTTTGCCGATCTCGTCGTTGCGCACCATCGCGCCGATGCCGTAGTTGCCGTCCTGCGTCTGGACGTTGACGCCCGTAATCTTGACGTAAATCTGATCAGCGGTGACGATGGGGCGGTTGATCTCTTCGCACTTAAACACGCGATTGGTAACCGCTTCAGCGACTGTTTTCAGCACTTCGGTGTTGTCCACCGGCGTGTATTCGGCGGTGAGTGAGGCGCGCGCAATGTCGTCGTAGCCGCGAATCAGCCACGGGGCGCGTTTGGCGCTGTTCATCATGGGCATGAGGGTGTTGAGGTCGTGCGCCATGAGATTGCGCGGGATGCCAAGCATGTGCTTGTGGGGCAGAGGGCTGTCATAGACGACTTCGCCAAGGCGGGTGAAGACGCCAGTGTAGGCGTGTTCGGTCGGCTTGAGCAGGACGTTGCCATACGCAGTGGGCAGATTCATCTCGCCTGATGGCGCGAAGGCCAGGTCTTTGGCGTCCACGGCGTAGTCGGACTTGTAGGGATCGTATGCGGAAGACTCATCGATCAATTGTGAAAGCGTAACCATGAAATTTAACTCCTTAATGTATTGAAAATAAACAAAAATCCCCCGAAAGTGAAGACTTTCAGGGGGTTGAGAATCTTGGCCGGGCCAAGCACGGGAATCCAGGCTTTCAGGCGTCTGGGTCGATGCGCTTAACGGTGAACATACCTAATCCATGTGGATCGAGCCCGTTGACCAGTCGCTTGCGTATCTCTTTCTCGTCACAGGTGGGGAGCCAGCTTTCGATGAGCTTGCCCACGTCCTTGAAGTTGTCAGGCAAGCGGTGAATGCGGCTGCGCGGGATGTCGTTGAGCTTGGATAGAGCAATCAACTCACCCATGCCGCTGGCGTCGTTGTCGGGGATGATCAGCACAGTGCCGATGTTACGCAGGTATTTGTTCCATTCAGTGCGCCATGCCTTGTGCGGGTTGTTGCCTTGAAAGGCAGCACAGGCGGGAATACCGTAACGCCGCAATGTAATGCAATCCAGCACGCCTTCTACGACAAGACAGACG
>CAIQQO010000380.1 GCA_903873965.1 uncultured bacterium
CAAATTCGGGATTGCACGACGCGACGCGGAAGTTCTCTGAGATCAACGCGCCTATTGTGACGCCTACCGGAGACGCATTGGGTTGTTCGCCGATTTTGTCTTCGAAGAACACCTTTGCCACGTCATTCATCGACAGCACGGCCAGAGTCTTCGACATCACCACCAGGCCTGTGGGCACGCTGGCAAGAATCGCTGCATTGAGCGCTTTTTCGTTGCGCGCGCTGCTCAGTGCGACGTCAACAGCGGTGCGCATGTCTGAGAATGACGTGATCAACGTCGCAATCTCCGGGGTGTTTTTGGGTAGATGCGGCAAGGGGGCATCCATATTCCCGTCGCCCAGGGCGCGTGCGGCAGTGCCCAGTTGCACCAGCGGCTTCGTCAGCGCTCTTGATATCAGTACGGCGACGATCGTTGCCGACAATATGCTGAGGAGGACAAAAATGCCGGTAATCAAACGCGATTGATAAACGGGCGCGAGGACCTCCTGCTCTGGCCGTTCAACGATGACAGTCCAGCCAACATCTTGAATAATGGTATAAGCCGCTACATAGGCGCGCCCATCCCAGTCGTACCAGATGGAGCCCTGCCCCGAGGGATCGATTCTTGGTTGACCCGGCCATGTGTACGCCGTGGGGTTCTGCATGATCTTTTCATCGGGATGGATCAACACGTGGCCGGCTTTGTCAACCAGGAGCGCCCGAATCTGCGTGCCATATTTTTTCCGCGTTATCGCTTCTTCGAGGTCCACCAGATTGATCATCGCGCGCAAGACGCCAACCACTTTCCGCTCAGCGTCGCGGATAGGCGTCGTAATCACAAAACTGAACGTGCCTTCGCCCACCAGAGAGACCGTCTGCCATGTTTGCCGGCCGCTAAGAGCGGCCATAAATGCGTCATCCACCAGGCCATCCGGGGGCGCGTCAAGGTGAGATGAGGCAATGGGTTTGCCTTGCATATCGAGCAAGTCAAGGCGCTTCAGGTGAGACAACGTCAGGTAGAATGCCTGCAGTTGGCGGTTGGCAGCGAGCGCATCCATTTTGATGATGTCCGGCTGCGCCGCAATGGCATTGGATTCCTCGAGACAGTTCGCGATATAGTTGTCGACTTCGCTATTCAGACCACGCACCAGGCTGTTTAATTCCAGCAGGGATTGCTCCGCGACGCTCGATCGGTAGATACTGAGAACGGCGATACCGGCCAGGCTGATCGGCAGTACGCCGATCAGGACCAGCGCTATCAGGAAACGCGCCTGCAACGATTTAGGGACTAGAGACAGTAGTAGGCGCATCGGAGTATCTCGTTGTGCAACATGGTTATCGTGGTCTTCGCTAGTCGGATTTTACCTGATGATGAGTATTCCGGCGAACAAGCCATGCACAGCATCTGCAACCTCTCCGCCCCGTCGTGTCTTCGCGGGCTTTATGAGAGGGACCCTGTTTCGCCGCGGGTGTATAGTCTTAACCATTCGGAGGACATGTTTTATGCATTCAGTTGCCATTTTGATCAAGAACGGCCCTGCCCATGGGCAAATCGAAGTCACTCACGGGGTGTGCAGAACGCTAAGCCTGGCGCAGGGACATGGTGAATGTCATGGCGCAGCATTTGATGCCACTGCCGAGGGGCCGTGTCGGATTGAGGCAGCGCTGGATGAAACCCACGTTGCGCTTGGGTCAGGCGCCACGATAGTCACGGTACGCCGGACGAACGCGCCCTCGTTTTCGTTCAACGTGCGCGATGTGAACTCGGCCACGCCGATCTGCATTCCGGCCTATGGCGTCGCCGTCGTGCCGTCCAACGACCCGCGCAGCTATGCAGAGGTTGAGGCGGACATCCACCAGCGCGGCATGATCACGGTGTTGCAGCAGATAGAGAGCGAACCGGAAGAGACGCGCGAGGCGGCGGCGCAGCAGACGCGCGCCTTGAAAGGCCCGACGTGGCTGGGGCTGAGCCGCGATATGCGCATTTTCTCCGTCGCCTATAACGCCAAGAGCGTGTTCGAACTGACGCCGCGCTATCCGGGCTTGCCGCTGAAGCTGCCCGAAAACGGCGACAAGCCCGTGACCTATAGTTGCCCGGTGGGGCGCGGCACGGCATGCGTCGAAAAAGTGACGCGCCGGTTGGACGAAGGCTGTCTGCCCATCCTGCATGCCGAGGCCATCGATAACAACGTACTGTATCGCGTCACGCTGTTTGTCACGCTGGAGAAGCACGGGCTGAGCGAATCCACCGTCGAAGGTACGCATTTCCGCGTGGCCGATGCCTACAGCGCCGGGTATATGCTCACGCCGGCGCAGCAGCAGGCCTTTGATGCGCTGAAGGACGCCGAGGTAAACCGCGACGAAGAGCCGGTGTTGTGTATGCGGGTGCAGGCCATCAACCGCGACCGCGTGCCGCGCCACGCCTGGGCGGCTGCCCCGTGGCAGGGCGAATTGTCGCCCGCGTGGATCGGCGAGGAACCGCCGCATTTTGATGGCGCGACCGGCTTCTCGACCTATCCCACCTCGGCGCGCGTGTTCTGCGTCAGCCGCTTTAACGGCGCGCCGATGCCGCAAGCCGAGATGGCCGTATTGCTGCCGCCGGATGGCGTCTTCACGGCCGATTTCATGCTGCCGCATCAGCCGATTTCGTCTGAGCGGGCGGGAGCACTGGCCGACTTCAACTTCGATCAACGCCTGCAGGAGTGCCGCGCCTATTGGCGCGCCAAGCTGGCAGCGGGTGGCAAAATTGACGTGCCGGACCCGGTCATTACGGAAATGATGCAGGCCGGGCTGTTGCATCTCGACCTGGTGGCCTATGGCAAGGAGCCACAAGGCACGCTGATGCCCGCCATTGGCGTGTATTGCGCCATCGGGTCGGAAAGTTCGCCGATCATCCAGTTCTTCGATTCGATGGGCTGGCATGATGTGGCCGAACGCGCCATTGGCTATTTCCTTGAGAAGCAGCACGAAGATGGCTTCATCCAGAACTTCAACGGCTACATGCTGGAAACGGGGCCGGCTCTATGGACGATGGGTGAGCATTATCGCTACACGCGCAATGAGTCGTGGGTAGCGAAGATTGCGCCACAGTTGATCAAGGCGTGCGAGTTTATGCTGGCATGGCGACAGCGCAACATGCTGCCGGAACTGCGCGGGCGCGGCTATGGCCTGCAGGATGGGCGCGTGGCCGACCCGTTGATCCCGCTACATTACTTCATGTTGAACGGCTACGCCTACCTGGGCATGAGCCGCGTGGCTGAAATGCTGGCGCAGCTCGATCCGCAAGAGTCGGCGCGCTGGGCGCGCGAGGCGGCGGCGTTCAAGCTGGACATTGTGGCGGCGCTGGCCGATGCGATGGCGCGCGCACCCGTGATCCCGATTGGCGACGGCACGTGGGTGCCGCCCGCGCCGGCATGGGCCGAGGGGACAGGCCCGTTGACGTTCCTGGCGGAACCCGGGCATACGTGGACGCATGGGACGTTCGTGGCGCATGATTCGCTGACCGGCCCGCTGTACCTGACTTTTCAGGAAGTGCTCGATCCCGGCGACCCCGTCACGGCGCTGTTGCAACAGGCGTTTGCCGAGGTGATGGCAGTGCGCAACGTGGGCACCAGCCAGCCGTTCTATTCGCGCCACGACTATGTACACCTGCGGCGGGGCGAGGTGAAGGCGTTCCTGAAGACGTACTTCAACGGCTTCACGGGGCTGGCCGACCGCGAGACGTATAGCTTCTGGGAGCATTACTTCCACGCTTCGCCGCACAAGACGCACGAAGAGGCGTGGTTCTTGATGCAGACGCGCTGGATGCTGTGGCTGGAAGAAGGCGCGACACTGCGCCTGCTGGCGGGAATACCGCGGGCATGGCTGAAAGATGGCCAGCACATTGCGGTGGAGCAGGTGGCCACCTACTTTGGCGCATTGACGATGCAGGTCCACTCGCACGTCGCAGTGGGCACGATTGAAGCGCAGGTGGCATTGGAGGGCCATCGACCGCCGGCTGCCATCGTGATTCGGCTGCCGCACCCGGACGGGCTGAAAGCTGTCAGCGTGAGTGGCGGCGTCTACGACCCGGCGACAGAGACGGTGCGAATTGAGCCATTCAACGGACATGCCGAGGTGACCTTGCGATTCTGACAGCGCCGTGGTAGGTGGCCGTTAAGTTGACAATCTGGCGGCACCTAATTACACTTGATTCGCTACGTTGAGTATTTATACGAGACTTTTTGATGACCATGATCTCACCCATCGCATGGATTAGCGTTGCTTTAGCGATTGCCGTTATTCCGCTATTCCTATTTGCCTGGGTGGCATGGCGTCGACGCAGCGCCCCCGGTGGTAAGTCATTGGCCTTGCTGATGGTGTTTGGCGCGATCTGGAGCGGGTGCGCCGCACTGGCGCTTTTGAGCAACGATCAGGCTGCAAGTATCACCTGGACCAAACTCAGTTACATCGGTGCGGTAGGCGCGCCCATGTGTGTCTTGCTGTTTGCGCTCGAGTATTTCGGCGTGGAGAAATGGTTGAGCGCGCGCCGGATCGCCTTGATCTGCGCCATACCGGCCCTATCGCTCGCGCTGGTTTTCAGCAACGAGTGGCACTGGTTAATCTGGTCTTCCTACACGCAAATACCCGGCCTTCAAAACCAGGCGGGATTTGTCCGCGGCCCCATTCTCTGGTTGTTTCCGGTCGGCCAGAGTTACGCCATGACGCTGCTAGGACTGGGTATTCTGGCCCACATTGCCTTTGAAGCACCGCGCACATTACGAAAACAGGTGCTGGTCATGATCGTTGCTCTCGTCATTCCCTTTTTGGCCAATACCGTGTTGAACCTGTATGACGTCGACAGGTCCCTGGTAAAAATAACACCGCTGTTTCTCGTGCTGACCGGCTTGCTGATGTTGCTGGCAATCTATCGCTACCGACTACTGGATGTGTTGCCGGTAACGCGCCGTACTTTGGTGGAGAGTATGAGCGCGGCCATGTTGATCCTGGACGCCCGTGATCGCGTCATTGATGTCAATGTGGCTGCCAGGAACCTGTTTGGTATCACCGACAAGGCAGCGATTGGCCCTCCCGTGAGTGTTGTATTGCAGCAGTGGCCGCAAGTGCTGGAGGTTTTGCGCACGCCTGCGGAGAATAATTCTTTTATCACGCTATCCAATGGCGCGACGCAAAGGGATTACGGCATTCAAATCCAGTCGTTCGGGTCTGGCGTCAGAAGGTTGCGCTATGTTTTTCTGCCCGATGTCACGGCGTTAAGGCGTGTCGAGGCGTCCGAACGCGATCAGCGCATGATGGCCGAGGCCTTGCGCGCCAGTGCACTGGCGCTCAACAGCACACTCAGCCTTGACCATGTGCTGGATCTTGTTATGGAGAACGTCGGTAAGGTGGTGCCGCGTGATACGGGCAACGTCATGATCATGGATGGAACCGGCGTATCGATGCACATCGTGCGCAATCGTGACTATGATGAGTTTATGTCGAAGGACTGGATGGCGACGCCGTTCTCGGTTCTGGGTATTCCTACTTTCGAACGCATGATGCAGACCGGACAACCGGTACTGATATCGGATACGGCGGCGGATCCGATGTGGACGGTCACGCCGAATTCGGTCATGGTGCACTCCTATCTGGGAGCGCCGGTGCGCTATCACGACCAAGTGATTGGTTTTTTGAACCTGGAGGGCGCCACGCCCGGGTTTTTCAAGCCCGAACATGCTGAACGGTTGATGGCTTTTGCCGATCAAGCAGCGATCGCGATTGAAAACGCGCGTCTGTATGCCGCAGTGCAGGAACTTGCCATCACGGATGGGTTGACCGGCTTATTGAATCGTCGCGGGCTGTTCCAACAGGGTGAGGCCGCAGTGGAACGTTCACTGCGCCTGCAACATCCCCTTGCTGTCATCATGGTGGATGTCGATCATTTCAAGCGGGTCAACGACACCTTCGGACACCCTTTTGGCGACCGTATGCTATGTGCGATGGCGCAGTGTTGTCGCGACAGTGTGCGTAATATTGATATCGTGGCGCGTTACGGCGGCGAGGAATTTGTCGTGATTCTTTTTGAAACCGACAGCGCCCAGGCTGTGCAAGTATGCGAGAGATTGCGGCAAACCGTTGAAAATAGGACCGTTGCGGCGGAAAGTGATGATCATGTTGCCCGCACTGACGTACATATCACCGTCAGCCTGGGCGTGGCGTGCCTGGCGCCTGACATCGCCAATCTGGCTGCGCTGATCCAGTGTGCTGACCAGGCTGTCTATGCCGCCAAGCAAGCCGGGCGTAACCGCACTATGGTCTGTGGCGCGCCGTAGTTTCTGTTATCCCCACTGTGACTTTGTGATTCTGACAGCGCCTGTGCGGGTGACCGTTGTACTGTCACGGCAATATCCTTACTGGCATTGACTGTTCTGTGTGATGGCCGGCTGGCGTGCGATCTTGAAATGTGTATCGTTTGTGTTATCATGCGCCATCAATGTGGACAAAGAGTGATTAATAAGTGCACCTCTGCGCCCGGGTGGTTTAGAAATCATCAATGCCATTCGATGCTAGTGTGACTCTATAGTTGCCAGACACCAGGAAATCGTAACCGTCATGGGTGGTTTTTTTTGGGTAAAAATCAAGTTTGGCTGAGTTGCATAGTTCAGCGATGAGACTAAATTAGACTATTAGATGATATTTATATCGGTGTCCGTTGCCTTGACATAGTAGCTTTATCGGGCGGTGTTGCGCCAGTGTTTTCGTTTGGTTGATGGCGCAACCATGAACTCGTCAACTATAGAAACGACCACA
>CAIQQO010000381.1 GCA_903873965.1 uncultured bacterium
GAGCCGATCTGGCGGCTTAGTCTTGCCGACATACTGTGCCCGCCGTATATCAAGCTCGACATTAGGGCAGCAAAGAAGCTACGTCCCGAGTACAAAGAGCGCGTGATGGCGATGGTTCATGCCATGCGCACAGCTGGCGTACCCGTCGATGGCATACGTTACTACTTGTCGGGCACGACACAGTCCACCAAGAGTGGCGTCCTCTATGCCTATGCCTATAAGCCCACCGTCACCAAAGACGTGGATGGCAATGAAACCATCAGCGGCTATTGGCAGCAGAACGGCTTCTCACGTGACAAGGACATCGTGCGTGGCGGCGCTCTACACGCCCCGGCGCACTACGGCATATTCCGCGAAGTCGATCTCACCCTGATCAAGGTAGACGACGAAGACACTAGCGAGTTTCGCATAGGAAATGGCCAAGCTAGTGCGGGATGGGCGTTGTTCACCCTGGTCACCAAAGCACGTGAAATGAGCACTCGCGTGATTCGTCGCCAGGCTCCGCAGATTCGCGCCGTGTTGTCCGAGATGGGGCCGCGCAACATTCTCGTTAAGGGCGAGCTCGTCTATGACCCCAAGTTGGGGCCGTGGGAGCTGGCAGTTCGCAGCGAGGACATCAAGGGTGACGGCGCCAAGCTGTGGGCGAGTGGTTCCAACCTGACCATGACGATTGGTTGCCTCGAAATGGGACGCCACCTCAGCATGGGTTACTCGCACCAGTCGTTGCACTTCTGTAGCCCCAACGTCTATGACGCGATGGTTGCAGAACGGTCCAACGTGGTTGCAGAACTCAACAGTTCGATGCAACCCGAGAAACTGGCGCGTGCGGCCAAGCCGTACATCGACAAAGTGACAGGCCAACGTCGCTTCAAGAAGCTGATACGCCACGATGGTGTGAGCGATCGTCAGGTTCTTATCGCAAAGCTCTGCCAGTTCGCGCTGGACGTTGGGAATGACTCTATTCTCAACAGCGTATCGATTAACGCGTTCCTGATGGAGACGTTCTCTGAGTGGGTTAGGCGCGCAGCGTTGGGCAACATGAGCATGGCGTATCTCACAGCGCACAAGGACAAGCGCGTGAGCATCAACTCAATCCGTATCAATCCCGCCGACGCCCCTCGCAATGAGGATGGATCGCTGGCGATTGACGCCAAGGGTGTGATGGTGCGCGGCGTCCGAATGCCCGCCCAGAACGCTGGCGTCAAGGTCAAGGTTGACCTCGACCACCGTTGCCCGCGTGGACACGTATGGTGCCACCCACGGACGTTCCTGTCGATCGGTTTGGACTTTGACGGCGACCGTTTGGGAATCCTGTTTCCCAAGACGCAAGTCGAACAGTCGGTTATCGAGCAGGATAACCCGCCGACAGCTGACGACACTGGCCGCGAAGGCGCAGAAGTGTTTCCGACGTTTGACGAAGCTGTCTACGGGCAGCTGGGTATGAATGTGGGTACGCCGTTCTACCTGATCCAGTGCGCCCTGACACTGGCAGAGGCCAAGCCGGAACTGGCCGACCACATCATCTCCACGTTCATCCCTGACTTGAATGTGCAAGGCCAGATCGGTGTTGACAATGCCAAGCACGGTGGCATCCATGACACTGTGTATCTTCAGAACGTCGCCACGTCATTGAAGGAAATGGGCCTCACACCCGCCATGATGGCCTGGTACTACATTGCGAGGGGTGACCTCAAAATGTACGTGCCACTGGCGCGCAGCATGAGCCGATCGGTCAAGGTTGACGAGTTTGGCGGTACGGTGTTCACCACCAAGAACGCCGCCGACGTCACCAAGACAGTGCCCGTGTGGGACAACGGTGAAGCGTGTCTGGCTGACTGGCAGGAACGCGGCGTCATTCCCCTCAAGATCATCCGTGACGGCGAAGAAATCGAGGTCACGTTGAATACGTGCCTCGTGGCGTCGGATTGTTGTGACGCCAGCACGCCAATCAGCGAGTCATTCCAGTATTTCGGCGAGAACGTGATCCCGATTGCTGAAAAGGCTATGGCGAATGGCAACTATCTCACCCGCATGCCCGACGGCATGGGCTTGTACGCGCAAAAGGCCGCTCAGACGCTCGCATGGTTCAACAAGATGGCGGCCAACAACTCTGAGATTGACTCAGAGGATGACCGCGAAGACGCGCGCAAAGGCGTAAGCATTCTCATCCAAGACAGGTACGAGAAGTACGCCAAGTGGTTGCCAGACGATCAGCGCCAGTTCCTCATGAAACTGTGGAATCTGTCGTTCAGCGGGAAAGCCCATCAAACGCTGCTATGGCAGTTCGATCCCGATGGCGTCATCGACCTGATGTACGAGTTCGCTGAACTGTGGAAAGTTCAGGACGATGGGGCAGGGTGGGTAGGGCGGGTCTACACCACTGACGACGAAGTGGGTACTCGACTGGAAGCTGGCCCGGTCAAGGTCACGATGTACCTTGACGACGAAACGGGCGGCCAAATCTGGTCAATCACCCGCAAAGTCGCCACGACTGGCAAGGTCGAAACCTTCGAGATGTACGGCGCTGAGGCCAATCCCGAATACACCTCAAGCATCGTGCGCGACGGCGCATTGGTGAACACCACCAGGAAGTCGGCAACCTTGCAGGTGTGGCCGAACTTCACAGGCTCAACAACCATCGGCGACAAGACCAAGATCAGCCCGATGCTGATTGCCGCAGGGTGGAAACTCTCGAAAGAGGGTGAGTTCTACGTCTTTGGCAACGCCTTCAAAGCCGACGCCAAAGGCGCAACCTGGTGGCGTCGCAATGCAACAGACGCTTCGAAGTGGGTTTCATGCCCGGAAGCGCTGGTACGCGCGACAGTGGCGAACAAACTCGACCACGAGAAACTCGCTCGTTGGTCAGAACGCCAGGCGCAGCGGGAACGCGATCAGCGCGAGCTGGAAATGAGCATGGGCGTCTTTGACGTGCTGGACGACGGCAATGAGGTGGCTCCCGATATGTCGGCGTATGTAGCCGACTACGGCGGGTTCACGGTGGATCCGGAGGCAGTCATGGCCTAAACGTCGGTGTTGGCAGGGGCAGTAGTCGGTATGTGGCGGGTTCGAATCCCGCCTGCCCCATTAGTCCGTGCAGGCAAGAACGCTACTGCCTGCTCCCTACTGGCGTCCCTCTGGCGCTGGCTTGACGACGTTCTCTCTGTGCATCACTCTCCCTCCTCTCCCTATATTATGCTGGCTGGCTGTGAGGCAGTTGGCATGGTGTAGGCCGGGAGTGAGGGCGAAACCAGCGCTCGTGTAGGCCGAAGGGCCTCCCGCTGGTCGGCGGTGAATTTCACTGTGTAAGCAGTGGAAGTCCCGCAAGGCACATAAGCGGTTGTGTCTTGACGGTAAATCAATACCGCATGGAGAACTCAGATGGACGCCAAGAACACAGTAGCAGCACCCAAAGTAACCGTCGTCGGTGTGATGACCAAAATCGTGTTGTACCCCATCGGTACAGTAAACGCGACAGGGGCATTCGAGCCGGTGACAGAGGGTGAGGTCGTGACGTGCTTGCCAATCCGCAACAGTGCATCCAAGTACCAGGAATATCGTATTCCAGCGGCACTTTGGGCGAAGGCAGTGTTGCGACTCGACAAGAACGGCTTGAGCTTCACCCGCGTTGAGATTGCCGGCATGGGCAAGATCAGCGACCTTGAGAACGAACGTGGCGAGAAAGTCGCCTTCGTTGAGGTGAAGTCCTTGCGGGACGCCACACCGGTGAATGCCGGAGTGCGCACAGCGACAGCGACGGTCGGCGTGGGCGGTATCGTGCTGCCCGAATTCTAGCCGGAGTGTCGCCAGTGGTGTAATGCCACTGGCGACGTTTTATACCCAATGGTGGGGTGATGGGCGGGTTGCTTTCCGCACTCCCTTTAGATGACAGCGGGGATGTTGCGCGAAGCAACAAGAAACCGTTGACGCACTCCCACGTAGGCGAAACAACCCCGTGGGGACGGCCATTGTAATCATTACAATCATTGCTTGCGTTGTTAACGATTACAATCATTGTAGCCATTACAATCATTGCTA
>CAIQQO010000382.1 GCA_903873965.1 uncultured bacterium
CCCTCGAAGGTAATGTTGATCATCTTGCCGCCAAACTGCGTTTTCACCTTGCGCGGCTTACAGTGCAGCAGCACGTCCATTTCCTGGTCGGTGTAGTCGGCCAGTTTCTTGTCCATATCGAACAACCCCGACTCGGCGAAAATACTCCCGCCCCAACCGTCGATGGCATCCTCTGCGAACAAGATAGCGCCCTCATTAAGCGACTTGGACGTGTCCAGAAAGGCATTCAGGTCCACGCCGATTTTGCGCCCCAGGCCGTTGCAATCGGGGCACATGCCTTGAGGATCGTTGAACGAAAAGACATTGTAATTGCCCACAAACGGCTGACCGATGCGCGAGTACAGCAGGCGCAGCACGGTGTAAATATCCGTAATGGTCCCCACCGTCGAATGCGACCCGCCCCCCAAGCGTTTCTGGTCAACGACAATCGCCATGCTCAGATTTTCGATGGCGTCTGCATCAGGCTGGGCATACCGCGGCAAAAACGTGCGGACGAAAGTGCTGAAAGTGTCGTTCAATTGGCGGCGCGCTTCGGCGGCCAGCGTATCAAACACAATGGACGACTTACCCGAGCCGGACACGCCGGTAAATATAGTGATGTTACGCTTAGGGATGCGCAACGACACATTCTTCAGGTTATTCTCACGGGCACCACGTATCTCAATATATTCCTGCGGCATGACCACCTCACCTTACCCATTATCCCGCGTCCATCTCCGACCGACATCGCCCCACCCACCACCATATCAACACCACGTTCTGTTCCGTTCCGCTCTGTTCCGTTCTGTTTACGTTTCACGTTTCACGTTTCACGTTTTACGCAGCAGTACCGCGTCTGCACCATCCCGCTGTCGAACTGGCGCGTCTCAATCGCGTGCAGCCGGATATCGTGCGTCACCGCGCCAAACAGCGGGATGCCCGCCCCGATGAGGATGGGGATGCGCGTCAGGATAATGTCGTCGATCAGCCCCGCGTTCAAGAACCCCTGGACCGTCTTGCCGCCATCGACGTACAGGTGTTGCGCGCCTTGCGCGGCCAGGTGGTCGACCAGCGCGCGCGGCGCCAGCCCCAACCACTCGATCTGCTCTTGCGCCAGCAACGGCAGATCGGGCGCCGGCCTGCTGCTCAACACGACCACCTTTTTGGCATACGGCCACTGGCCAAACGACAACACCGTCTCGAACGTGGCGCGCCCGATCACGATCACATCCACGCTGTCCATAAACGCCTGATAGCCATAATCGCCATCCTGCGCCGACGCCTGCCAGCCGTTCAACCAGTCGAGGGCGCCATCAGGCCGCGCGATAAAACCATCCAGGCTCGTCGCAATATACACCGAAGCCTTAACCATTGACTTCCTCAGTCATTATTTTTCCCTTTCCCGATCCCTTTCCTGCGCATCTTCACCGGCTAGCGGATAGGGTGAAGTGCCTGCAACCTCAACCCAGCTATAGTGTTAGCAACCACAGTATTTGACCATTCCGAAGCCGAATTGATTGCAGGCGACAAAGCATTTACGCACAGCCACTTAATTCTGCCCATAATTCTGTTTTATGGTCAAACAGTGTGACTGGCAACATGACACTACGGATTGGACACAGAACCTAACCACGGAATACACGGAACAGGAGAGAACCGGAGGGCTGGCAGGCATGCAGAGCCAGCGGAATGCTAAGCGTCCCGCTGGCTCAGTATGCGCGCATCAGCAACGGCAACTGGTCACCACACGATTTGCTGTGTCACACACAGCAGGTCACTGCTCGGTGTGTTATTTCCGCGCAAGCGCACGTGCGACCTGTGTCACATGTGCTGATCACTCGATTCGCGAACAGTTAACTCAGCCCTTGATCATACCCAACAGCGGATAAATCTGGGGCACTGCTAATGCCATACCCAACCTCTGAAAGGTCGGCGCAGTTGTTTGGGCAAACTGGTTGAGCAATTCGGCGGATTCCCAGACATCCACCACCAGCCAGCCATCGCCTTTTGCGCAACAGGTGTGAGACAGCCGTCCCGGGGGATTTCCCAAGCCGTCGGCTACCAGTGCTTCGATAAGTTGAACATACGATTCGCGTGACGCTCCTGGTGCGTCAAACATCACTACTAGCTTCTGGTTTTCCTGATCTGACATGTGAATCTCTCCTTTATTTGTTACAACTCATGGAGTCGGATCATTGCGAACGGGTCTAGAATATCGTCACATCCCACTCTTCGGCTATCTGGTCGCCAACAAGTCGGCAGATGGACATCTGAGTGCCAGTCTTTGGCGTGTCACCGGCTGTGGAACCGGCTTGTGGTTCCGGTACTGCAGGATGAACTGACAGATGGATTGCCATCATGTCGCCCTGAAAGATCAAGTCATCATAGACAAACCGCGCGTTGTTGAGTTGCGCAACCATCGGGCCATATATCGCCATCAGCGCCTCCGGTCCTCTGATGTCGTTGGGCAGGCCGGCATCGTGTATGACACAATCAGGCGTGTAGGTTTCATGGGCCAACCGTTCCAGGGCAGCTCTGTCAGCCCGGTTCCAGGCTGCCAGCCATTGCTGCATCAGATCCGTTATTTTCTCGTGTGACATTTTGATCTCCTTAAGGTCAAACTTTTTTGAGCACTTCGCACCGGGTTCAAACCAGGGAAGTGCTACACATCATTGGCGCTATCGTTTATATCAATCTCTAGATCGGGGGTTGCCAGGTCTTTCGCCTGAAGTGCATCGATCTATCGCGGTATGTTGTCACGATCCTGCGGTTGGTCATTTGGTGCTCCTGCTTCTCAACTGGATTTTCGCGTTCCGTGTCGTATACGCATACGATTATAGCGAATTACCCACCTGAAAAGTTGCCATTTCCTGACAGTTAAGTTGACAGTTTTCCTGACAAGTGCTGAGCACTGGTCTGACTTCTTCGACGTATACTGTTACCGTCTGGTTTATTTGAGTATCCCATGGCCAAATTGATCGAAGGTTGCCAACTCTCTGAGTGATACCTTTTATTTCAGCCTATTTCGCCTTTTTACTCTCAAATAACTCAGCCGGTAACACTATAGCGTGGCGAGTCCTCACCGAGTGCAGCGCGCGCGTTCTGCATGAGCCGCATCGCTAGTTCGATCTGTTCGCTGATAGTGAGCTGCTCGGCCTGTTTGACTAACTCAAGTACTGTTATGCTCATCGCTTTCGTCGACAAGATGAAAAACATTCCTGGACTATTGAATCCTTTCCCAAATTGCTATATACTATAACTATATCCCCCGGTAGTAACCTAACCGTGAACCCGGTGCGAAGCCGCTCGAAAGAGCGGCTTCTGCTTTATATTGAGGTGCGCATTGAAGGCCAACGTCTATATTGATGGATTTAACTTATACTACGGGGCCGTTAAAGGCACACCCTACAAGTGGCTGGATGTGGCTTGTTTATGCCGCGCAATGCAACCCAATGATACGATCAACCGTATCCGATACTTCACAGCACTGGTGGAACCGCGCCGTCAGAATCCCGACCAGTTAAACCGCCAAAAGACGTTTATCCGCGCTCTATTGACTATTCCCAACTTGTCAGTGCACTATGGACACTTTCTTTCACATATCGTGACGATGCATCTGGCTCCACCACAAAGTGGGTTTGCCAAAGTCATTAAAACTGAGGAAAAAGGCTCTGACGTCAATCTTGCAACACTTCTACTGGCGGATGGTTTCCGTGATGATTACGAAGTTGCCATTGTGATTACCAATGATTCCGATTTGGCAAAGCCTATTCAGATCGTCAGGGAAGAATTAAATAAACCCGTTGGTGTACTCAGTCCTCATCAACAATCACCCAGCGTGACACTGCGGAAAACCGCTACGTTTTTCAAATCGATCAGAGAAGCAACCCTGCGTAAGTGTCAGTTTGCAGCGACACTCGAAGATGATCACGGTACGTTCAGCAAACCATCAACATGGTAGAGCGCCATCATGATGTGACGGTCTGATCCGTGAAATCCTTTAATCCGTGATTCAGACAGCATCTTCCTCGCCCCACACCCGCGCAATGGCCGCCTGAATCTTCTTCTCCATGCGCGTGATCAACTCGTGATTGGCCGCGACAAGGGCTTGTTCGGCTTCGATCTCCGCGACGATTTGTTGTTGGGTTTCATGGGGAGGCAGCGGTATGCTTAGCTCTTTGATTTGCGAGTAGTTAAGCGCCTGCCGTGATGCACCGGCTTGAATTGAGTTTATTTGTCGTTGACCAGTGTCCGAGTTCAAGAATACTGACAAAAATACAGGATCAAGGACTCGATTTGTACGTAGGATAGCGACATGTTGGTTTACATTAGCCTCAATATCCAAATCCATTACGGCGCTTCGACCAATTGATGCACCAGTAATGTTTAGGAATACATCCCCTAACTTTACGTGGCTCCGAGACATTTCCTGGTGTGTCTGGGCAGTAATATAGACCGCATCACTAAAATCATGAATCCCTGA
>CAIQQO010000383.1 GCA_903873965.1 uncultured bacterium
ATCTGGGATATGAGTTCTTCTTGTGCCACATGAACTCTTCCGTCCATAACCAGCCCTGTTTGCGCATGGCCAGGATGAGTTCAAGTACATAGGTGTGACGCTCACCATTGACGACCTTCTCTTTAATATTCAGGATGAAGGTGCCGTCCGGTTTTAGCACGCGCAGTAATTCCTGGCTTTTGGGCAAAAACCACGCAACGTAATCGTCTGGCTTGATTCCCCCGTAAGTATTGCTGCGACTATCGGCGTATGGAGGAGACGTCACAATCAAATCGACTGAATTGGTCTCGAGTTCCTTTAGTTTGTTTTCGCAATCACCCAGCAACAGTTTCGTATCTACCATATGGCAAGTATAAACGTTTGTTCTGTGCTCAGTTGATTTCGCCTAACATTGCGAAGACCGCAGGTGCGTGCGCGAGTTCATATCCTGTCACCTACGGCCTTCGCAAGGGAAACCGCCTTCCTTTTACGTTTTACGTTTCACGTTTTACGCGTCACGTTTTACGTTTTACTTGGCTCTCGCTGCCGCAACCCACTCAAGGCATTGCTTGGTGCAGTCGCGGATGGCGTCGTAGTTCTTGGCTGCCAGCCATTCCTTGCGGATGAGGTTGCTGCCCATGCCCACCGCCACCGAGCCGGCTTTGATCCATTCGCCGATGCTGGCTGCTGTGGCATCCACGCCGCCGGTCGGCATCAGGCGCGACCATGGCATGGGGCCAAGGATGGCCTTGATGAAGCCGGGGCCGCCGACTGACTCGCCGGGGAAGACTTTGGCGATTTCGACGCCCGCTTCTTCGGCATTGGAGATTTCAGTCGCGCTGCCGCAGCCCGGCAGGTAGGCCACCTTGCGGCGGTTGCACAAGCGCGCGACTTCGGCGTTGAACACCGGCCCAACGATGAAGTTGGCGCCGTACGCGATAAACAAGGCAGCCGTGGGCGCATCCAGCACCGAGCCGACGCCAACGATGAGCTTGGGGTTGGCGCTGACCAGCTCGCCGAAGACGCTCAACGCCTTTTCGCCGCGGTTGGTGAATTCCAGCACCTTAGAGCCGCCTTCTGCGACCGCTTTCGCAATCGCGTTGGCTTCGGCCACATCACCGCTGTAGAACAACGGCACCAGCCCCGTGCTGATAAAGGCCTGATATACGGTTAAACGATCAAACTTTGCCATGTAAATTCCTCTTGTTAGTAGTTTATGCTGCGAGTTTCGCAACCAGCGCGCGCACGATGACTTTCTGACCTTCCAGCGCCGGATGCAGCCCGTCCGGCAACAGCAGGTCGGCGCGGACGGGTATACCGAACAGCGCCTGCAGGTCCACGACCGGGTCCGGCATGCCTCGCACCAGGTCGCCGACGGCGATTAAATCGTCATTGACATGCGTCAGATTAAAGCCGGACGTACTCATGAAGATGTGCACGCTCATCTTCTCGGGCAGCACCGTGGCCGGCGTGATCCACAGCCAGCGCGCTCCCGTGCGTTCGGTAATGACTGAGCGAATGGCCTGCAGGTTGCGCAGCGTTTCGTCAGGTGCTATGTTCGGTTTGACATCGGCCGAGAGGTTGCGCCACGCATCGTTGGTGCCGATCATGCACAACACCCATGCCGGCGCTGCCAGCACCACGCCATTGATGCGCTTCAACACCTCGCCCGTCGTATCGCCCGAAATGCCCTGGTTGACAAACGTGATGCCATCCGCCTTGCGGCGCAGGTCGAAGCAATGGCGCAGGATTTCGAGCCACGACTCGTAGTCGTCCGTGATGCTGTCGCCAAGCCCGACGACGGTGGAACCGGCCGCAAACGGCAACCGGTCAACTTGCGCCGCAAACTCGGGATCGGCGAGTAGGTCTGCCGCGGCTTGCCGCGCGCTGACCGCAAAGCCATCCTTGATCGCGCGGTAGGTGTCCACATCCGTGTCGAACATGGCGGCTATCGCAGCATCGCCCAACGTCAGGCCGGTCGGCCCGGTGTTGGTTTTCTCGGGATGGATGAACTGGATCACGAACGAGAGCAGTTCCAAAGGCATATCGGGCATAAATCACCTCTATGACAGTGGGGCGCTCACGCGCCCCTATTGCGGTCACAATCGAACGTCGTGACCTGCGTTTGTCCCATCAGCGTGAGACGCGCCCGGAGGCGTCGCCCTTCATCAGTTTCTCGACCTCGGCCACGGTGACCATGTTGAAGTCGCCCATGACGCTGTGCTTGAGGCACGAGGCGGCCACGGCGAAGTTGATCGCCTTCTGCTTGTCAGTGTAAGTGTGCAGACCATACAGCAAGCCGCCCATGAAGCTGTCGCCGCCGCCGACGCGGTCAACGATGTGTTCGATGTCGTAGGTGGGCGCCGTGTACACCGTACCGTTGTCCCAGAACATCCCGCTCCACGTGTTGTGGCTGGCTGAAAGCGAACCGCGCAACGTAATGCCGATCTGCTTCAGGCCGGGCATGCGCTTGTTCATCTCTTCGCACACGTACACGTAGGAATCGGCGTCGACCTTGCCGCTGGTGACATCGGTGTCGGCGGCCTTGATGCCAAATACCATGTCGGCGTCTTCTTCGTTGCCGATGGCGAGGTCGCACAGGCCGATCATCTCGGGCATGACTTCGTTCGCCTTCTTGCCCCACTTCCACAGGTTGGCGCGGTAGTTGAGGTCGGCTGATACCGTGACGCCCATCTCTTTGGCGGCCTTGATCGCCTCGAGGCAGCACGCCGCGGCGCTTTCGCTGATGGCGGGCGTGATGCCCGTCCAGTGAAACCAGCCGGCGTCTTTGAAGATGGCTTTCCAATCGATCGTGCCGGGCTTGAGCGTGGCGATGGACGAATTGGCGCGGTCGTAGATGACCTTGCTGCCGCGCTGGGCTGCGCCAAATTCAAGATAGTAGATGCCGAGGCGGTCGCCGCCGCGCACGATGTGGTTGGTGCCAACGCCCACGGAGCGCAGCGAATTGACGCACAGGTCGGCCACGTCGTTCTTGGGCAGGCGGGTGACGAATTCAACCGGCAGGCCGAATTGCGCCAGTGAAACGGCCACGTTGGCCTCAGCGCCGCCGAAGGTGACGTCGAAGCTGTTGGTGTGAATGATGCGATAAAACGGTGGCGGCGAGAGTCGCAGCATAATCTCGCCGAATGTGATAAATGTCTTCATGACAAAAACTCCTTTTAATGTATAACAGTGCCAGTTTACCCCGCGCCGCTAAGGTACGCAAACGCATGTGCCGGGGTGAGAGTCGAGCCGGGCGCGTTCGTCAACGATCCCGTAATATTTTAATGTTGGCGTTGCTCAGATCGCGTAAATGCGTTTATGCTAGTCATCTATTAATGAAATGAACGGATTATTTTCTGTCGGCGCGTTTGCAATCATACAAGATGAGGAACAGCGGGTGTTGCTGTGTCATCGAACCGATATGGACTTCTGGAACCTACCGGGTGGGCGAGCCTTGGCTGGTGAACTGCCTACAGATACCGTAATCCGCGAGACGCGCGAGGAAGTGGGACTGCGCGTGGCGGTGCTGCAACTGATCGGTGTGTATGGCAAAGGTGATCAAAACGGACTCTCGTTTGTCTTTTCGTGCCTGTCGGTGGGAGGAGAGCTTTCCCTGTCGTCCGAAGCCGATGCCACAGGCTGGTTTGCGCACACCGAACTGCCGACCAATACGCTGCCGCGCCATATTGAGCGCATCAATGATGCCTTTAATGGACACCTCTCGCCATTCTTTCGCCAACATCAGGCACCCGCTGTGCGCGAGCTTCAACGCGAGTGGCGCGACCGGCGCGTTAAAAACGGCATCTAGACGGGATGACACGCACAAAGACAACGCACCGACTGTGGGTTGCGGGCATCGTATGCGCGTTGATGGTTCACACGTTGGTATGCACCTGCATGCCGGCGCATTGGCTTAGGCACACGGACTCATACGGCATGCCGTCGATGCGCACGAATGCTGAGGCGTGGGTGCGCTACTCCATGGCGGGGTTCGGGAACACCCTGAACCATTTCGTGATGAAGCGGCAACTCCCCGTCGTATCGACCGGCGCCTTGATGGACACGCGCGACGATGGCGTGGCGGGTTTTAGCGTGTTGTTGATCATGGTGGCGATCGTCCCGGCGTATCTGCAACGCATCGCGAAGTTGGACGCGGCGGGCTGGCTGCGCGTGAACACCGCACTCGATGATCTTTCGCCGTTTCTGGCTATCCCGATTCCACCGCCGCGATAACGCGCGGACACACGGGGGCTTGTCCCTTCACGTTCGGGCGACTGTTACACCATCCTTTAATCTACAATCCTTTTATGTTATTGACATCGAATCACCGCGTTGCTGCGGTGTTCGCGGAGTGATCGAAATGAAAAATAGAAGTTTGTTTGCCATGGCGCTCTGCGCCGTGACGTGCATGGTAGCGGCTTGTGCAGCGCCGGCGGCCGGCGGCGGTATTACGGTGAAAGACGTGTGGGCGCGGCCAAGTTCGGCGCCGGCACCCACGGCGACGGCTAAAGCCGGTATGGGCACGGCCATGACCACGACGATGGCCGGCGGTATGGAATCCGGCATGAATGGCCCGGTCAGCGCGGCGTACATGACCCTCCAGAATAGCGGCGGCAGCGCTGACAAGCTGGTCAGTGTGTCGACCGATGCGGCGATGGTGGCCGAGGTGCATGAGACGTTCAGCCAGGACAACGGCATGATGAGCATGCGCCCGGTGCAGGGCGGGCTGGAAGTGCCGGCCAACGGCAGCGTACAGTTGAAGCCGGGCAGTTTCCACATCATGTTGATGAACCTGAAGCAGCAGTTGGTCGAGGGACAGACGATCAAGCTCAGCTTGAAGTTCGCCTCGGGCAAGACGATTGACGTCGATGCGCCGGTGAAGCCGATGGCGGGGAACTAAAGCGTGAAACGTGAAACGTGAAACGTGAAACGGAGACGGAAGGCGTGAAGCGTTGGGTATGGGCGGAAGGGTAGGCTGGCTGATATGAAGGATTTTCAGAACTTGGTGGCGGTGATCACTGGCGCTGGGAGTGGTATTGGGCGCGCTCTGGCTTTGCGGTGCGCGCGCGCCGGTATGCGGGTGGTGGTGGCCGATATCAGCCTGGTCGACCTCGCTGCGGTCGAAGGTGAGTTGCGCGCCGCCGGGACTGATGTCCTGGCGGTGCGCACCGATGTGGCGCAACGCGCCGATATTGAGGCGCTGGCCGATCAAACGCTGGCGCGGTTCGGCGCGGTGCACATGCTGTTTAACAATGCCGGCGTGATTGCGGGTAAAACCGCGTGGGAGAGTACGTGGGCCGACTGGGAGTGGGTGCTGGGCGTGAATGTGTGGGGCGTGGTTTATGCGTGCAAGGTGTTTGTGCCGATCATGCTGGCGCAGGACACGCCTTGCTGGATTATCAACACGGCCTCGGCCACGGGCTTGATGTCGAACAATCCGGTGGCGCCGTATAACGTGTCGAAACATGCGGTGGTGGGTTTGTCGGAGTCGCTGTATCACTCACTGGCGCAACGCGATGCCAAGGTGAAGGTGGCGGTGCTGTGCCCGGGCTGGGTGCGCACGCGCATCATGGACGCGGGGCGCAATCGGCCTGCCGATCTGATGAACGACCAGGAGCCGCAGGTGGCCGCGAACGAACCGCAGAAACGCCGGTTTGGTCAGGGCGTGGAACAGGCGCGCACGCCGGAACAGGTCGCCGAAGCGGTGTTTGATGCCCTCGATCATGATGTGTTCTACATTCTGACGCACCCGGAGATCATTCCGCTGGTCGAAGAGCGGACGCGCCTGATCGTGAACCGCGTGGATTGATCGGTGCGCGGCGGCAACTATTTCCATGTTGACATGCTCCACCGTGCGTGTTAGCCTACGCCTGTCACCGCACACCTTCCCCATTGACCCGTCCCTGCCCCCGTTCAGTGGACTGGCCGGCGTCCAGCAGCTGTCAGGGATATTCCGCACCGCGTTTCCCGACATCAAGATGGTGTTTGAGGACATGCTGGCCGATGGTGACAAGGTGGCAGGCCGCTTTGTGCTGACCGGCACCAACACCGGCTCGTTGATGGGCATGCCGCCCTCCGGCAAGTCGGTTAACGTCACGGCAACCGGGATACTGCAGATTCAGGGTGGCAAGGTCACCGAGACCTGGGTCAACCTGGACACGCTTGGGTTGATGCAGCAGGTCGGCGCCATTCCGGCGCACGGCTAAACGGCTATCCCCTGCGAAGGTTATCGTGCGAGTACGCTATCAGCACGAGCGCCTTCGCAGGGATGCGTCACGGCCAGGTTAACCTTGCGAAGGGCCTAATGCCGGTCGCGTATCGTGAAGGCAACCTTTTTGACTGCCGATGCAATAACGCCCAAAACCGCCACGCCAGCGGCAACCAAGAACCCGTGGCTAATCCCTCCGTTTACGTTTTACGTTTCACGGTGCGGTTGGCGTCGGTCGGGACGCACACCCATCACCCGCGAATGAATCACCTGATTCATAATGGGAAGTGGCCAGTACTATTCAGCGCCATGCCTGCCTCTACGGCGTAACTTTCCCAAACGGCCAGATTGCAGCTGTAGGTGTACGTGGGTGAGGAGTTCGATGCGCAGTACGACCAGGCATACATAATCGCCTTTTTAGCGCACGACAGGTCGGTTGATGCGGAATCACAATTGCGATCATAATAGGTGTGAACAACCGTGTAGAAGTTGCGCTTGTCCTCAGACATTTCTCCGGCGCGCAGACAACTGCGCAGTGCTATGCCCGATCGGGTGGATGGTGAATGGTTTTTTAAGTGATTATTCTGCACGTTGCTCATGTCATTCCTGTGAATTTTCAGTCCTTTCGTTGCACTGACGATTGTGCCATAGCCGCGCCGTGAACGCACTAGCATTTTTGATAGGTCTGTGAACAACCATGCGAGTTTGCGTGTCATGCGCCATGACCGACCCCGGCTCTGGCACTGGATCTGACTCCCTCCCCACCGCTGTAGCATCACCTACAGTACCTTGCGCTTCACGAACATCCACCCCACGTGAAACGTGAAACGTGAAACGTAAAAAGAAGGAGTGCGTCTCATTGCGAAGGTTGTCGACATAAGTCGCCATCCACATAAGTCTTACAGCAAGAAGGATCGCCTCTGCTTCACGTTTTACGTTTTACTGCTTTTATGAAGAGCCGTTCCGATGTAAAAAGGATACCTCGATGATTGGTTAATGCGCGAAGAAGTCCATGATCTCACGAGCTACTTCAACGGGTCTGGTTACAACCGGGACATGGCCGGCGCCCTTAATGAGGGTGAGTCTGGAATTCGGCAGTGTATTTGCCAGCCACATAGCGGCGCTGACCGGCACGATCGCGTCATCACTCCGGCGCTGGTGGCCCATCTGTCCCGTACTGTGCCAGGTCGGCCAGCAGATTGCGCAGGCTGTAGTGCGGCAGATAGCCAAGCAGCCGGCGAGTCTCAGTCAGATCAAGTTTCGTGGGTCTGGCTGCGGGGTCAAGTCCATACCTCAAGACCATGTCTTCGTATTGGGCGTAATACCTGCGGAAGGTGCTGCCGGGACCTGCGTTATCCCATGTGGCCATGTCGGCGTCGGTGTAGTCGTATGCGCCGTCTATCGCCAGTACCGGCGGTTCTGGCAGGTCACTGTGCTGCACCAGGTCGATGGACTGCATCACCGCCTGGCACACGTCGTCGATGTGCACTGCGCCGCCCCAGAACCAGCGGGCGAATTCGACAAATGAGGTGTAGGTGGCGCGATTCCAGTGCGGGATAAATGCCCGCGGCCGCAGGACGATCACATTCATGCGATGCCGTGCGGCGTATGTGCGTGCAATCTCCTCACCCAGTACCTTGGTGGCGCCATAGACGTCGGGCCATTCGTCCACGCTGCTGCTTGAGATATAAATCACGCGCCGGATGCCTGCCCGTACGGCGGCTTCAAAGACATTAAAGGTCCCGGTGACGTTCAAATCCCAGAAGTCATAAGCGTCTTTCTGTTTTGTGACCCAGTGGATTCCATGCCATGCGGCAATATGAACGACGGTGTCGACCGCCTGCATGCTGTCCTGGAGTACATGACGGTCGAGAATCGATCCCGTGATCTGGATACCACGCGGAACCAATGGCGGGCGCACATCCAGTCGAACGGGGATATCACCGCGCTGATCAAGTTGTCGTGAAAGGATGTGTCCCAGGTCGCCGCTGCCGCCGGTGAGTAATATGTGCATGTATTTATTATATGATTGGGTTGTGCGGCGTACTTACAGCAGCCCTGACGAGTCTAAACTCGGATAATGACGATGTGCCTGTTTTCAAAAACACGCTGTGCCATACACGTGAAACGTGAAACGTAAAAAGAAGGATTGCGTCTCATTGGGGAGGTTGGTTATGTTAGCCTGCAAATGAATCACTGTTAATAAACCCTCAGGTCAAGCCGCCGCACATCCGCGACCTTTGGGGTGTGGACGCAATGACCTCCACCTACCCACATCCACCCCAAAGGTCTGGGCTGCGTCATCAGCCAAAGGCGCCAGCACGCACGTCTGGGTGGGGATGTCGTATTGCGTGTGCAACCCGCCCACGGTGAAATGCCGATCGAGGCATAGGTGACGCCGCCTAGGATGTGGGAGTATGTCATGATGAGCGGTTTGAGCCGGTTCGTGCATCTTAACCTTTTCAGCGGCGAAATGGCATAACAACAATCTTAGTAGGTGTTCATAATGTAGTCATGTGCAAGCGTCATACTGTCTACTCAGGATAAGCATGAGTGATTGTCTTTCGCTTAATCAATCTTGCTAAGTTGGTTGTCATATGTTCTTTCGGTTTTGTTCCGGTGACAGTTGCACTTTCGCTCCGAAACCGGCGCAGTACAGCTATACCAGGGACATCACAGATTGTCGGACGAACCACTTAGGGTCTGTTGCTTACGTAATTGCCTATCCATTTAAGCGAAAGATAATGTGTCAGCATCGTCCGAAGCCTCGACTTGGCGACATGATCGAATCGACCTCCGGCTGGCCAGACTACAGATGATGCATCGAGGTTACTTATGGACGATAGTCAAACTGTCTTGACTCACACCTCAGAACGAGCCAGTGCCTGTCCAGCGCCCGCACCTATCGCGGCGAAACAGCAAGCTTTGAAAGCTAACAAACGCACCTTATCACCCCGCAGCGCCTTTATGCATCGGCTGGCCGCGCTGTTCCTTGCGACACTTGCCATGCCGGTGCTATCCACGCAAAGCCCCGCCTACGCGAGCAGCACACCCGTCGATAGCCATGTCAGCCAGGCTGGCGCAACATCACGGCTGAATGAGTCTGCCTGCGCCGCGTATGTCACAGTCACCAGCACAGCCGACAGCGGCAGCGGCACCCTGCGCCAAGCCCTTGCCAGCACCTGCGCGGGCGGAACGATCAACTTCGATTCGGCGCTCACGGCCAGCGGGCTGACAACGATCACCCTCAGCAGCGGCCCTCTGGTCGTTGCCCAGGATGTTCATCTGCTTGGCCCGGGTCAGGCGTTGTTGGCGGTGAGCGGCAACCACGACGTCACCGTGTTTTCAATCCACGCCGGAACCACCGCGTCAATTTCAAGAATGACGATTCGTGACGGTTATACGGCGACTGGAAATGGCGGCGGCATCGTCAATGCTGGAAACCTGACCGTAGCCAGCAGTTCTATTTTCGGCAACTCGGCTATTTCTGGCGGCGGTATTTTTAATACAGCCGGCAGCAGCCTAACCTTGATCAACGATACCGTTGCTCTCAATATCGCGAAGCGGCTGGGCGGCGGCATCTACAGCGCCGGAAACCCCACCACCATCAGCGACAGCACCATCAGCGACAACACCAGCGCAGATGCAGGCGGCATCCAGAGTCAATACGGGACGCTGGTCGTGTCTAACAGCACAGTGGCCAACAACATCGGCAGCCGCACTGGCGGGATTGTTTCCAGCCTCGGTAATTTGACGGTCACCCAAAGCACCATCGCCAGCAACACAGGCGGGGCGGTGTATCAGGTTGGCAGCGCCGCTTTTTTTTACAACGCGGTGATTGCAGGCAGCGCCGCCGGCACTGACTGTATCGTCGCCGGCGGCGGAACGATTGGCGCAAACGCCAGAACCTTGATTCAGGATGGCACATGCCAGTCGCCCCTGTCTGGCAATCCCATGCTGGACGTTTTGCAGGACAACGGCGGCGGCAAATGGACGATGGCGTTGCTGACCGGCTCTCCGGCGATCGACGCGGCTGACAATACGTACTGTCAGGCCGCCGACGAGCGCGGCATCAGCCGACCACAGGGCGCGGCCTGCGACATCGGCGCGTTTGAAGTGGCAAGCACCTTTGCCATCACGCCATCGGCAGGCGCAAACGGCGGTATCTGGCCGAACAGCGTGCAATATGTGCAAAGCGGCGGCAGCGTTACTTTCGGAATCACGCCGAATAGCGGCTACTACATCGCCAATGTCACTGTGGACGGCAACGGCGTGGGCGCAGTGAGTCAGTACACCTTCAACAATGTCACGGGCAACCACACGATTGACGCGCAGTTTTCCAACAGCAGCTTTACGATTTCGCCAGCGGCGCAATCGAACGGCAGCATCTGGCCTAACACCAATCAATCCGTCGGCTACGGCGGTAGCGTCGCATTTTCAATCACGCCCAATACGGGTTATCACATTGCCAATGTCTACATTGACGGCGCACCCGCCGGAGATGTCAGCCAGTACACCTTCAATAATGTGACCAGCAACCACTCTATCGTGGCGGTGTTTGCGATCAATACCTATAAATTGCAGCCCACCGCAGGCGCAAATGGCAGCATTTCACCCGGAAGCAGACAGACGGTGAATTATGGCAGCAACCTGACCTTTGCGATCACGCCCAATTCGGGATATCACATTCTGGATGTGCGTGTGGACAGTGTTTCGGTCGGCGCGGTGAGTGCATACACCTTCACGAATGTGACGGCGAATCACACCATCACGGCAACTTTTAGCGGCGGCGCAGCCACCTATGTTCTGACACCGAGCGCAGGGCAGTATGGCAGTATTTCACCCAACACGCCGCAAACGGTGAACAACGACGCCAGTCAGGTGTTCCACGTTTCGCCCAACACCGGCTTCCACATCGTGGATGTCAGCGTGGATGGCAACTCGGTGGGGGCAGTCAGTGTGTACACCTTCACGCATGTCACAGCCAACCATATACTGAGCGCATCCTTCGCTGTGAATGTCAATTCCTATATTCTGGCGCCTACGGCCGGCCCGAATGGCAGCATTACGCCGAACACGGCGCAGGGCGTGCCCAGCGGCGGCAGCCTGCAATTTACGATCACGCCCGACCCGGGCGCTTCGATCGTGGACGTGGGCGTGGATGGCGTCTCGGTAGGTGCAGTCGGCACGTACTCGTTTACCAACGTGACCGCCAACCA